>CP087990.1:1800000-2100000 GCA_021044545.1 Comamonadaceae bacterium M7527
AATTGCGGTTGTTGCAAAGACTGGGTTGACCACTTGCAAGCAAATGGCTTTAAAACCAAAGTGTTTGACACCGGCAACACCGCCAAGCGCAAACAATTGGGTATGCCGCAGTCGTTTGGCTCTTGCCACACCGCGCTTATTGACGGCTATGTCATAGAAGGCCATGTGCCCGCTAGCGACATACAGCGCTTGCTGTCGCTTCGCCCCAAAGCCATTGGTTTGGCAGTGCCCGGCATGGTGGTGGGCTCTCCCGGTATGGACGGGCCAGTTTACAAAGGCAGAAGCGACCCTTATGACGTGCTACTGGTGCTTGGCGAAGGCCGGTCTTCAGTGTTTCAACGCCACACCTGAGACTGCATCGCGACTGGCCGTGGTTTAGTCTCTTAAAAGCTTTTGAGGCTCTTAGGGCTCTAAAGACTCTAAAGATTGTTAGGGCTCTTGAAACTGATACGGCTTTGAAACGCGCTCGGCTATTAGGGCTTCCAGCGGTTTAGCAACAAGGCATTGCTCATCACGCTAACCGAGCTCAAGGCCATGGCCGCACCCGCTACTACAGGGCTTAAAAAACCCATGGCCGCCAGCGGAATGCCTGCTGCGTTGTAGGCAAACGCCCAAAACAGGTTTTGCCTGATTTTGTGTACCGTGTGTTTGGAAATAGACAAAGCCGCTTGCACCAGCACCGGGTCCGCGCGCATCAGCGTAATGCCTGCGGCCTGCATGGCTACATCGCCGTGCTGGCCGTTGTTCATGGCCACACCCACTTGTGCGGTAGACAATGCCGGTGCGTCATTGATGCCATCGCCTACAAAGGCAACAACGCTGCCATTGGCTTGCAGCGCTTTAATGGCGGTGGCCTTGTCACCTGGCAGTAATTCACCCCATACGTCAGCTGGTGGCAAACCAACGCGCGCGCCCACCGCATTGGCTGCAGCTTGGTTGTCGCCAGACAGCATTACCACGCGCTGGCCCGCAGCCATGAGCGCACGCACGGCGTCAACCGTGCTGGGCTTTAACGCGTCGCCAAAGGCAAACAAGGCTTTAATGCGGCCTTGCTGCGCAAAAGCAGACACGCTATAGCCCAAGCCTTGCCACTGTTGCAAGGCGTCTATCACCGACGGTTGTTCCAGTTGAGCGCCCAGGCCAAGCTCACGCATCCAAGCCAAACTGCCCATTTGCAGCGGTGCGCCAGCGCTGACGGCTTGGCTGCCTTTTCCTGCAACGTTTTCGACTTGCTCTACGCTTATTTGACTGGTAGACGCTGGCAGCGCTTGGGTCTCAAGCCAATCACGCATGGCTTGGGCCAAAGGGTGTGGGTTGTCGGTTTGTAGGGCTTGCAACGCGGCCAATGACGCGGGCTGTGCGTGCGGCTGTGCAAGGTCGCACCACAGTGTGGCCATGACCGTGGGCTTGCCCATGGTGAGGGTGCCCGTCTTGTCAAACGCCACCACGTCTACGGCATACGCTTGCTCCAAGGCCTGTGCGTCCTTGATCAAAATGCCGTGCTTGGCTGCCACGCCTGTACCCACCATCATGGCCGCTGGCGTAGCCAAGCCCAAAGCACAAGGGCAAGCAATGACCAATACCGCCACCATGTTGATCATGGCTTGCTCAAAAGGCGCACCTTTTGCAAGCCACACCCACAACGTCACACCGGCAATCAGCAACACCACCGGTACAAACACAGCGGCTACTTTGTCCACTATGCGTTGCACAGGGGCTTTGCCTGCCTGGGCATCACTGACCATGGTCACAATGTTGGACAACACGCTGTGGGTATCGGTGGCACTGACCACAATGTCCAAAGTGGCCTCGCCATTGAGCGTGCCACCAATCACGCGCTCGCCTACGGTTTTGGCCACAGGCAAGGGCTCGCCCGTGACCATGGCCTCATCCACACTGGAGCTACCCACGGCGACAACACCGTCGGCTGGAATGCGCTCACCAGGGCTGACGCGTATGCGGTCACCCACCAACAACTCAGACACAGGAATGTGCTGAATGTCCTCACGCTTCACGCCGTCGGGCAACAACTTGGCTGTGCTGGGCTTTAAGCTGTTCAACGCTCGAATGGCCGATGTGGTTTGTCGCTTGCTGCGCGTCTCTAGGTATTTGCCCAACAACACCAAGGCGATTACAACGGCTGAGCCCTCGTAGTACAAATGCGGCGGCTGCTCACCCTGATGGGTCAACCACAGCCAGGTGGACAAGCCCCAGCCCGCGGTTGTACCAATGGCGACCAACAACTCCATGTTGCCCGTGAACGCCTTTAGGGCGTGCCAGGCGCTTTTGTAAAAGGGCCAGCCCAAGACAAATTGCACAGGTGTGGCCAGCACAAACTGCATCCACGGTGCAGGCATGGACAGCGTTACCGGTGCGCCCCACAGCATGCCCAACACAGGGCCAAGCCAGTGCACCACCATGGGCAATAACAAAGGCGCGGACAGCAACAATGCCGCCAGCGTGGGCAAAAAGTCCTTGTCTATGCCCATGCGGTTTGGTTTGTCTGCATCAACCAATACCTGTGCGTCTCTGGGCTCATAGCCCGCATCACGAATCACGCGGCGCATGTCGCGCTGCCAAGCCACCGCATCTGTAACCTCGGTGCTAGGCACGACGCGCACCATCTCGGTTGCCAAATTCACACTGGCTTGCGACACGGTTTTTTGCTTGCTAAGAGCACGCTCAACCCGACCTACGCACGAGGCGCACGTCATACCACCCACGCCTATATCCAAAGGTGTTGATGGTGTTGGTTGGGTCTTGGAAGGCGTGGTCATGGTGTTGGGGCGTGGGGAACTATTGGGTGGGGTCTGTGGTCGTAGTACGGTGGTCATCATAGTAGTGAGAGACACTGTCTTCATCCAAGTTCAACGAAAACGCGTACCAAACGCCTATACTGCCACCATGTTGTCGCGCTTACGCCGATTATTGACCTGTTTGTTTGTCATGCTTGCCGTGACAACGCAAGGTATTGCTGGTGCGGCTATGGCCACACAGATGGCGGGCCCGGTGTCGCCCAGCACAGCGCACGCGTCGCCAGGTTGTGATCACACCACTGTTGTCAAGGTGTCTGACCACGTTCACCATGCTCAGCCACTGCCAAAAAGCCACCAACAAGTGCTTTCAAGCCACAGTTGTGAGGCGTCGCACGCCATCCACGTCACATGCGCGGCGTGTCTCATGGTTTGCTCAGGGCTGTCCTTGACTGCAACACCAGCCGTTTTTACCGATGAGCAGCCGCGTTGTGCTGCACCGGTGTGGATCGCTCAACAAATCCCAAGCCCAGTGCTTGGGGGCTTACTTCGCCCTCCCCTTAAACCTCTTGCTTGAATCAAAAGGGCCCAATGCGTGAACAACGTACTGGCTGATTGAGCGCACACCCTGCACCGGGTGTGCTCATTGTGACCACAGGCTTTCAAGCCCACAGCTTGTTAACAGTAAAGCCGTGGTTACACAGAGGTATCTATGTTTTTATATATCAACCGCAGCGTCCGACTGGTGGCGTTGCCAATCCTATTTGTGTGGATTGGTGTTGCCACCATGCACACGGCGCTGGCGCAGACCAATGCGCCACCACTGTCTCACACATCCGCGTTTGACCTCTACCCCGACAATGGCGAGGTGACACCCATAGACTGGCGGGCCGCCAATGTGGTCGTCGGGCAGCGTGGCGGCTGGCGGGCCTATGCCGCCGAGGCATCTGAGGCGGCCAAACGGGCATCGCAAGGCGGTGCACAATGAGGCGGCAACGACTACAACTCAGCGCCATTGCTGCCAGCGTAGTGGTGCTGGCAGGTTGCACATCGGTCACACCACAAGGTGTTCTAGAGCAGGTATCGGCTCGTGTTGGCACGCACCTACCCGCGCCGCTAACGCTTGCTTCTGACGAGGCTGCACTGCGAGAAGCACGCCAGCGCGTTGACACGCTTCTTGGTCAAACGCTGACGCAGGCAGGGGCTGTCGAGCTGGCCATGTACAACAGCCCCGCATTTCAAGCGATGCTGGCACAAGGGGTTGGCAACACGGCCAATGCGGCACAAGGCGGGCGCATTTCAAACCCCAACTTTGGCTTTGAGCGCATGACCTCAACCGGGGAGTTGGAGCTCACCCGCATGCTGTCATTTGGATTGTTAGATTTGCTAACGCTGCCCAAGCGACAAGCTGTTGCAACACTCGCGGTTGATCAAGCACAGCTTGACTTGGCCCAGCAAGTTGTCAAAGACATCTCCTCGGTGAAGCTGGCGTGGGTTAGCGCAATTGCCGCTGAACAACGCCTAGCCTATGCGCAGCAAGTCCAGCGCAGCGCCAATGCCAGTGCAGAGCTGGCAAAAAGGCTGTTGGCTGTGGGCAATTTCAGCTGGCTACAACAAGCCAAACAACAGCAGTTTGCAAGTGATGCCGCTATAGCCTTGGCCAGTGCGCAACATGCCCGCACCACCGCCCACGAGGCGTTGGTAAGGGTGTTGGGCCTCAGACCAGAGCAGCTGGCCAAACTGCAACTGCCCAAGCGCCTACCCGCTGTTCCTGACAACATCTTATTGCCCGCTCAAATCAACACCGCCGCTGTTGACACGCGCCTAGACATTGGCATTGCCAAGTTGAATGTGCAACGCTTGGTAGACAGTGATTCACTTGATACCTTGACCAGTTTTACCGATGTCGAATTGGGCGTGAGAGGGGTTGATAAAAAGGACACCGCCACAGGAGAGGTAACCAGCGCCAGAGGTTTTGAAATTGGTGTTAGCTTGCCTATTTTTGACTGGGGTGATAACAAACGGGCGGCTTTTAGTGCGCAACAAATTGCAGCACAACGCAACTTAGAGGCGACTGTGCTCAACGCCAACTCACAGCTACGGGTTAGTTATTCGGCATACCGCACGGCACACGACTTGGCCATGCATTACAAACAAGTGGTACTGCCTATGCGCGCTCGCATATCTGAAGAAAACCAGTACCGCTACAACGGCATGCTCATCAGTGTGTTTGACTTGCTAAGCGACGCTAGGGGTCAAATCAACACCGTCACCCAAGCCCTAAACGCCACCGAACAATTTTGGACGGCGCACGCGCTGTTGCAAAACAATTTAATGGGTGTACCCAGTCAAGCCATTGCCATGGACACGGCTGCACCCGCCAACGACACAGCAGGAGGGCATTGAACCATGTCACAACCATCAGCAAAGCATTCAGACCAACAGTTGCGTGAGCGGCGTCGGTTTTTAAATTTGGCGGGTATTGGCGCCAGCGCCGTGGCGGCCGCTTCCGTGAGTCCAGTTGCCATGGCTGCACTGCCAGAGTTGGTGTCTCAACCCGATGCAACCACCGCACCGCCGCTGTTTGCCCAAACGGGTAGGCCTTATGACCCTGTTACAACCATCAACGGCTGGTCACTGCCGTGGCGCATGCGCCAAGGAGTCAAAGAGTTTCACCTGGTTGCGGAACCCGTTGTGCGCGAAATGGCAACTGGTTTTAATGCCCATTTGTGGGGCTATAACGGCCAATCTCCCGGACCAACAATTGAAGTGGTGGAGGGCGACCGCGTGCGTCTTTACGTGACCAACCGACTACCGGAGCACACCAGCGTACATTGGCACGGCCAACGCTTGCCCAATGGTATGGATGGTGTAACGGGGCTTAACCAACCGGCCATCGCACCGGGTAAAACCTTTGTATACGAATTCGTTGCAAGACGCCCAGGCACTTTTATGTACCACCCGCACGCCGACGAAATGGTTCAAATGGCCATGGGCATGATGGGCTCGTGGGTCACCCACCCCAAACAACACGACCAACGCATTGGTCAGGTAGACCGAGATTTCTGCTTCTTGCTCAATGCGTATGACGTCGAGCCAGGAAGCGCCACGCCAAAAATCATGACCATGCTGGACTTTAATCTGTGGTCTTGGAATAGCCGCATTTTTCCTGGTATTGACTCATTCAATGTCAAACAAGGTGATCGCGTACGCATGCGGGTTGGTAACTTGACTATGACCAACCACCCCATACACATACATGGTCAAGAGTTTGAGGTAACAGGCACAGATGGCGGCCCCACACCAAAGGGTTCTCGTTGGCCAGAGGTGACCACTGATATAGCCGTAGGCCAAATGCGACAAATCGAGTTCGTCGCCGACGAGCTGGGTGACTGGGCCGCGCATTGCCACAAAAGCCATCACACCATGAATGCAATGGGGCACGACATCCCCACCATGATTGGCGCAGATCACGCGGGGCTAACCGCCCAGATACGCGAGCTCACGCCCGAATACATGGTGATGGGAGAGCGCGGTATGGCCGACATGACCGAAATGGCCATGGCCATCCCAGACAACACAACGCCCATGATGACTGGCGACGGACCGTTTGGCTCGGTAGAAATGGGTGGCATGTTTAGTGTGCTCAAAGTGCGCAAAGATCAGCCTGCTCACAGCAATGCCGACCCTGGCTGGTACAAGCACCCCCCGGGCACTGTGGCATACGAATACAAGGGTGAGACACCAACGCCTAAACGCGCACAAAACGCTGGTGCATCTGCCATGCCTATGACCACCAGTGTCAAGCAAACAGTTCACATTCAAAAACCACATCAACACAAGCACTAAGGATTGCATCATGACAACACACAGCACACACCTGAAAACCATCACTGCCGCAGCAACGTTCGCCGCTGCCTCTAGCCTGGCTGGTCTGGCCTTGGCAGCCGGAAGCCACGCTGGTGGCCATGGCAGTCATGGTGATTCCCCCATTGGACAAGCTGCCACCATGGACCAGGTCACCAAGACCGTCACCATCGATATGACAGACAACATGCGATTTACGCCAGCAAACGTGCAGGTAACAAAAGGCGACGTGGTGCACTTCATCGTTAAAAACAGTGGCGCTGTGCAACACGAGATGACCATTGGCACACCCGAAGAACTGGCTTTGCACTATCAACAAATGCTGAAATTTCCGGGCATGCAACACGACGACCCGCAAACCGCATCGGTTGCACCCAACGAAACCGGCGACATTGTGTGGGCTTTCACCACCAGCGGCACGGTTGATTTTGCGTGTCTTCAACCCGGTCACTTTGACGCGGGTATGAAGGGCTACGTTCAGGTCAACAAGTAAACCAACTCATTTTTAAGGAATTTCGCCATGCTCAAAAACACACTATTGGCCCTCGTTGTTGCTGCTACCACCACCGCATTTGCCGCTGGTGACAAGACTATGACCACGGGCGAGGTCAAGCGCATTGATGCACCGCGCGGCAAGCTCACCATTAAACACGGTGAGATTACCAACCTAGACATGCCAGGCATGACCATGGTTTTTGACGTGGTTGATACAAATCAAATCACCGGCATCAAGAAGGGCGATAAAGTCTTGTTTCATGTAGAGATGGATGGCCAGCGCATGGTCATCACCGACATCACCGTGCAACCTTAAAACGCCTAACACCGTAAAAGCCCATGAACACCATTCAACTCACCATAACGGGTATGACCTGCGCTCACTGCGAAAAAGCCGTAATGACAGCCATCAAGTCTGTAGACATCAATGCACAAGCACACATAGACAGGGCGCATAACAGTGCCACTATCTCATCGGATCAAGCCGTGCAAGCGTTTATAGAGGCCATCACAGCAGAGGGCTATACGGTTACGGCTTAAACGCATGTGAACTTTACAAAGACATTACACAAGTCTTAAGTGGGCGACACACAGGCCGCGCACACTCACTCGCATACCAAGCAGCATAGTCAACAAGGGGTTGATGAAGCCTTGGCTTGGTCCATATTAGGAGTGTGTAATGTCTTCAATAAAACGTGTCATAGGTTTGGGTGTTGTCGCCAGCGCCATGGTGGTGTCTGGCTTGGTCTTGGCCAGCAACCATGGCGGCGACCCTAGCAATCAAAGCCACCAGCACGGCAAAGCAATGCAGCAGCGCATGGGTGAGCTAAAGGCAAAGCTGGCGATTACTGCGGCACAAGAAGGCGCTTGGGGTGACTTTCAGTTAGCGATGCAGCGGCCCTCGAAAGCTATGGGCAATGAAGAGGCAAAAAGCGCCAAGCGCGATGCCATGAAAGCCATGACAACGCCCCAGCGTTTAGACGCAATGCTGGCCATGAAGCAGCAGCGAGACGCCTATATGACAGTGCGTACCGATGCGATTCGCAGCTTTTACACTGAACTCACACCCTCACAACAAACCGTTTTTGACCATGCGTTTCAACAGCTAATGGGTGGTAAGAAAATGAATAAGCATCGCGGTGGTCGAGGCAACCGAGGCGATCACGACGACCACTAAAGCCATATCACGTGGTTTAGAAGGTGTGGCCCTAGCTTTTTTTTGCTAAAAACACAAGCAAACAATTTAACAAAATGTAATCTGTGGATAAGCCTGTGCACGCAAATTGAACAACCACAAGCTTATCCACAGCGGGTACCATTTTCTAAAAGTTGTTGGTTAAGTATCAACCCGTCATAAGCCAGCTTTTCTCACAGTTGTACTGGCAGTTGTTGGTTGTTTTCAATGCAGATAATGTGGTTATCAACACAAAACCCGCTGCTCTACTACTACTACTATTTTTATTTAAAGAATTAAAACCATAAGACAGGACAACTTGATTGGACCAGCTCAATATCAGGCCAACCTACTGCTGTTGATGGGCTTTATCACTGCTAAGATGGGTTTTGTTTTGACACCTAGCCCCTTTTTTTAAACGCCTACCGTGACGACACCAAGCCAACAACCCTCATGCTTTGACATTAAAAGTGCTCACCTTGGCTTGGTAGCGGTGATGTTTAAAACCTTGGACACCCAGGCCATCGGCGCCGAATTAAACCAACGGTTTGCCGAATTTCCAGACTTTTTTGATCAAGACGCCGTTGTCATTGATTTGTCAGCCGCTGTGGATGAAGGCGTAAACCTTTGTGACATTGATTGGCCTACCTGGCTTGAGATGTTGAAGGCTTTCAATATGATTGCACTCGCGGTCAGAGGTGTACCCGAATCTTGGAAAACAGAGCTGGCAACGCATAACTTGGTGTGGATGGCCAGTCCAGCAAGCTTAAACAATCAAGCGGCATCACAGCAAACAAGTTCAAGTACAGACAAAAGTTCAGGCGCCGCGTCTGATGCGGTGTTGTCAGTACCAGCGCTGGCACCAGCTGCAATGGTGGTGAGTAAACCTCTGAGGTCTGGGCAGCGTGTTTATGCAAAGGGCGGTGACTTGGTGGTCATGGCCATGGTCAACGCAGGCGCTGAAGTGATTGCTGATGGTCATATTCATGTGTATGCGCCGTTGCGGGGTAGGGCCATTGCCGGGGCCAGAGGCGATACGTCAGCACGTGTATTTGCTTTAACGTTTGAGCCAGAGCTGGTTTCTATTGCTGGTATTTACCAAAGCATTGATGAGGGCTTGCCAGCTGGCGTGCACGGCGCTGCCGCCTATGTTTCTTTGCAAGTTCAAGAAGGGCAGGAACGCTTGATTTATCAAGCTATTTCTCGTTAAGCCAAGGCCTTAACCACTCAATTAGCGCTTAAACACCGTTAAACTCTTTGGTGTGAATGCTTGCGTTAAAAGCGCAAAAGACGGTAAGAATGCCGTTCGTATGGGTTTATTTCATTAGGTTTCTTAGGTAGAGCACATGACAAAAATTGTTGTCGTTACGTCGGGTAAAGGTGGTGTTGGTAAAACAACCACCAGCGCGAGTTTTGCAAGTGGTTTGGCCATGCGTGGCCTAAAAACAGTGGTGATTGACTTTGATGTGGGTTTGCGTAATTTAGACCTCATCATGGGCTGTGAGCGTCGGGTGGTGTACGACTTTATCAACGTCATTCAAGGCGAAGCTACTTTGAATCAAGCGCTGATCAAAGACAAGCAAAGCGACAAGCTGTATGTATTGGCGGCCTCACAGACCCGCGACAAAGAGGCCTTGACGGCTGAGGGCGTTGAGAAAGTGCTCAACGATTTGAAAGCCATGGCATTTGATTACATTGTGTGTGATTCACCCGCGGGCATAGAAACAGGCGCGTTGTTGGCCATGCACTTTGCCGATGAGGCCTTGGTGGTAACCAATCCAGAAGTATCGTCAGTGCGTGACTCTGATCGTATTTTGGGCATGCTCAGTTCAAAGACTAAGCGCGCCATAGACGGCGCAGACCCTATAAAAGAGCATTTACTCATTACGCGCTACAACCCCAGCCGTGTTGAAGGCGGACAAATGTTGTCTTTAGACGATATTCAAGATATCTTGCGCGTCAAGCTCATAGGCGTTATTCCAGAGTCTGAAACCGTGTTGCAAGCGTCTAACCAAGGTTTACCAGCTGTGCACATGCAAGGTACAGATGTGGCTGAAGCCTATAAAGATGTGATTGACCGGTTTTTGGGCGAAGAGCGCCCCTTGCGCTTTGTAGACGCTCAAAAGGCTGGCCTACTCAAACGCTTGTTTGGTGGGAGGTAAGTATTTATGTCTCTTTTGTCTTTCTTCACAGGTGAGAAGAAGAAAACAGCCAACGTTGCCAAAGAGCGTTTGCAAATCATTTTGGCGCATGAGCGCGGTGGCCGCGAGTCGGTGCCAGATTTTTTGCCAGCGCTGCAGCGTGACTTGGTAGCGGTTATTTCCAAGTACATCAAGATTGACGCCAACGACATCAAGGTTAACCTTGAACGTGACGCCGATATGGAAATCCTTGAAGTCAAAATTGAGTTACCCGATAGCAACTAAGCCCAGCTTTTTCTATTCGTGGCAGCTTCAACCACCTGTGCAGTTATCTGAGCAGGTGGTTTTTTTATGCATGGCACTAAAATAGGCAGTTAATACAACAGCTTTGTGTACAACTACGATTTGGTCTCTTATGCGTTATCCAGAAACTTTTGATGTGATTGTGGTCGGTGGCGGTCATGCCGGCACCGAAGCCGCATTGGCCAGCGCACGCATGGGTTGTCGCACTTTGCTGCTCACGCACAATATAGAAACTCTAGGGCAAATGAGTTGCAATCCGTCCATTGGCGGTATTGGCAAAGGCCATTTGGTAAAAGAAGTGGACGCCATGGGCGGCGTTATGGCATTGGCCACTGACAGTGCGGGCATTCAATTTAGGGTTCTCAATAGTTCAAAGGGCCCAGCAGTAAGGGCCACACGAGCACAGGCTGATCGCGTGTTGTACAAGGCAGCCGTTAGGCACACGCTGGAGAATCAGGACAATTTGCAAATATTCCAACAATCAGTCGAAGATCTGATTGTGCAAGGTGACCGTGTCGTTGGTGCTGTAACGCAAGTGGGTTTGCAGTTTTATGCGGGCACAGTGGTATTAACAGCCGGTACGTTTTTAGACGGAAAAATTCATGTAGGTCTGAATAATTTTGCAGGCGGCAGGGCAGGTGATCCACCATCTGTGGGTTTATCGGCACGTTTGAAAGAATTGTCACTGCCTCAAGGCAGACTCAAGACGGGTACGCCGCCGCGCCTGGATGGGCGCACCATTGATTTTTCCAGGTGCCAGGCGCAGCCAGGTGATGGCACACCGGGTGGTATGCGGGAGGACGGTGGCATACCGGTGATGAGTTACATGGGTCACGCCGGCATGCACCCACAACAAATACCTTGCTGGATCACGCACACCAACGAGCAAACACACGACATTATTCGCAGTGGCTTTGACAGAAGCCCCATGTTCATGGGCAAGATTGAAGGCGTTGGCCCCCGCTACTGTCCAAGTGTGGAAGACAAGGTGAATCGCTTTGCCGATAAGGAAAGCCACCAGATATTTTTAGAGCCAGAGGGTTTGACAACGCACGAGTATTACCCCAACGGCATTTCTACCAGCTTGCCGTTTGATATTCAGTTTGCCCTGGTGCGTTCAATGAAGGGTCTGGAAAATGCCAATATTGTGCGCCCAGGCTATGCCATTGAATATGACTACTTTGATCCACGCGCATTAAAAAACACTTTTGAGACCAAATCCATTAAAGGCTTATTTTTTGCCGGACAAATCAATGGAACGACAGGTTACGAAGAGGCCGCAGCTCAGGGTTTGTTTGCAGGCATCAATGCCGCACTACAAGTTCAAGGAAAAGGCCCCTGGTTGCCGGGACGTGATCAAGCCTATCTGGGCGTGTTGGTAGATGATTTGGTTACCAAGGGCGTTACCGAGCCTTACCGCATGTTTACCAGCAGGGCCGAGTACCGTTTGCAATTGCGTGAAGACAATGCAGACGCCAGACTCACAGAAATAGGGCGGTCAATGGGTTTGGTGGATGACATGCGCTGGGATGCGTTTAACCGCAAGAGGGATATTGTTTCACGTGAAACACAACGCCTTGGTACAACATGGGTGAATCCTAAAAATCTGCCCAAAGCTGAAGCCATTCGGGTCGTTGGCCAACCCTTGGAGCGTGAATACAGCTTGGCAGACTTGTTGCGTAGACCTGGCGTTGACTATCAAGCCTTGGTTGCGATGAATGATGGTGTATATGCGCAAGACATATTTGCCACGGCAGCAGATAAAGGGCTTATATCAGGTGACACGTCTGATCAATGGACGGAGGAACACGAGCAAGTGTTGCGTGCCGCGGTGATTGAGCAAGTTGAAATTGGCCTGAAATATCAAGGCTATATTGACAGGCAAAAGGATCAAATCGAGCGCTCGTCTTATTACGAGAACCTGCCATTGCCAGATAACTTTGACTATTTGAACGTGGCAGCTTTAGGCTTTGAGGTGAGACAAACACTTGATCAGCAGCGCCCCCAAACATTGGGCCAGGCATCTCGCATATCTGGTGTGACACCCGCCGCCATTTCCTTGCTGCTGGTGCATTTAAAGAAAATAGGCATTAAGCCAGACTTTGCGCCCAAGTCGGCCAAGCCAAAGCCAAGCACCAGCGAGGCAGCTTGATGGTTGCAGCGACTCATTTGACTGTTATTGCCAACGCGCAAGATCAATTACAGGACCCGGCACTGTTGCAACAAACCGCAGCCAGCATGGGCGTGGTCGTGTCCATAGAGCAAGCCGCAGCCTTGCAGTTATATGCCCAGTTGTTACTGCAATGGAACAAGGTTTACAACCTTACAGCCATACGAAACCCCAACGAAGTGTTAACCCACCACTTGTTGGACAGTTTGTCGGTGGTGCCAGCGCTTAAGCGGCAATTGGCTGAACAAGGCTGGGGAAACGCGGCGCAAATAGATTTGTTGGATGTGGGTTCCGGCGGCGGTTTGCCTGGCGTGGTGTTGGCCATTGTGTGTCCTGAGCTACGGGTAAGTTGCGTAGATACGGTGGCCAAAAAAGCTGCCTTTGTACAGCAGGTAGCGGCCCAGTTACCTGCGGCTGTTTTGGGCGGTCGCTTGAAAGCCATACACAACCGGGTTGAAAAGTTAACAACACAATACGACCTGGTGACATCGCGCGCCTTTGCCTCTCTCGCAGATTTCACCACCTGGTCTCGTCAAGCTTTAAAGCCAACAGGTTTCTGGATGGCCATGAAGGGTCAGCACCCAGAGCAGGAAATAGTCCAGCTGCCCAGTTGGGTTGACATGTTTCACGTGGAACAACTTAAAGTGCCCGGGCTTGATGCGCAGCGTTGTGTGTTTTGGCTAAGAGATAAGGGCTGAGTCTCTAGGCGCTATCACGTAAACTAAGCCTACTGCGCAAATTCAGCAGCTTAGGCGCGCAAAGCCCTCAAGACACGACAATGGGGGCTTTGTAATTTGTGCGCATTGCACGACATTTACATCCGAGTACCAGCATATGGCCAAAATTTTCTGCGTAGCCAACCAAAAAGGCGGTGTGGGTAAAACCACCACGACAGTCAACCTGGCTGCGGGCTTGGCCAAAGTGGGGCAGCGCGTACTCATGATTGACCTTGACCCGCAAGGCAATGCCACCATGGGCTCTGGTGTAGATAAACGCATCTTGGAACACACTGTGTACGACGTGTTGTGGGGCAGTGCGTCACTAAGTGACGCCAAGGTGCACAGCAAAGCGTGCGGCTATGACGTACTAGGTGCCAACCGCGAGTTGGCCGGCGCTGAAGTAGAGCTGGTGGATCTGGACAACCGCGAAAATCGCTTAAAAGATGCCATTGCAAGTGTTGCCAGCGACTATGATTTTGTGCTGATTGACTGCCCGCCGTCGCTAAACATGCTCACGCTTAATGGCCTGTGTGCGGCGCACGGCGTTATTGTGCCCATGCAGTGCGAATACTTTGCGCTTGAGGGCCTTAGTGATTTGGTGAACACCATTAAACAGGTGCACGGCAATCTCAACAACGATCTTGAGTTGATTGGTTTGCTGCGCGTCATGTTTGACCCGCGCATCACCTTGCAACAACAAGTCAGCGATCAGATTAAAACGCACTTTGGCGACAAGGTGTTCAACGCAGTGATACCGCGTAACGTACGTTTGGCCGAAGCACCCAGCTACGGCTTGCCAGGTGTGGTGTTTGACCCTGCAGCCAAAGGCTCACAGGCCTTTATTGAATTTGCTGCTGAGATGGTGCAGCGCATGGGCACAAAGCCATAACCGCCGTTATGCAACAAGGTACAACCGTACTGACGTTGCCAGGCTGGCTGGATTCAGGCCAGGGCCATTGGCAGACCTATTGGGAACAGTTGTTTGGGGCACAGCGTGTGCAACAACACGATTGGGAGCAGCCTTTGCGTGGCGACTGGGTTGCCGCACTTGAAGAGCACATGCTGGATGTTGTAAAGCAAACACAAACGACCACGCCGCGTTTTGCTGTTGCAGCGCATAGCTTGGGCTGTCATTTACTGGCCGCATGGCGTCGCATTCACAACACGCCCATTGGGTTGTTGGCGCATTGCTGGTGGCCCCGCCAGACTTGGCGCAGGCCAACACTCCACCAGCGGTGGCACGCTGGCAACCCGCATCAACAAAGGCTTTACCGTTCAAAGCAGTGGTTTTGGGCAGCGACAACGACCCGTTTTCCAGCTGGGTCAGTACACAAGCACTGGCCATGCAGTGGGGTGCAACGGTGCAGTGTATGACTGATGCCGGACACATTAATGCAGATTCAGGTTTGGGCGATTGGCCCTATGGCTGGCGCCGTCTGCAACAACTTTTGGAGTAAACAAACAACATGGCAACCAAGAAAACAAAAGGCCTGGGCCGCGGCCTGGAGGCTTTGCTAGGCCCAGCCGTTAGCGACACGCCTGCTGGCGCAGCAAACAGCACAGACACACCTTCAAGCCTGCGCTTGGACCAACTGCAAGCCGGCGTGTATCAGCCTCGCACGCACATGGACGAGGGCGCTTTGTACGAGTTGGCCGAGAGCATCAAGGCGCAAGGCATCATGCAGCCTATATTGGTACGCCCCATTGATGGCACTGGCAAGTACCAGCCGCTTAGTGGCAAGGCTTTGGCCAATCAACGCTTCGAGATCATTGCGGGCGAGCGGCGTTCACGCGCTGCCAAGTTGGCGGGTTTGCTAGAGGTACCAGTGCTGATTCGCGATGTGGACGACAGGGCAGCTGCGGCCATGGCGCTGATAGAGAACATGCAGCGTGAAGACCTCAACCCACTGGAAGAGGCCAAAGGCTTGCAGCGACTTATTAAGGAGTTTGGCCTAACCCACGAAGATGCCGCGCAAAGCGTAGGCCGATCTCGCAGTGGTGCCAGCAATTTGTTGCGCTTGCTCAATTTGGCGGAGCCTGTGCAAACCATGCTCATGGCCGGCGACATAGACATGGGCCATGCACGCGCCCTGCTGGCGTTGGAGCGCGCCACTCAAATTACGGCAGCCAATCAGATTGTGGCCAAAAAAATGTCGGTGCGTGAAACCGAATCCATGGTTAAAAAGTTATCCGCCGAGTTTCATTTGGTGCCCAGCAAGAAACTCAAGGCAGACAAGTCACGCGACACAAAGCGCATAGAAGAAGAATTGTCAGACCTATTGGCGGCGGTAGTTGAAGTGCGCGTGAAAAAGCGCGTCAAGCGCGGCAGCCGTGTTGAAGAGCTGGGTGAGGTGGCCGTGTCATTTGGTAGCCTGGCCGAGCTCAACGGGCTAATTGATAGACTGCGCGGCCACGCGCAGGCGACTTAAGAAAAAATCTTACCTGGGTTCATGATGTTGAGTGGGTCAAGCGCTTTCTTGATGGCGCGCATCATGGCCACGGCGCCGTCACCGGCTTCGGTGCGTAAAAAATCCATTTTGTGCAGGCCAACGCCGTGTTCACCTGTGCATGTGCCACCCAGTGCCAAAGCCCTGGTCACCAACTTGTTGTTGAGATCTTCCGCGGTGGCACGTTCAGACGCGCTGTTGGGGTCTATGAGGTAGCCAAAGTGAAAGTTGCCATCGCCTACGTGGCCTAATAAAAAGTAGGGCAAGCCGGTGGCGTCCGCCTCAACAACCGAGTCCAGCAAGCAGTCGGCAAGCTTGCTAATGGGTACGCAAGTGTCTGTAGAAATGGCGCGGCAACCAGGGCGGCTTTGTACCGCTGCAAAGTAGGCGTTGTGCCTGGCGGTCCATAGTTTGGTGCGCTCTTCGGGTGTGGTGGCCCATTCAAAAGACTGACCGCCTAGCTCTGTGGCCAGTTCTTGCACAATTTCGGCCTGCTCTTTGACGCTTGCGGGTGAGCCGTGAAACTCCATCAAGAGCATGGCCTCTTCACGCAGGCTTAACTTGGCGTGCTTGTTAACCATACCCACGGTTTTGCCGTCTAAAAATTCGCAGCGTGCAATGGGTACGCCCATTTGAATGATTTGTATGGTGGTGCGCACAGCTGCCTCAATGCTGGGGAATGAGCACACCGCCGCAGATACGGCTTCTGGCAGCGGGAACAACTTGAGTGTGATTGCTGTCATCACGCCCAGCGTGCCTTCACTACCGACCATCAAGCGGGTGAGGTCATAGCCTGCGCTGGATTTTTTGGCGCGAGTGCCCGTGCGAATCACTTCACCACTGGCAGTGACTACTTCAAGTGCCAATACGTTTTCACGCATGGTGCCGTAACGCACGGCATTGGTGCCGCTGGCGCGCGTGGCGCACATGCCACCAATGCTGGCGTCTGCGCCGGGGTCGATTGGGAAGAACAAGCCCATGTCTTTAACCGCCGCATTCACGGCGTGGCGTGTGACGCCCGGCTGCACCGTTACGGTCAAGTCGTCTGCGTCAATAGACAACACCTGGTTCATACGACTCACATCTATGCTGATGCCGCCTTGCACTGCCAGCAAATGTCCCTCTAGCGAGCTGCCCACGCCAAAGGGTATGACGGGTACCAGATGTCGCGCGGCCAAGGCGACAGCATCAGCCACATCGGTGGTGTTGTGCGCAAACACCACGCCGGCCGGTGGGGGTACGTGTGTGAATGCAGACTCGTCTCGCCCGTGTTGTTCACGCACGGCCATGGCTTGGCTATATTGCGCACCAAACCGTGCCTCTAGCGCTTGGGTAAAAGCAATGGGTATGTCTCTAGGCGCGATGGCAGGTAGCGGTGCGTTCATGGCTATGGCGTGCGTGGCGTTGTTTGGGTGAGTCATTCAACAGGTGAGGTCTAACACTTCGTGGCATTATTACGCGTTTGAAGATAACAGTAGGTCACTTATGGGCAACCGCCTTTCACAAATAGCAACGCGTACAGGCGACAACGGCACCACTGGCTTGGGTAACAACGAGCGTGTGTCCAAAGACAGTTTGCGCGTGCGTGCCATGGGCGATGTGGACGAGCTCAACTCCAACATTGGTGTGCTGCTGTGTGAGCGCATGGCCGAGCCGGTGCGAGAGCTGTTGATTGATGTGCAGCACCAGCTGTTCAATTTGGGCGTGAGTTGTCTATTCCGGGCTTTGAGCTGTTAAAGCCAGAGGCGCTGCTTCAGCTAGACCAAGCCTTGGAACATTACAACGCACAGCTGCCCAAGCTGCAAGAGTTCATATTGCCAGCGGGTACGCGGGCTGCATCACAAGCCCACGTGTGTCGTACCGTTGCCAGGCGCGCTGAGCGCGAGGTGGTGGCGCTGGGTAATGCAGAGGTCATTAACGACGCACCGCGTCAATATCTAAACCGCTTGAGCGACTTGATGTTTGTATTAGCCCGGGTACTCAACAGGCTGGATGGTGGCGACGATGTGTATTGGAAAAGTGCACGCTTGGCCAGCGGCGGGTAAGCCGCTGGCAATGCGAGCGTAGCTGGTTTATTTCGCTACAGGCATGGCAAATTCTGCGCCTTTGTCTGTTGCTTCTGGCCAGCGCTGCATCACGCTCTTTTGCTTGGTGTAAAAACGCACACCCTCTTCACCGTAGGCGTGTGTGTCGCCAAACAAGCTGCGCTTCCAGCCGCCAAAGCCGTGCCACGCCATAGGCACAGGAATTGGTACGTTGATACCAACCATGCCGACTTGTATGCGGCGCGCAAACTCGCGTGCGGTGTGGCCGTTGCTGGTGTAGCAAGCCACGCCGTTGCCAAATTCGTGCGCATTAATCAGGTCTACCGCTTCACCAAATGTGGCCACGCGCATACATGCCAGTACGGGGCCAAAAATTTCATCTTTGTGTATGGACATGTCTGTGGTGACGTTGTCAAAGATGGTGGCACCCAACCAAAAGCCTGCGTCGCAGTCGGCGCCAGCCTTGGCACCGTCAAACTCACGCCCGTCTAGCAACAGTGTGGCACCCTCGGCTACACCAGCGTCAATACAGCCGCGAATGCGCTGGCGTGCTGCGTCGGTCACGATGGGACCCATCTCCGCGGCCAGGTTCATGCCGTCTAACACCTTGAGTGCCTTGGCGCGCTCAAGCAGCAAAGGCATGACTTTGCCTGCAATCTCGTCTCCTACAAACGTGGCCACAGAAATGGCCATGCAGCGCTCGCCGGCTGAACCAAAGGCCGCGCCCATGAGCGCGTCTACCACCTGGTTGACGTCTGCATCTGGCATGACCACCATGTGGTTTTTTGCGCCACCCAAGGCTTGAACCCGCTTGCCATGGCGTGCGCCCACTTCGTAAATGTAGTTGGCCACCGGTGTTGAGCCTACAAACGACAGGCCCTTAACGTCTGGATGCTCTAGCAATGCATCTACAGACTCCTTGTCGCCTTGCACTACGTTGAATACGCCGTCTGGCAAGCCAGCTTGCTTAAACAACTCAGCCACCATCAGTGTGGGGGTTGGGTCGGTTGGGCTGGGTTTGAGCACAAAGGTGTTGCCACAGGCAATGGCCACGGGGTACATCCACATGGGCACCATGACTGGGAAGTTAAAAGGTGTTACACCGGCCACCACACCCAAAGGCTGGCGCATCACCCAGTTGTCTATGTTGGTAGACACCTGCTCGGTAAAGTCACCTTTAAGCAGTTGTGGGATGCCGCAAGCAAATTCAATGATGTCAATGCCGCGTTGCACTTCACCTTTGGCGTCTGTGAATACCTTGCCGTGTTCTTTGGTCAGTGCTTGGGCCAAGGCGTCTTCGTTGGCTCTAACCAGCTCTAAAAACTTAAACAACACGCGCGCACGGCGAATGGGCGGTGTGTCTGCCCATGCAGGGAATGCGGCCTGGGCTGCTGCAACGGCGGTATTGACGTCAGCAGCATTGGCCAGTGCCACAGTGGCTGTCTGTTGTCCCGTTGCGGGGTTAAACACCGCCTGTGTGCGTTGGCTGGTGCCTGCAAATGGCTTGCCGTTTACGTGGTGTGCAATGTGGTTCACATTTTCTCCTTGATTGGTTGTGCTGGCAGTGTAGGGATTGCGGTGGATGTCATCAATGGGGTTTGGCTAAACCGATTGTTCAAAATAGTGAACAATATGCACATGAATAACGTAGACAAACAAAAAACCCAGGGCTGGTGGGGCCATGTGCATTGGTTGGCGGTATTGGAGCAACAAGGCAGTTTTACGGCTGCGGCGCAGCATTTGAATGTCAGCAAGGCAGCGGTTAGCCAGCGCATGCGCGAGCTGGAGGAGGCCTTGGGTGTGCCACTCATTAAACGCACTACGCGCAGCGTGCGACTTACCGAGCAAGGACAGCAGCTGGTAGACGACACCCGCGACTCGTTTGAGCACATCAGCCGCACGCTGGCGCAGACCAAAGATGCTGCTGGCGAGCCGCGTGGCTTGCTGCGCGTGAGTGCGCCGGTGGCGTTGGCACGCCAGCAACTGGTTAAACATTTGCCTGCGTTTTTTCAGCGTTACCCCGGCATACGCATTCACCTGGATATGTCTGATCGCTTGGTGAACCTCACAAACGAAGGTTTTGATGTGGCTATTCGCCATGTGTCGTCGCCGCCAGATACCTCGGTGGCCCATTTGTTGTGCCATACGCGCTCGGTGGTGGTGGCCAGTCCTGTTTACCTGGCCACATCGGGGGCGCCGCAAAGTCCGCAAGAGCTGGCCATGCACCAGTGCTTGACCTACCCGCGCGCGCAAGGTGGGTCTATGTGGCGTTTTGAGGCTTCGCAAAAGCGCAAGCAAATAGCTGCACAAACCGTCGCGGTGGCTGGATCATTCGCTGCCAACAACAGCGAGTCGCTGCGCGACGCTGCGCTGGCAGGCATGGGCATTGCCTTGCTGCCAGACTTTAGCGCGCAAGACGCGTTGCGCGCTGGCGCACTGGTGCAAGTGCTGCCCACTTGGCGGGCCGTGGGTGTGTTTGCCCCCAACCTATACGTTTTGCGCCCCTATGCCCATCATGTACCGCAGGCAGTGACGTTGCTGCTGCAACACCTGCGCCACTGCTTTGCGCCGGGGTTTGACTGCGCACCCTGACTGCGTGTCTCAACCACCAGCCCTGAACCAGCCCGCAATGCTGTGGCGCGTGCGCGCGGCGGGCAACACTTCATGCGGCAAGCCTTCACTTAAAAACACCACCAGCCTGGCCAGTACCGGCTTGATGTGATGGCTGGCCTCATGTGTATAAAGCACCAACTCACCACCGGCGCTGTTGTCAACAGGCCAGTTGCCGTTGAGGTACAGCACCGTTGACACCACGCGGTTGGACTGGCCTTTGAACGCGTCCACATGTCGACCGTAGAAATCACCCGGTTGGTAGCGCGCGTAATGCGCTTCGTACATCTGCAAGCCCAGATACAACTGTTGGTTTAGGTGTTGCTGCAGCTGCGTCATCGCGCCAAGCCATATGTCATCAGGCATGCACTGCTCGTCCAGCCACACAATATGATCACGGCGAAGCGTATCAAGGGTTTGATGTTGCCCGGCCCGCCCCACACCCGCACGGTGTAAAGCCTCGTTTGGCAGCGCCGCTGCATGTGCGGCCAAGGCCAAGGCCGCCTCAGCAGGCAATGCATCATCCACTACACACCAGCCGCAGCTGTGCAGCCGCTCTGTAATCAGGTGTAGCGATGACTCAGACAGGTTGAACATACAGACAGTGAATAGGCAACAGGGTTGGTGGCATGGTGGGGTGTGCGTATGGCAAGCCTGAAGCATAGCCGCGCTGATGGCTGATAACGGCCGATTGTTGGCAAAACTTATACACGACTGCGGTGACATTGGGCAGGCCTGTCACCCAGGCGAAGCGCAAAAGCTGGGCGTATGTGCGACCATTCGACACCATGAACACCCTGACAACAACGCCGCCCTACACGCCACAAATTCGTTTGTATCAAGACTGGTTGTTTCACAAGCGTGGCGTGCGCTTTGACAGCTACGAAGACCTTTGGCAGTGGTCTACCACCGACTTGGAAGCGTTTTGGCAAAGCATTTGGGACTACTTTGACTTGGAAAGCGCCACGCCTTTTGATCGTGTGTTGGCGCACAACGTGATGCCGGGGGCCAAGTGGTTTGAGGGTGCCACGCTGAACTACACCGCGCAGGTGTTGCGCCATGTGCGCCCGGCAGAACAAGCGGGTATGCCTGCCTTTATTGCCCACAACGAGCGCGGTGAGCGCGAGGAAATGAGTTGGCCAGCGTTGGCCCATCAGGTGCGTGCTGTGGCCAGGCACTTGCAAGCCAATGGTGTTGGCATGGGCGATCGCGTGGTGGCTTACATGCCCAATACGCCGCATACCGCTGTGGCGTTTCTGGCTGTTGCCAGTCTGGGCGCGGTGTGGAGTGTGTGTGCGCCAGACATGGGCACCAAGGCCGTGCTGGACCGCTTTGCCCAAATTGAGCCCACCGCGCTGATAGCCTGCAACGGCGTAACTTACGGCGGCAAGCAGTTGGACCGCACGCCGGTGGTCAATGAGCTGGTGCAAGCCTTGCCCAGTGTGCGCCATGTGGTGCAGGTTGATACGTTGGGGCAAGTCACTGATTGGCCCCAGTGGCCAGGCCGTAGTCAAGCGGTGTGGGCTCAAGTGGTGGCACAGCGCAGCGCCGATATTGACGCGTTTGCACCTGTAGCCGTGTCGTTTGATCACCCTTTGTGGGTGGTGTACTCCAGCGGCACCACGGGCTTGCCCAAGCCCATAGTACATGGCCATGGCGGCACCGTTATTGTGGCGTTGCAGCTTAAGACGCTGCATAACGACATTGGCTGCAGCTATGCAGACAACAGCTTTGGTGAGCGCTACCACTGGTACAGCTCAACCGGCTGGGTGATGTGGAATGCGCAAATCAGTGGTTTGCTCAACGGCACCACCTGTGTGTTGTACGACGGCAGCCCAAGTGGCCGCAAAGACACGCCCGATTGGGGTGTGTTGTTTCGTATGGCAGCGGCCGAGCGCGTCACCTTTTTTGGCGCAGGTGCAGCATTTTTTGCCAACGCCATGAAGGCGGGTTTGGACGTGGCCAGTTGTGGCGATCTTGGTGCTGTGCGCGCGTGGGGCACTACGGGTTCACCGCTGAGCGCAGATACACAAAACTGGGGTACGGCGCAAATGGCAGCGGTGTATGCCAAGGCAGGTGTTGAGCAAACGCTTTGGTGGTGCAATATATCGGGAGGCACCGACTTCGCCGGCGCCTTTATTGGCGGCAATCGAGAGCTGGCGCAAGTGGCAGGCCAGATGCAGTGTCGCATGTTGGGTTGCGCGGTACATGCCTGGAACGACCAGGGTCAAGCTGTGGTGGGTGATGTGGGCGAGTTGGTCTGCACCCAGCCGCTACCATCCATGCCCTTGTATTTTTGGGGCGATGCTGACGGCCAGCGTTTGCTTGGTAGCTACTTTGACAGCTACCCTGCAGGCCTTGGCCGCTTACCCGGTGGCGGTGATGCGCCGGCCAGCGCTGGTCCCGTGTGGCGACACGGCGACTGGCTCAAAGTTGACACCAATGGCGCGTGCACCATCTTCGGGCGCAGCGACGCCACCATCAACCGCCATGGCTTGCGCTTGGGCACCAGTGAAATCTACGCCGCTGTTGAAGCCCTGCCTGTGGTGCTGGACAGCATGGTCATTGACCTGGAGTATTTGGGGCGCAACAGCGAGTTGCTTTTGTTTGTGGTGTTGCGCGATGGCGTCTCGTTAGATCAGGTGTTGCGCGACGAGTTGGTCAGCGCCATCAGACAAGCGGTAAGCCCACGCTTTGTGCCAGATGTAATGGTGCAAGCACCAGACATCCCGCGCACACTCAGCGGCAAAAAACAGGAGTTGCCCATCAAAAAAATGCTATTGGGCCAGGACTTGGCCAAAGTGCTCAACCCAGACGCCATGTCTAATGCCGCTTGCTTGCCGTGGTACCAAGCGTTTGCGCAAGGCAGGGCCGCTGCTTAAAGCCGCGGCACACCGATAACACGGTTTATGTGGTGGCCTGTTTCTGATTGACCAGCCAGATACCAGCACCCACACCGGCAATGGCGACCACCAGTTGCCAGCTCAAGGCCTCGCTCAAAAAGCCCACGCCAAACACCAAGGCAAACACAGGCGTTAAAAACGTAAAAGACGCCATACGCGTGGCCGGATAGTGACGCAGCAGCCACATCCAGGTGAGGTAGCTGGCAAATGCACCCACCACCGTTTGCAAGCCCAATGACCACCAAGCCGCTGCGCTGTATGACAAGTGCCATGCTTCAGATGTGGCCAGTGACAACAGTGGCGTTACAAGCGCTGCGCCAGCGACTTGGTAAAACAAGGTCTTTTCAGGCGACAACACAGACAGCCTCGTGGTGCGCAGCACCAGTGTTGTGAGGCCCCAAAACACGGCGGCTGCCAGGCCCAGCAAGTCACCGCGCCAGTGGCCTGTGGTGTCGTTCAGTAAGCCCTCAGAAAAAGCCAATGCCACTGAGCAAAACGCCAACAGCAAACCTATCCACTGCACACTGCGCAAGCGTTCGCTGGGTACAAAGCGCGGTAATAGCAAGGCCACCACAAAGACAGAACTGTACAAAAACACTGTGAGACGAGACGCGTTGGTGTATTGCAGCCCCAGGTAAATACACGCAAATTCCAGCGCAAACAAGCCGCCCGCCAACAGGCCAGGCCACAGCGAGCCGTCGCGGCCAAACAATGCCACGCCACGCACACGGCACCAAAGCCACAACAGCGCGGTAGCCCCCCAAAATCGCAGCGCTGCTTGCCACATGGGCGGCACTTCATCAACCGTGGCCTTGATGAGAATTTGTTGCAAGCCCCAAAACGCGCAGCAGGCAATGAGCAGGCCCACGGCCAAGCGGTCTAGGTGTTGGTGGCGTTTGATGTTGTTGGTCATTGGGCAAGCGCCACGATTAGCCCACAGGCACAAATTGGCTGCGGTGGTAGCCCAGTGCGGCTTGTTCACCGTTGGCCTCAGACAAGGCCTCCACCCAGCCAATCATGATGATGTGGTCGCCAGCGGCTACGCGTTGGTGGGTGCGGCATTGCAGCGTGGCCAAGGCGCCGCCAATCAATGGCACACCGCCCAAGCCTGTACCCAGCGTCAAGTCTGCAAAGCGGTTCTCGACGCGGCTGGCAAAACGCATGGCCAAGTCTTGCTGCTTATGTGCCAATATGTGTACGGCAAAGTGGCTGGCATGCTCAAACGCTTGCAGTGTGCGTGAATGCTTGTCTACGCTCCACAGTAACAGCGGCGGTGTGAGTGAAACCGCGTTAAAGGAGTTGACGGTGAGACCCACGTATTGGCCTTGTTCGTCACAGGTGGTGACGATGGCAACGCCTGTGGCAAATTGCGCCAAGGCGTGCTTTAAAGATTGGGGTTCGACGCTCAATGGCGCCTGAGGGGTATTTTGTGACATGCGCTAATCTAACGCATAGCGCTTGTGTGCGTTGTCCCAACCCGTTTCTTGCCTGGTGTGATGTTGGGGCGGTCGCTTCTGCCTACAATTGCGTTATGTTGTTTTTTTGTACAAGCATGCAGCAGAACGTGCTTACTCTCAGTTGGCGCGCACGCGCCATACACCCACTTTTGGTGATCGCCTGTGGTTTGTCAGCCATATTGCCGGTAGAGGCCGGTGCGGCGGCCAAGGCCAAGGGCCGCCACGGCGGCGTGGCACCAGACGCTTTTGCCCAACGGCTTGACCAGGCTATTTGCCAGGACTGGATGGCTCGCGTACCCGAACTGACCAGTGGTTTGTGTCGTACCTCAGGCTTGGTGCCCACCGCTGGGCGCAGCGTTGACGGTCAGGCGCTGTACCGGGTAGATGTGCGCGCGCACTCACCGCAGCTGCGCGTGATGGTGGTGGGCGGCATTCATGGTGACGAGCTCACCTCCACCACATTGACCATGCGTTGGTTGCAGTTGGCCACAGACCAGCCCGCTATTGGTTACTGGCGCTTTATTCCGCTGCTCAATCCAGACGGTATGTTGGCCAGGCCTGCCAAGCGCATGAACGCCAACGGCGTGGACTTGAATCGCAACTTTCCCACAAAAAACTGGGAGGCCGAGACCAAGCAGTACTGGGAAAAACGCACAGGCCGAGACCCGCGTCGCTGGCCGGGCCCGTCTGCTGGCTCTGAGCCCGAAACACAGTTCCTGTTAAGCGAAATCCAGTCTTTTCAACCAGACCTCATCGTGAGTATCCATGCGCCCTATGGCATTTTGGACTTTGACGGTGCGCTCACACCGCCTAAGAAGCTGGGGCGCTTACACCTGGACCAGCTGGGCATTTACCCCGGCTCAATGGGTAACTATGGCTCGTTGGAGTACCACGTACCTGTGGTGACTGTCGAACTGTTGCATGCCATAGACCCGCCCAGCCTAAAAGACACCAGGCAGATGTGGGGTGACTTGCTGGAGTGGATGCAAAACCGCTTGTTATTTGATCGCTACAGCGACCTTGTTCAACAGGGTGAGCATTTGCATCCTGATCAAAAGTAGGTCTGCCAACGGCGCAGGTCAACGCCCTACAACCCCATTGTGCCGGCCACACAAGTGGCCATTTGAGTGTGTCACGGCCCAGTTGCTGATAAAAGCGCGACCATAAAAAGACGGAGACCACATGAACAACCTAGATCCACAAGCCCTAGAGTGCTTGGCCGCCATCGTGGAGGAGGGTGGTTTTGAGCGTGCCGCGCAGCGCCTCAACATCACGCAGTCGGCGGTATCTCAGCGCTTGCGTGCCCTGGAAGCACAAGCTGGCACGGTGTTGGTGGTACGCAGCAGGCCACTGCGCGCCACGTCGGCAGGGCAGTTGTTTATCAAGCACACCAAAATGTTGCGCTTGTTGCGTGCAGACCTTGAGCGCGAGTGGCGTGACATCGCCCCCGGCCATGAAGGCAGTGGGCGCGAAGACGAGGGCGTGTCTGTGGCCATTAATGCCGACAGCATTGCCACATGGGCGTTGCCCGCACTGGATAGTTTGGCCCGCTCAGGCGCGCCGGTTGAAATCATTACCGACGATCAAGCCTTTACCCAGGACTGGTTGCGTCAAGGCCAGGTGATGGGTTGCGTCACTTCTATGAATCAAGCCTTACGCGGTTGCCGCATGGTGGCCTTGGGCAGCATGGATTACATCGCGGTCGCCTCACCCGAGTATGTACAAAGCTATTTGCCCAACGGGCTGACCGCGCACAACTTTCACCGTCAGTCCTTTGTGGCACACAACCGCAAAGACGATATACCGCGTGACTTTGTTACCAACGCATTTGGTATCAGTGCGCCCACCGTGCGCCGTGTATTCACGCCGTCAAGTAACGCCCAGGTGCGGGCCACGCAAGCAGGCTGGGGCTTGGCTGTGTTGCCGCGTTTGTTGGTGCAAGTCCTGGTCGATCGCGGCGAGTTGGTGCATTTGCAGCCCGGTTACAGCCACTGGGTCAACCTGTACTGGCATTGCTGGAACCTAGACTCTGCTGTGCTGGCCAACCTCAGTGCATCTTTGGGCGATGCGGCAAGGTTGAGCTTGCGGGCGCCAAGCAACACATAGGCGCTTACTGCCATTGCCGCGTGGGGGCTACATCTGCGCGCTCAAGGCCATGGTTTTAAGAAGCCATTGGTGTGCCGGGTTTTGGCTGCTGTGTCTGTGCCATAAAGCGTCTACGTGCACTTCGGGCACCTTAAGGGGCAGCTCGCGCTGCACCAGGGCACGCCCCATGCCTGTGGTGTCCACAAAGTGAGCGGGTAACACGGTGACCAGGTCCGAGCTGGCTACCACGCGCCCGGCGGTGAAAAACTGGTTGACTGTCATCACCACGCGGCGTTGCCTGCCCAACATGCGCAGCGCTTCGTCCACAAAGCCAAAAGGTCTTCCCGAGAAGCTCACCAGCAAATGCCGTGCGTTGCAGTAGTCGTCAAGGCTTAAGCCCGGCAGTGCGGCCATGGGGTGTTCGCGGCGCATCACCACCACATAGCGTCCGCTGTACAGGCGTTGCAGCGCATAGCTGGGCGTAGCCTCTTGCAGGTGTACGGCAGACAGCTCGGCCATCACGCCCGGAAAGTGGCCAATGGCCATATCGGCCTCGCGGCTATCCAGCAGCGCTCTGGGGTCTCGCGTGGTCAGTGGCAGTACACGCAGGCTTACACCTGGTGCTTGGGTGTTGAGTGTGTCCACCACTGCGGGCATGAGCTTGGCGGCGGTGGCGTCTGACATGGCCAATATAAAGGTGTCGCCTGCGGTTGCCGGATCAAAGTGACCGGGCGCAATGGATTCGCGCAGCGTTGACAGCGCGCCGCGTACGGCGGGCCATAAGGCCAAGGCTTTGGGCGTTGGTTCAATGCCGTAGCCGCTGCGTTTGACCAAGTCATCCTGCAACGCCTCGCGCAGGCGTCGCAAGGCGTTGCTGACTGCTGGCTGCGTCATGGCGAGGTTGTCGCCGGCGCGTGTGAGGTTGCGCTCAGACATTACCTCGTCAAACACGCGCAGCAAGTTCAGGTCCAGCTGGCGAAAGTTGACGGGCTTGGCTGGCAAGAGTGCATTAGAGGACATACATTCACATTATGAATGGTATCTATTACAAAGATAAATTGGCAACTATATAGGGTTTACCCTAGACTTGCGGCATTGCTTTGATACCTCTTGAAAACACAATGACCACCAATACCGCACCCGCCATTCATACTGCCGCAGCTTTACGTCCAGCCCGCTCACCACGCCCACAGGCGCCGGCACTGACGGCAGCCTTGTTGGCTGCTGTTACCGCCCTGGCGGTGGTACTGGCTGACCGCTATATCAGTGTTCTTACAGAAAACTACATCATGTTGGCCTGGCTGATGATGTGGGCCGTTGTATTTGTGGCTTTTGTAGGTTTGCGTCCAGTCGCACGCCGCGCGGCTTTGCGTTTGCAAGCTGTGGCCAACCGCTACGCTGCCCATTTGGCCGAGCAGCGCTCACAAGCCCGTTTTCTGGAAATGGCCGAGCGTGACCCACGCATCATGGCTGAACTCAACGCTGCGCGCGCACGTGCTGGCGACCAGTGCGAAACATTTGACGAAGCACTGGCGCCTTTGGGCATGGTTTCTTCAGTTACCAAGCCTGTTGTGCAGCCAACCGCTATTGCGACACGCCAGCGTTTGGCCAACCTGTACTACATCTGAATCTAAAGCGTAGTAATAAAAAAGCCGCTTGAGTGTGATGCTCAAGCGGCTTTTTTACGTCTGCGGTTTTCGCCGCAGCGCGCGCTACAGCTTGGCTGCCCAAGCGGCTTTGGTGTCCACCAAGGCCTTTGGCAAGTTGTGCGCAAGTGTGTCAAACAATGCCTGGTGCAAGCCCAACTCTTCACGCCACGCTTGATTGTCAATACTGGCGACCGCATCAAACTGTGCGGTGCTGAAGTCAAGGCCTTCCCAGTGCAAGTCGGCGTAGCTGGGCGTTACACCTGCCATGTGTTCGGTACCGCTGGCCTTGCCTTCAATGCGGTCAATCATCCACTTGAGCACGCGCATGTTTTCGCCAAAGCCGGGCCATACAAACTTGCCGTCATCGCCTTTGCGGAACCAGTTGGTGGTGAAAATCCTGGGCAGGGTTGCACCCTTCTTGCCAAGCTGTTCACCCATGTTGAGCCAGTGCTGGAAATAATCTCATGTTGTAGCCGGCAAATGGCAGCATGGCAAACGGGTCGCGGCGCACCACGCCTTGTGCGCCAAAGGCAGCAGCGGTTGTTTCAGAGCCCATGGTGGCAGCCATGTATACGCCTTCGGTCCAGTTGCGCGCCTCTGTAACCAGTGGCACGGTGGTAGAGCGGCGGCCACCAAAGATAAACGCGTCAATGGCAACGCCTGCTGGGTCGTCCCACGCCTCGTCCAGTGCAGGGTTGTTGGTGGCAGCAACAGTGAAGCGCGCATTGGGATGGGCCGCTTTGGCACCTGTCTCTGCCGCAATGGCTGGGCTCCAATCCTTGCCTTGCCAGTCAATGGCGTGCGTAGGCGCTGGGCCCATGCCTTCCCACCATACGTCCCCGTCGTCTGTGAGGGCCACGTTGGTGAAAATGGCGTCGCGGTCAAGACTCTTCATGCAGTTGGGGTTGGTCTGCATGTTGGTGCCAGGGGCTACACCAAAGTAGCCCGCCTCAGGGTTGATGGCACGCAAGCGGCCGTTGGCGTCTGGCTTAATCCAGGCGATGTCGTCGCCAATGGTGGTGACTTTCCAGCCCTCAAAACCGGCTGGCGGTATCAGCATGGCAAAGTTGGTTTTGCCACATGCGCTAGGGAAGGCGGCGGCCACATGGTATTTTTTGCCCTGGGGGTTGGTCACGCCCAGAATAAGCATGTGCTCGGCCAACCAGCCTTGGGCTTGACCCATTGTGGATGCAATGCGCAGCGCAAAACACTTTTTGCCCAGCAGGGCGTTGCCGCCGTAGCCAGAGCCGTATGACCAGATTTCGCGCGTCTTAGGGAAATGCACAATGTATTTGGTGTCTGGGTTGCAAGGCCAGGCCACGTCTGCTTGGCCAGAGGCCAAGGGGGCGCCTACCGTGTGCATGCAGGGTACAAAATCGCCGTCTGCACCCAATACGTCTAGTACGGCCTTGCCCATGCGTGTCATCAAGCGCATGTTCACGGCGACGTAGGGGCTGTCTGACAGTTCTACGCCAATATGTGCGATGGGCGAGCCCAATGGACCCATTGAAAATGGCACCACGTACATGGTGCGTCCAGCCATAGAGCCCGTAAACAAGGGGTCTAGGGTGGCGCGCATGTCATCTGGTGCCATCCAGTTGTTGGTGGGGCCGGCGTCTAGCTTGTCGTCAGTACAAATGAAGGTGCGGTCTTCAACGCGGGCTACATCCGATGGATCAGAGCAGGCCAAAAACGAGTTGGGGCGCTTGGCTGCATTTAGGCGCTTCATGGTGCCGCTGGCTACCATTTGATCGCACAACGCGTCGTATTCGGCTTGACTGCCGTCGCACCAGTGCACGTTGGCGGGCTGGGTGAGGTTGGCCATGTCTTGTACCCAGGCCAATAGCTTGGTGTGCTGGACGTACGCTGGCGCGTTGATGTTGACGGTGGGCGTGCTCATGCGGTGGTTCTCCATAAATGAATAAACAGCGCACCAGCTCATGCCACTTGCAGCGCGCAAAATGGGCGTTGTTTAGTCACTAGCCGTATAGGAACGCGCAAACCAGATGAGGTTTGCGAATGGGCCAAGACCAAGCACCAGGGTAGACAGTGCTGGCTGTATGCCAAAGCAGTCTGCGCTGTGAGCGCAACTTTTTCATTTTAGGGAGTGCGGGGCTTGGTTACCAAGCGGTTACATGCAAAAAATGCATGGCTTTATAAGCCAAAATGTAGGTTTTACCTGCGTTGCACAGGCGAAAAAAAACCAGCACTGCACCCGTGCTGGTCTTTGCGAAAGCACGCAGGCTTTAGGCCATAAACACGGCAATAAACGCCAACAAAAACATCAAAATGGCACCGGCAACAGGCAGTACCACTGGCATTTTGTGAACAATACTTTCAACGACATCTTCCTCAGCGTGCGCGGTGTGGTGGTCATTGTTGTTTGCAGACATGGCTAGCTCCAAAAGTGGGTTAGACCAAGAGAGGTCTTTCTAACGCTGTATTTTAGCGTAAAGCTTGCAGGTAACACTTTGCAGTGCAGATTCCCTGGCAGTCATAAAGGGCGTCTTTGCAACACGCCACCGTTTTTGGGCCGCAGCAGCGTTGCGCGCCATTCAGACGGGTCGCGGTGGTGGCTAGGGCTGCACGTTGGAAATAAGCGACACCACGCGCCAACTGCCGGTGCTACCGTCCACCGCTATACCCACCAAGCTGGTGCTAGACCATTCAACACCCGGCGACTATCAGCCTGTAGCGCTGTCATGCCAGGCCGCTTGGTCTGGTTTCTTACTGTTTACATCAACCAAAAGCCATTGCGACATGACGACCATCACCCGCGACCACTGCGAACAACTGGACCAACAAGACCCATTGCGCAGCATGCGCGACGCCTTTGATTTGCCAGCAGGCACTATCTACCTGGACGGTAACTCCTTGGGTGCGTTGCCCAAAGCGACAGCCGCCGCGGTGGCCAGGGTTGTGACCAAAGAGTGGGGTCAAGACTTGATTCAAAGCTGGAACAAAGCGGGCTGGTTTGTGTCGCCGCAACAGCTTGGCAATCGCCTGGCGCCTTGGGTGGGCGCAGCCGCGGGTGAGGTGGTGGTTACGGATACCACCAGCGTCAATTTGTACAAAGTGTTGTGCGCCGCTGCTGAACTCGCTGGTCAACAACATCCAGACAAGCGCGTGTTGCTGAGCGAGGCTAGCAACTTCCCCACAGACTTGTACATCGCACAGTCGGTATGCCGACAATACGATTTGCGCCTTGAACTGACCACGGCACAAAACCTGGACGGTGCACTCACCAATGACGTGGCGGTGCTCATGCTCACGCATGTGAACTACCGCACAGGCGCCATGTACGACATGGCTGGGGTTACCAAGGCGGCGCACGATGTGGGCGCGCTGATGGTGTGGGACTTGGCCCACAGCGCAGGCGCCGTGCCGGTTGACCTAAACGGTGCAGACGCCGACTACGCCGTGGGTTGCGGCTACAAGTATTTGAATGGTGGCCCGGGTGCGCCCGCATTTGTGTGGGCCAATGCACGTGTGGTCAATCAGACGCGCCAACCCGTTAGTGGTTGGTGGGGCCATGCCTTGCCTTTTGCGTTTGATGCCAATTACGTGCCCCAACAAGGCATCGACCAGTACCTGTGCGGCACGCAGTCCATGTTGGCGATGGCGGCCATGGGTTGCGGCCTTGATGTGTTTGACCAAGTCGGTGCATTAGGTGGCATGGCTGCTATTCGCAGCAAATCGTTGGCGTTGACAGACTTGTTTTTGCAGCTTTGCGAGCAGCGTTGCAAAGCGTTTGGCTTGCACAACGTCACACCTGTAGCACACACACAGCGTGGTTCACAAGTCAGCCTGGCCGCACCAACCGGTGGCTTGGCGATGATGCAAGCGTTGATAGCAAGAGGCGTAGTGGGTGACTTTAGAGCGGGCGGCGCCAACGGCGAGGCAGATCTGCTGCGCTTTGGTTTTACGCCGCTGTACACACGCTATGTAGATGCCTTTGATGCCATTGATCATTTGGTGCACGTGCTGCAAAGCAATGCCTGGCAACGGCCAGAATTCAACCGCACACAGGTGGTGACATGAACAAGCCCCAGGATATCGTGGCGCGCGAAGGCGCCAAGCTGGACTACGCCGCAGATATGACATACGGCGACTACTTGCATCTGGACGACATTTTGAATGCGCAGCGCCCACTGTCGCCAGTGCACGACGAAATGCTGTTCATCGTGCAACACCAAACCAGCGAGTTGTGGATGAAGCTGATGTTGCACGAGTTGCGCGCAGCCTTGCAAGCCTTGCAAGAAGGTGAGTCAAACCTAGCGTTCAAGATGATGGCGCGCGTGGGCCGCATCATGGCGCAGCTGGTGGGCGCGTGGGATGTGCTGGCGACCATGACGCCGCCAGAGTACAGCGCCTTACGCCCTTACCTGGGCCATTCAAGCGGCTTTCAAAGCGCGCAATACCGCTGCATCGAGTTCTTGCTGGGTAACAAGAACGCCACCATGCTCAAACCCCACGCCCACAAGCCAGAGTTGCTGGCCATGGTGCAACAGGCCTTTGAAGCGCCGTCGCTTTATGACATTGCCATTGGTTTGCTCGCCCAGGCAGGCTTGCCCATTGATGCCCAGCACTTGCAACGCGACTGGACTAAAAGCCACACCAGCAGCGCCAATGTACAGGCCGCCTGGAAGGTGGTCTACCAGAACCCGCAACAGTATTGGACGCTTTATCAGCTGGGCGAGAAGCTCACGGATATTGAGGATACGTTTAGGCTGTGGCGGTTCAGACACTTGACCACAGTTGAGCGGGTGATTGGTGTGCGCAAAGGCACAGGTGGGACCAGTGGTACCGGCTACTTAAAGGCGATGTTGGACGTGGTGTTGTTCCCAGAGATTTGGCAGGTTAGGGCAGAGTTGTAGGGGGTGCTGTTTGACTGCCAACGCAGCTGCATCAACGCCCAGCAATCACCCTCAACACCTCGTCGCCATAAGCCTCCAACTTCTTGGTGCCAATCCCTGGCACACCGACCAGCTCATAGGCGTTACCGGGTCTGAGTTGCGCCAAGGCTTTCAGCGTGTTGTTGTTGAAAATCACATAGGCCGGCAAGTCGTGTGCACGTGCCACTTCGGCGCGCCAGGCTTTGAGATCGGCAAATACGCCTTGGGCATGGGCGTCCAGGTCGCTGTCATCCGCACGGGCGTTGCTGCGTGAGGGGCTTGCTTTACTGGCGGTGGCCACGCGTTGCCATACTTGTGACTCGTTACGCAGCAGCGCGCGCGCGGGCTCACCCAGTTGCAGTGTCTTGTACATGCCACTGTCTACCACCACAGCGCCATTGGCCACCAGTTGGCGCAGCAAGGCACGCCACTGCGCCTCGCTCATGTCTTTGCCTATGCCAAAGGTGCTCAGTTTGTCGTGCTGGTATTGGTTGACCCGGTCTGTGACTTTGCCGCGCAACACATCCAGCAAATGGCCTGAGCCAAAGGCCATGCCCGAGCTTTGCTGAAAGCGGTAAATGGTACTGAGTAGCTTGCGCGCCGCTTCGGTGGCGTCAAACACCTGGGGTGGGTTCAGGCAGTTGTCGCAATTGCCGCAAGCCGTGCTGTGCTCGCCAAAGTAGTTCAATAAGTGCACGCGGCGGCAGTCGGTGGCTTCGGCCAGCGCCAGCAGTGCGTCAAGTTTGCCGCGCAAGGCTTGCTTGAATTCCTCGCTGGCAACACCTTCATCAATCATGCGGCGCTGGTTGATGACGTCTGCCAAGCCATAGGCCATCCAGGCGACAGCAGGCTCGCCGTCGCGTCCGGCCCGCCCCGTTTCTTGGTAGTAGCCTTCTATGTTTTTGGGCATGTCCATGTGCGCCACAAACCGCACATCTGGCTTGTCTATACCCATGCCAAATGCAATGGTGGCCACCACTACGACACCGTCTTCGCGCAAAAAGCGGTCCTGGTGGCGCTGGCGAACGGCGGCTTCCATGCCCGCGTGATAAGGCAATGCGTTAACACCGGCGCGCGCCAGCTGCTCGGCCACTTCTTCAACGCGTCGGCGCGATTGGCAGTACACCACGCCTGCATCATCGGCAAATTCGGTTTGAATAAACGTCAGCAACTGCGCCATGGCGTCGCGTTTTTCAGTGATGCGGTAGCTGATGTTGGGCCTGTCAAAGCTGCTGACAAATTGGCGTGCTTCATGCAGCGCCAGGTGGTGCACCATGTCTTGGCGCGTGAGGTCGTCTGCCGTGGCTGTGAGTGCTAAGCGTGGCACGCCTGCAAACTGCTCATGCAGCATGGACATGGCGCGGTATTCGGGTCTAAAGTCGTGCCCCCATTGGCTGACGCAGTGCGCCTCATCAATGGCAAACAGGCTCAGTTGGCCACGTTCATACAAACTGGTGAGCAGCGCCATAAAGCGCGGTGTGGTGATGCGCTCGGGTGCGGCGTACAACAGCGTGAGTTCGCCACGCAGCATTTGTTGCTCAACCTCGCGCGCAGCGGCCATGTCAGTGTGGAGTTTAAAAACGCCGCCGACACACCCAGCTCATGCAGTGCACCCACTTGGTTGTGCATCAAGGCAATAAGGGGCGACACCACCACGGCCACACCATGTCCGGCGCGCTGGCGCACGATGGCGGGCACCTGGTAGCACAAGCTTTTGCCGCCACCTGTGGGCATAAGCACCAGCGCATCGCCGCCGTCTACAACGTGGTTGATGATGTCGGCTTGTGGGCCTCTAAAGGCGTCAAAACCAAAGACCTCGTGCAATACATCCAACGGTGTACTGCTGGCTACTTCCGTGCTGGCTGTTGTAGACACGGGCTTACAGCTGCTCCCATGGCAAGGCGTCAAAGCGCCAGCCGTTGATGCATGAGCGGTGAAAGCTGTCGTTGAGCTCGCCTTCAAAGCCGTGCACCACATTGATGACGTCGGTAAAGCCTGCTGCCTCTAGTGCGTTGCCTGCGTCAAGTGTGCGTTTGCCACTGCGACAAATAAGCACCACAGGGCGTGTTTTGTCTTGTGCCTCGTCGCTGACCAAACGCACAAAGGTCTCTGGGTGTGGCGTGAGTTCCGGGTACTCGTACCACGGCACGTTGATTGCGCCCGGGGGGCGACCCACGTATAGCGACTCAATCTCCATACGCACGTCTATCATCAAGGCGTTGGGGTTGGCCTGCATCAGCGCCCAGGCCTCTTTTGGCTGCAAGTGTTTCATAAGCCCTCTATTGTCCGGCATTGTGGCGGTGCACTTGCCTGGCTTTGTGCGTTAGGTGGCCAATTGTTGCAAAACTGTCTCCAAGGCGTGCACCACGGCGCTGGACTTGTGCTCATTCAGCGCGTCTGTGTGCGGGTTGGCAAAGCGTTTGGCGTCGTTGTCAAAGTACAAGCCGTTCGCGTTTGCAAACTCGTCAGATAAGGCAGCCCGGCACACAATGTCTGCGCCTATGCCCACGTCGGATCCGGCTATGCCAAACCCTTCGCTCACCATGCGCGTGGCCAGCAGTGAGCCTGGGTTAACCGCCACCACCAATGGGCCCACTCCCTTGCGTTGCTGCGCCATGTGGCGTGACCACATGGTGAGGGCCAGTTTGCTTTGCGCGTAGGCGGGCATGTCATCCAGTGCCAAACGTCCAGCCAGTGCGTCCAAGTTCACAGGTGCTTGCGCCGCTGACGACAGGTTGACCACGCGTGATGAGGCACTCAAGAGCGGCAGCAGGCGCTGTGTCAGGCGGTAAGGCGCAATGGTATTGACCATAAACCGCATGTCTAGGCCGTCAGCGGTGCGCGTGTTGGGTGTCTTTAAGATGCCTGCGTTGTTGATCAACACATCAAGCTGGCTGTGTTGGTTGGCAACGGCTACGCTCAGTTGGTCTACTGCCCCGAGAGTGGACCAATCGGCCACGTAGGTGCTGATAGGACCCGCGCCGGGCAAGGCTGACAGCGCTTTAGCCGCGGCGCCCAGCTTGTCCGCATTGCGTCCATGCAGCAGCAAACAGTGTCCTTGCGCCGCCAGTTTGTGGGCAGTGGCCAGGCCAATGCCGTCACTGGCGCCTGTTATGAGTATGGTTTTGGGCGTGGTCATGGCCTTGTCCTGTGGTGGTTTTTGATGGGCGGCGTTATGGCGCGCAAGGTTTTTAAGCGCAGCCAATTCCACCACGCCCGCATGGTGTGTGCATTAACTTTCTACAATAGCGCCATGACCGCTATTGCTACTCCTGCCGTTTTTGACCAAGCCTATACCCGAGGTGCTGCGCTGCCAGCTATTTTGGCGCAGCGCATTGCTATTTTGGACGGGGCCATGGGCACCATGATTCAGCGTTTTAAGCTGGGTGAAGCGCAATACCGTGGTGAGCGATTTAAAGATTTTCACCGAGACGTGAAGGGCAACAACGAGTTGCTAAGCCTCACGCGTGCGGACGTGATTGCCGATGTGCACGAGCGCTACTTGGCCGCTGGCGCGGACATGATAGAGACCAATACCTTTGGTGCCACACGCATTGCCCAAGAAGACTACGACATGGCCAACTTGGCCTACGAAATGAATGTCGCCTCTGCCCGGTTGGCACGCGCGGCTTGCGATAAATATGCCACGGCTGACAAGCCGCGTTTTGTAGTGGGTGCCTTAGGTCCCACGCCTAAAACCGCCAGCATCAGCCCGGATGTGAACGACCCCAGCGCGCGCAACGTTACCTTTGAGCAGCTGCGCGCGTCGTATTACGAGCAAGTGCAGGGTTTGTTTGACGGTGGTGCAGACGTGCTGTTGGTCGAGACGATTTTTGACACGCTTAATGCCAAGGCGGCGTTGTTTGCGATTGAAGAATTTTTTGATGCCACTGGTGAGCGCCTGCCTGTCATCATCAGTGGCACGGTGACCGATGCCTCAGGCCGTGTGTTGAGCGGTCAAACCGTGACCGCATTTTGGGCCAGCGTGCGCCATGTCAAGCCACTGGCCGTGGGCCTGAACTGCGCCCTGGGGGCTACGCTGATGCGCCCCTACATACAAGAGCGCTAAAGTGGCCCAGGGCACTTACATCAGCTGCTACCCCAACGCGGGCCTGCCCAATCCCATGAGCGATACCGGTTTTGATGAAACCCCGGAAGTGACCAGTCGCTTGCTACATGAGTTTGCCGCGCAAGGCTTGGTGAACATTGTGGGCGGCTGCTGCGGCACCACCCCCGAGCACATCGCCGCCATTGGTGATGCGGTCAGGCCTGAAAAGGCAAGGGATGTGACGTGGGCGGCATACCGCGAAGCGGCTTAAACGCAGCAGCCTGCCGCTGGGCATGTCGCCAGGGTCTTTGCTACATAAAAGCGTTGGTCGTGGTGTGTCTTGTAGGCGAAAAAAAGCCCGATTGCCAATGGCAGTCGGGCCGTGTGCGCAGACTTAGACTTGGGTAGTCAGGCTTTGTCTCAAGAAAGCTTTATATGTTTGGTGCGTATGAAGTAAACGGCAGCGCCTAATGCGGCACCAATAATCCATGCGTAGCCAGACAAGTCGCTCAACTGGGCAACCAGACGGTGGCCACAGAAAAGACGGCACCAATGGCGAAGGCAATCACAGCATTGTCGTGCCAGCCGTTTTTGTAGTGGTACTTGCCACCGTCCATGTTGTAGAGGTCTTCCTGGCTCAAGACTTGTTTGCGAACCACGAAGTAATCCACAATCAAAATGCCGAACAGCGGCGCCAACGTGGCACCCAGCGTGTTGACAAAACCACCAATACCGATTTGGCTGATCACTGCTGTCCACAAGCCACCAATCACCAAGGCGAAGCCGGATGTGATCAGACCGGCCTTGCGAAAGCCAATGGTGTTGGGTGACAGGTTGGCAATGCCGTTCACTGCAGGAATGAAGTTGGCGACCAAGTTGATACCGACGGTGGCGGCAAAGAATGTCATGGCAGCAATGACGCTCAAGAACACGCTGTTGGTGCGTGCCACAATTTCTGTTGGGTTGATGATGGCCTCACCGTACACCACAGCTGCACCGGCGGTTGTGAGCAGGGCCAAGGCAGAGAACAAAATCATATTCAAAGGCAAACCCATGAAGTTGCCTTTAACCATGGCGTTCTTGTCTTTGGAAAAGCGTGAGAAGTCACTGAAGTTGATCATCACAGCAGAGAAGTAAGCCACCATGGTGCCAAAGATGGCTACAAAGCCAGATAGCTCGGTTTTCCAAGTGCCTTCAGGGTTGGCAAAGATGTTTTGCGCCGCTGAAAACAACTGTCCATCTGACATGGACCACAGCACAATGACCAAGGCAGTCATGACGGCGTACACAAATGGGCCAGCCAGGTTCAGGAAACCTTCAACCCAGCCCATGCCGCGCCAGAAAATCAGTATGTGGAACACCCATACAAACAAGAAGGCGACCCAGTCAATACCACTGAGGCCTAAAAACAGTGCATCGCCAGTTTCGGCCCCAGTGAGGGATTTGATGAGCAGTGCCAAAGCGGTTGATGCAAAGTAGACTTGTGCGCCGTACCAAAACACGGCAACAACCGCGCAATACAGCTGGTAGTTTGGCGCCCGCAGTGCCCATGCTGGCTCTTGCAAACACTGGGTATGCAATGCCATAGCGCTCGCCGGCTGCGCCGGACAAATTGACCATGCACATCACAAACAGGCTTGCGGCGATGAGGGCGGCAAAGGCCGTCCAGCCGCTAACGCCGAATGAAACAAACAAAGAGGCGACCAGGGTGTAGCCAAACAATGATTGGATGTCGTTGGCCCACACATTGAATATGGCAAACCAGCCCCACGTTTTCTCTTGGCTGGTGACTGGGCTTAACGCGCTGTTGTCGTTGGATTGCATGTCTGTCTCCTTAAGTCGTCATATGCCGTGGTCAGCCTTTAAAGAGGCAGTGCGTGCATGACGTGTTGTTGGTCAGGACATTTGTATTTAATTGCGTATACAAAATGTGAAGCAAAGTTTAACGCGAGCAGGCCTCAATAGTGAAATAAAAAGCATTCAATAATCAGGGTATTTCCCCTTGTTTTACGGATAAAATCCCATTTTATATATAAAAATAGTTACATAAACAGTTGCGGTGTGTAACGACACGCTTGGCCTTAGACTGGCGAGTCGATTCAACATTTACTACAACGCTTATCAGGCGCACAACATGTTTGGCATTACCGACCTTGGCGTTTTCGTGGCGGGCACCATTGCCATTGTGTTGCTGCCTGGGCCCAACTCGCTGTACGTGCTGACTGTGGCCACGCGTTCAGGTTTGCGTATGGGCTACGCGGGTGCAGCGGGTATTTTTACCGGCGACCTCCTGTTGATGTTGCTCACTGTTTTTGGCGCGGCCTCTGTGCTCAATGCATATCCGGCGGTGTTTCACGCCATCAAGTGGGCTGGTGCGGTCTACTTGGCGTGGCTGGGCTTAAAGCTTATTTGGGGCGGCATTCAAGGCTGGCGAGCTGCGCGCGGCACAGCCGGTGGCGTGCAAGCCATGATGAAAGACCTAAAGCCTGTGCCAGAGCACACGCCCAAGGCGGTATATCGCAAAGCCTTGGTGGTGAGCTTGTTAAACCCCAAGGCCATTTTCTTTTTCATTTCGTTTTTTGTGCAGTTTGTAGACCACAGCTACCCTAACCCCGGTATCAGCTTTGCCGTATTGGGTGCCATCGTGCAGTGCGCCAGTTTGGTGTACTTGAGTGCGCTCATCGTTGGCGGCGTGAAGTTGGCGCAAGCCTTTGCCCAGCGCAAACGCCTAAGCGCCTTGTTAACGGGGGTGGTGGGCATGATGTTTATTGCGTTTGGCGTGCGTTTGGCCGGATAGCCGTCTCGCTTTGACGCATTGCCGTTGTGATGCACGGCCACAAGCGCAGCGGTTAAAATGCTGGGTTGGTTGCCAAGGAGCGCTGCATCGCCTCACTCAGTGGGGTGTCAGGCTTGGCGAACCGTTGCGCAGCAAGCATGTGGCCTGCATACGCAACCGTAGCAACGGCGCTCGCCTGAACTTATGCGCCATCAGGTGAGGCCCGCTGTGAATCAAAATCAACCATCTCCTGCTTCTATACCCGCCATGCTGTTGTCTGGCCTTGAGCCGCTGCGCGTTGATGACAGTAGTTTGTTCATCAACGTGGGTGAGCGTACCAACGTTACAGGCTCTAAAGCCTTTGCCCGCCTGATTTTGAACGAGCAGTTTGAAGAGGCCTTGGCCGTGGCGCGTCAGCAGGTAGAAAACGGCGCACAAGTGGTAGACGTCAACATGGACGAAGCCATGTTGGACAGTCAAGCTGCCATGGTGAAGTTTTTAAATCTAATGGCCGGTGAGCCCGACATCGCCCGTGTGCCGGTGATGATTGACTCCAGCAAGTGGAGCGTGATTGAGGCGGGTTTGCAATGCGTGCAAGGCAAAAGCATTGTCAACTCCATCAGCATGAAAGAGGGCTTGGATGAATTCCGCCGTCAGGCCAAGCTGGTCAAGCGCTATGGCGCTGCTGCTGTGGTGATGGCCTTTGATGAGCAAGGCCAAGCGGATACTTACGAGCGCAAGATAGAGATTTGCGAGCGCGCTTATCGCGTGCTGGTAGACGACGTGGGGTTTGCAGCAGAAGACATTATTTTTGACCCCAACATCTTTGCCATTGCCACCGGTATTGAAGAGCACAACAACTACGCTGTTGATTTCATCAATGCTACGCGGTGGATTAAAGACAACTTGCCAGGCGCCAAAGTCAGCGGTGGTGTGTCCAACGTGAGCTTCAGCTTTCGCGGCAACGACCCGGTGCGCGAGGCCATTCACACCGTGTTTTTGTACTACGCCATCAAGGCGGGCATGGACATGGGCATTGTCAACGCAGGCATGGTGGGTGTGTACGACCAATTAGAGCCTGTGTTGCGTGAGCGCGTTGAAGATGTGGTGCTGAACCGCCGGCCCGACGCAGGCGAGCGGCTCATCGAAGTGGCCGAAACGGCCAAGGGCGCAGCAAAAGACGACAGCACAAAATATGAATGGCGCGCACTGCCTATTCGTGAGCGTTTAAGCCACGCGCTGGTTCGCGGTCTCAACGAGTTCATCGTGGAAGACACCGAAGAGATGTGGCAAAACATTGCTGACGGTGGCGGACGTCCGCTGCACGTGATTGAAGGCCCACTCATGGACGGCATGAACGTGGTGGGTGACTTGTTTGGCGAAGGCAAGATGTTTTTGCCGCAAGTGGTGAAGAGCGCGCGGGTGATGAAACAAGCCGTGGCCCACCTGGTGCCCTACATTGAAGAAGAAAAGCAGCGCATGCAAGCCGCTGGTGCTGATGTGCGTAGCAAGGGCAAGATTGTGATTGCCACTGTCAAGGGCGACGTTCATGACATCGGCAAAAACATCGTGACGGTGGTGTTGCAATGCAATAACTTTGACGTGGTCAACATGGGCGTGATGGTGCCGTGGCAAGACATACTGCAAAAAGCCAAGGACGAAAACGCCGACGTCGTGGGTTTGTCAGGCCTGATCACGCCAAGCCTTGAAGAGATGCAAGCTGTGGCCGCCGAGATGGAAAAAGACGCCTGGTTCCGCGAACGCCAAATACCGCTGCTGATTGGCGGCGCCACCACCAGCCGCGTGCACACTGCCGTCAAGATTGCGCCGCATTACAGCGGTCCCGTGGTGTATGTGCCAGATGCCTCGCGCAGCGTGAGTGTGGCCAGCGGCTTGTTGGGCGACGACAAGGCCAGGTATGTGGCCGAGCTCAACGTCGACTACGAGCGTGTGCGCAGCCAGCACGCCAACAAAAAGCAAACACCCCTGTGGACGCTGGCGCAAGCACGCGCCAATGCCGCGCCCATTGACTTCGCCAACTACACACCTGTGGTGCCCAAGTTTATTGGTAAGCGTGTGCTCAAAGGCGTGGACCTGAACGAGGTGGTGCCGTTTATTGATTGGGCCCCCTTCTTTCAAACCTGGGATTTGGCAGGCCCATACCCTGCCATTCTTCAAGACGAGGTGGTTGGTGAGCAAGCGCGCAATGTATTCGCCGACGCCCAGGTCATGCTTAAGCGCATGATTGACGGGCGCTGGCTGACCGCCAATGCGGTGGTGGGTTTGTACCCCGCGCAGCGACTAGGCGAGGACGACATTGCCCTGTACACCGACGAGACCCGCAGCACGGTGGCCATGACCTGGCACGGCCTGCGCCAGCAAACCGAGAAGCACATGGTGGACGGTGTGATGCGCCCCAGCCGCTGCCTGGCCGACTTTGTGGCCACGCCAGCCCAAGGTGCCGACTACGTTGGCCTGTTTGCGGTTACCGCCGGCATAGGTGCTGACGCGCGCGCAAAAGGTTTTGAAGACGCGCAAGACGATTACAGCGCCATCATGGTGAAAGCCCTGGCCGACCGCTTGGCCGAGGCCATGGCCGAGATGATGCACCAGCGTGTGCGCACGGACTGGTGGGGCTACGCGCCTAACGAGTCACTGACCAACGAGCAACTCATCAAGGAAGCTTACCAAGGCATTCGCCCCGCACCAGGCTACCCCGCTTGCCCAGACCACAGCGCCAAGAAAGCCATGTTTGAGCTGCTGCAAGCCGCAGACATTGGCATGGGCCTGACCGACAGCTTGGCCATGACACCCGCTGCCAGCGTCAGTGGTTTTTACCTGGCGCACCCGGATGCCACTTACTTCAACGTCGGCAAAGTGGGTGACGACCAGGTGGCAGACTTGGCCCAGCGCAGCGGCGTGGACGAGCAGCGGGTTAAGGTGCTATTGGGGCCTAACTTGTGAAGACTGCTAATTTACGCGGCGCGTTTTTGCTGGTTCTTAGCGACCATAGCCTGTCGATTTAGATTGGCTATCGGCAACAGTAGGTGCTGGCTTAAGTGGCTCACCACGGGCACAACGACGCCATCTCCTAAAAGGTGGTAAGCCTCGTTGTATTTTTCAGGTAATTTGTAATCATCCGACAGCCCCATCAACCGTGCAGCTTCCCGGGTTGAAATTAGCCGGCTTTTGATGCGTGCACCATGTACGATCATGATGGTTTGACGGCTTGAGCCGCCGCCTGGCGTGCGAAGGCATCCGGCAATGCCGTCAAATCGAACTTCAGCCCGTTGAACACCGCCACGCGTACGCTTGTAAATCGTCCCGACATGAGGCACTTTGTCAGCTTGTGCCGCAATAACTTTGCGGCGGTGTAGCGGGGACATCATGTCAAGAAGCCGCTTGGTCTCTTCATCTGAATGCCACTTAACGCTGTGTGGATCTCTTTCTACTAACGAGTCAAGAGTTGTTGATGCTTGTTTGTTTTGAGGTAAATGCCACCACCGCCAAAGAGTCTTGGTTGAATTACTCAATCGGTTGTGTGCTTTTAACATCGCGACAGGGTGCCAAGCTGGGTTAGGGGTGCCGGTGTGACTTCTTTCGGGCAATGACAATCCTGAGTCTATACCTACGATAAAAAGTCGTGGACGTGACTGTGGCAAAAAATGAACAGCGTCTATTAGCAAGGCTCCGACGAGATAACCTTCAAGCGCAAATGCGTCAACGATTGTTTCGAAATCTTTTCCGTCGTTAGAGGTGAGTGCTCCAAGTACATTCTCTAAAACAATCATCTTTGGTTTACGACCTTCGACGTTTAGGCTGGTGACTAACTTCCAGAATCCCCAAAAGGCTCCGGAATGGTTGCCGCCAAGCCCTGCACCAGAGCCTGCGAGCGATAGGTCTTGGCACGGGAAAGAGCCCCATGCCATAGTTACACAGCCAGGGAGCTCGGCAGGTTGGACAGCATAAATGTCCTTTAACGCAAGGTGTTCACTGCCCCAGTTGGCTTTATAGGAGTTGCCCTTGGTTGGACAGATGTCGTTGGCAAAGGTGCAACGCCAGCTTGCGCCCAGTCCCGCTCTGGCCATGCCGCCACCCGCGAAAAATTCGTAAAAACTATACATGTCGCCGCCTGTAAAAACTGTTTATTTATACAGCATCAGGCGACACGTGTCCAGCAAAGTTGCTAAAGTAAAGAAGCTGGCCCTTTAGTCGTCTAAACGTCATTTGGGTCTGAATCGGCAGAACCAATTAGCAACGAGTGGTATTTGGTCAGGCGTTGAAAGTGAGCATCCATCGCACCAGCAATCTGGCTTGAGTTTTTAACGGCGAGAAAATGCCCAACGATCTGGGCATAGTGGTTTGCTTGTCTTGGTAGCCGCTGCTCTGGGGCCTGTCTTTCGATGATCTCTTTGCTCGACATCACCTGAACTCGGTGGAATGACTTTGGAATGGGTGACTTTGAGGGGGTAGCTGGCACCGTCCCGTTCATCAGTTTCGATTTTGTATTGAAGTAGTGATATAGGCGGTTTTCCGTGGGCGTTATCTCGTTCAAGTCTGTGATCGGGTAGGCCCACACGTACGCGATTTCCCACACGTCAATTTGACGATTCGCAATGATGTCTGATCGGGCCGAAGTCAAGTGACGCGACACTCGCGATCGGATGCCGTCCTTTGACTGCCCAACATAAATGGGAACCTCGTCTAAGTCGCACAAGACATAGACTCCTGTTGCTGTGGGTAACTCTTTCATTGCTTTTCTGCGGAAGTCAAAATCTGTCGTCATAGGTCTCCTTCATAGCTTGTAGTCAAGTTTCATACATTAAAGATTGGGCGTGGCCGCTGGTTTGTTTCTCCTACGCCAAGTACCAAGCCCTAGATCAAACATGAAGCGGAGGCGGTAGATTCCCGAACTAGTGGGCATTTGACAACACCCGCTGGTATTGCACCGCCTCTGCCACGTGGCCGCTGCTCACATTAGCGCTGTCTTCTAGGTCGGCAATGGTTCTGGCCACGCGCATGACGCGGTGCATGCGTCTGGCCGACCATTGCAGTTTGGTGGCGGCTTGTTGTACAAAGGCTTTGGCATCAGGCGCTAGGTGCATGTGGTTGGTGAGTGACTCACCCACTAGTAAGTTGTTGGCGCAGCCTTGCCTTTGTTGAGCGCGCGCATGGGCTGCTGTAACGCGTTGTTGTATGGTTTCGCTGCTGTCATCAGCGGTGTGAGGCTGGTGGTTCAGTAGCGCTTCTGGCGGCACGGCCTGTACGTTGATGTGTAGGTCTATGCGGTCCAGCAGTGGGCCTGATAGTTTGCCTTGGTAGCGACTCACCTGGTCTGGTGTGCAGCGGCACTGTTTGGTGGCGTGTCCCAATAAGCCGCAAGGGCAGGGGTTCATGGCTGCAATCAGTTGAAACCTTGCTGGAAACTCCGCTTGGTGCGCGGCACGCGCAATGCGAATAACGCCAGTCTCAAGCGGTTCGCGCAAGGCTTCCAGGCTGGCTCTTGCAAACTCTGGAAATTCATCTAAAAACAGCACCCCGTTGTGCGCCAGCGATATTTCTCCTGGCTTGGGCGGTGAGCCGCCGCCCACCAGGGCCACAGCGCTGGCGGTGTGGTGAGGCGCTGCAAAAGGGCGTTTGCCGTATGAGTCGGCGTCAAAGCGCCCAACCAGTGACGCCACGGCCGCGCTGGCCAAGGCTTCGTCTGGTGTCATGGCGGGCAGCAGCCCGGCGAAGCGTTGCGCCAGCATGGATTTGCCCGCGCCAGGTGGGCCCACCATGAGTACGCTGTGTTTGCCAGCTGCTGCGATTTCAAGTGCACGCTTAACGCCTTGCTGACCCAACACATCACGCATGTTGGGGCCGCTGTGGTCGGGTTTTGGTGCGGGCGCTTGCACCACACACCAGCCTGAGCCGTCACTGTTGTCATGGTGTTGTGCGCGAATGGCATCGGGTTGTAGCTGCGCCACCACATCGCTCAGGTGTGCTGCGCGTATCACGCGCAAGCCCGGCACCCAGGCGGCCTCTTCAGCGCTACCGGGCGGCAGTACCAGCATGCGGGGCTGGTCAGCGGGGGCATGCTGCATTGCCAAGCCCATAGCCAGCGCGCCACGCACGGCGCGCAGCTCACCACTTAGCGACAACTCGCCTGCAAACTCGTAGCGCGCCAGTTGTGTTGCATCCACAAAGCCTGCCGCACATAGCACGCCCAAGGCAATAGGCAAGTCAAAGCGTCCCGAGTCTTTGGGCAAATCGGCAGGGGCGAGGTTGACCGTGATGCGCTTGTTATTGGGAAACGTCAAGCAGCTGTTGGCAATGGCGGCGCGCACGCGTTCACGCGCTTCTTTCACCTCGGTGTCGGCCAAGCCTACCAACGTGAAGCTGGGCAGGCCATTGGCCAAGTCCACTTCTACGGTCACAGGCATGGCTGATAAACCAGCCAAGGCCCTGGTCTGCACATGTGCCAGGCTCATGTCTTGTCTCCCTGATGTGTGGTGAGCGCTTTTGGTGCACGCCTTTTTATTGGGCATTGTGCACCAGCATTTGGGGTGCGTCTCGCACTATCGTGGTGCGCAGGCGGTGGTCAATAGCGTGTGATACCCCGCACAGTCTGCCTGGCACGGCTTGTGCAATGCAACAACAGACCAATTGTTCAAAAGAGGATTTCCCATGAAGTTAATCACCGCCATCATCAAACCGTTCAAGTTGGACGAAGTGCGTGAGGCCTTGTCTGCGATAGGTGTGCAGGGCATTACCGTGACCGAAGTGAAGGGTTTTGGTCGCCAAAAAGGCCATACCGAGTTGTACCGAGGTGCCGAATACGTTGTGGATTTTTTGCCAAAGGTTCGCCTTGAGGCGGCTGTGCCTGCCGACTTGACCGAGCGCGCTATTGAGGCCATCGAAGGTGCGGCACGTACCGGCAAGATTGGCGACGGCAAGATTTTTGTGACCACTGTTGAGCAAGTAGTGCGTATCCGCACCGGTGAGACTGGCCCTGCTGCGCTGTAAGCACCCGCTCACACCAAAACCCTGATTCAATTATTCATAGAGGACAAACAGATGACTTTCTCACCGCCTTCATCACTGCTTAAGTGGCTGCCCTTGCCACTTTTAGCCATGGGCTCTGGCGCGTTTGCGCAAGACGTCGCCGCCACTGTCAGCAAGGGCGACGTCACTTGGATGATGCTGTCTACCTTGCTGGTTGTCATGATGGCCGTGCCCGGCTTGGCGCTCTTTACGGCGGCCTGGTGCGCACTAAAAACATGTTGTCGGTGCTCATGCAAGTCATGGTGGTGTTCGCACTCATCGTGGTGCTGTGGGCCGTATATGGCTACTCTTTGGCGTTTGGCGCCGAGGGCCTGATCATTGGTGACTTCAGTCGCGTGTTCCTGATGGGCATCACACCCGATTCGTTGGCCGACACCTTCACCGAAGGCGTCAAGATTCCTGAGTACATCTTTGTCGCGTTCCAGGCCACGTTTGCTGGTATCACTTGTGCACTAATCGTGGGCTCATTTGCCGAGCGCATGAAGTTTGCGGCCGTGCTGTTGTTCAGCGTGTTGTGGTTCACATTTGCTTACCTGCCCATTGCACACATGGTGTGGGGTGTGGGCGGCTACTTGTTGGACAAAGGCGCCCTGGACTTTGCCGGCGGCACCGTTGTACACATCAACGCTGGCGTGGCCGGTTTGGTAGGTGCTTACATGTTGGGCAAGCGGATTGGCTACGGCCGTGAAGCCATGGCGCCTCACAGCCTGACCCTCACCATGGTTGGCGCGGCATTGTTGTGGGTAGGCTGGTTTGGCTTTAACGCAGGCTCTAATCTAGAAGCCACTTCAGGTGCAACGTTGGCCTTTGTGAACACTTTATTGGCACCAGCAGCAGCTGTGTTGGCCTGGTGTATTGGCGAAGTCATGACCAAGGGCAAGGCTTCCATGCTGGGTGCAGCGTCTGGCTTGGTGGCGGGTTTGGTGGGTATCACCCCAGCTTGTGGCTCGGTAGGCCCAATGGGTGCCATTGCCATCGGTTTGGCATGCGGCTTTGTCTGCTTGTGGGGTGTGACAGGCTTCAAGCGCATGATTGGTGCCGACGACTCACTGGACGTATTCGGTGTGCACGGCTTGGGCGGTATTGTCGGTGCGGTGCTCACTGGCGTGTTTGCAGCCCCTAGCCTGGGCGGCACAGGTGGTGCTGACTTCAACATTGCCAGCCAGGTTTGGATCCAGACAGAGGGTGTGCTCATCACCATAGTCTGGTCTGGCATCGTGGCATTTGTTGCCTACAAGCTGGTAGACATGTTGGTTGGTCTGCGTGTAACTGAAGACTCAGAGCGCGAAGGTCTGGACATCACGTCTCATGGTGAGACCGCGTACCACATGTAAAAGACCAATCCTGGGCCAGCCCCGGGCTTACCAAAAGCCGCTGCACCTGCATGGGTGTGGCGGCTTTTTTATGGTGGCTGCGGTGTAGATGGGGGGTTAGCCCCACAGTGGCGAGCAGTGGGCCAAAAATTTGGGCTTTGGCGTTAAGAAAATTCAGCCCCAGCCCTGGGTGTGACCGCTAACATGACAGGCATGCAAGCCCTTACCCCTACCGATTCGTCTAACGCCACCCCAGCTGCGCCTGCCCAGCAGCAAGCGCAAGCCGTTCAAGCGCTGGGTCAGCGCATTCGCGCAGCCAACGATGCAAGGCACGTGTTGCGCGTGCGCGGTGGCGGCAGTAAAGATTTTTATGGCCAGCCGCTGCGAGGCGAGGTGTTGGATACGAGCGCGCTCAACCATGTGTTGTCGTATGAGCCTACCGAGTTGGTGATCACGGTGGGGGCAGGCATGAAGCTGGATGCACTGACCCAACTGCTGGCCGAACAGCAGCAATGCTTGCCGTGTGATCCGCCGCTGTTTGGTGGTGCCACTGTTGGTGGCATGGTGGCCAGCGCCTTATCTGGCCCGGCCCGCGCCAGCGTGGGCGGGGTGAAAGACTTTGTACTGGGCATAGAAATGCTAGACGGCGCTGGCCAGGCTTTGCGCTTTGGTGGCCAGGTCATGAAAAACGTGGCGGGCTACGACATGAGCCGCTTGATGGTGGGCTCATTGGGTACCTTGGGGGTGCTCACTGAGGTCTCACTCAAGGTGCTGCCCATTGCAACGGCGCAAGCCACGCTGAAACTGGTGTGTACGCAAGAACAGGCGCTTACCATGCTGAACAAATGGGGCGGCCAGCCGCTGCCACTGAACGCCAGCACTTGGCTGGCCGAGTCAGGCCAGGGCGCTTTGTATGTGCGCTTGCGAGGCGCCAAGGCCGCTGTGGATACCGCTTGCCAAACCATGGCCGCAGGTGCGGCGGGTGACGGTGCCACTTGCACACAACTGGACGCCGAGCAAGCCGATGCGCTTTGGACCAGCTGGCGCGAACAAAGCCACGATTTTTTCAAACCCAAGTCCAGTACGCATTGCTTGTGGCGCCTGAGCGTGGCGCAAACTGCGCCCGTCATAGGGCTGTCGTCAGACACATTGGTGGAGTGGCATGGTGCGCAGCGCTGGGTATGGGCGCCTGCCAGTCAAGCGGGCGCGGTGCGTCAAGCGGCCCAAGAGGCGGGTGGTCACGCCACATTGTTTAGGGTTAGTCAAAGCGGCGGCGAGGCTGACAAGGCCGTTGGCGTATTTCACGCCCCGCAACACGCCATTGCAGACATAGGCCAGCGCTTGCGCGTGCAACTGGACGCCGCCGGCGTTTTTGCCACGCAGCGCATGTAAGCGCACACGCTTCACAACACTTAAAACATACGAGACAGCATGCAAACCACGCTAGCCCCCGAGTACAAGGACACCGCCGACGGCCAAGCCGCAGAGGCCATATTGCGCAAGTGTGTGCACTGCGGTTTTTGTACGGCAACATGCCCTACCTATCAACTGTTAGGCGACGAGTTAGACGGCCCGCGCGGACGTATTTATCTCATCAAGCAAGTGCTGGAAGGCCAAACGCCAACGCGTAAAACCCAACTGCATTTGGACCGCTGCTTAACCTGCCGCAACTGCGAAACCACTTGCCCAAGTGGAGTGCAATACGGCCACTTGGTGGACATTGGCCGCAAGCTGGTAGACGACAAAGTCGCTCGCCCCCTGCCAGAGCGCCTTTTGCGCACGGCGCTTAAAGAAGGCTTGCCCTCTAAAGCGTTTGCGCCTGCTATGAAGCTGGGCCAAAGTGTGCGTGGCTTGTTGCCCGCAGCGCTGAAGGCAAGGTGTCTGCCAAGCAAGCGTCTGGCGCGTGGCCTACGCGCACACATGCGCGCCAGGTCCTGATGCTGGCCGGTTGTGTACAGCCCGCCATGATGCCCAATGTCAACACCGCCACAGCGCGCGTGTTGGACGCGGTAGGCGTGCAAACGGTGGTGGCGCCCAGCGCAGGTTGCTGCGGTGCGGTGAAGTTTCACCTCAATGACCATGACGGCGGCAAAGCGCACATGCGCGCCAACATTGATGCGTGGTGGCCGTTTATTGAGCCCGCCGATGGCAGCAAGCCGGTTGAGGCCATAGTGATGAACGCATCAGGCTGCGGCGTGATGGTGAAAGATTACGGCCATGTGCTCCAGGACGATGCGGTTTATGCCGACAAGGCGCGCCGCGTGAGCGAACTGACAAAAGACTTGAGCGAGTTGTTGCCAGATTGGGTAGAGCCGTTGCAAGCGCTGCTAAAGCCAGACCATACAGCCAGACAAATGTTGGCCTACCACCCGCCTTGCACCTTGCAGCATGGCCAGCAGCTGCGCGGCGGTGTTGAACAGCATTTGGGCGCTTTGGGCTTTCAAGTGGCGGTGGCCAATAACGAGTCCAACTTGTGTTGCGGCTCGGCAGGCACCTACTCGGTGCTCAATCCGGGTTTGTCCAAGCAGCTGCGTGACCGAAAGTTGGGTCACTTGGCCGAGCTGGGCGCGCCAACCATCGTGTCGGCCAACGTGGGTTGCATCAGCCACCTGCAAAGTGGCACCGATGTGCCAGTGCGCCATTGGGTTGAGGTGTTAGACGACGCCGTGCAAGCGGCCAGCTAAAGTGTGTGCGGCTCGTCCCGCGCAATGGACATGAGCCGCGCCAGCTCTTCGGGGTGCGCGCGCATGTTGTGCGCGTGCCAGCGCTGAATGAGGTACATCACGCCGGCGACCAGCAGCCCAAAGCATGCAATGGAGGCGTAGGCACTAACGCCCACAGCTGTGGCAAAGCTGTACAACATCCCCAAGCCCAAAATGCAAGCTTGCTCGTTGAAGTTTTGCACCGCTATTGACCGGCCTGCGCCCATCAGGTTGTGGCCTCGGTGTTGCAACAGTGCATTCATGGGCACCACCAAAAAGCCGCCAACGCCACCCAGCACAATTAAAAACGGAATGGCCAGCCACAGCTTGTCAATCACGTTGAGCAGCAGCACCAACAATCCCAGAACCACACCCAGCGGCATGAGTTTGCAAGCCCAGTCCAGGCGCATGCGCATAGATGCCACCACTGCGCCAACAGCCGTGCCAATGGCCACGACACCTACCAGTTTGGCCGCTTGTGTGGTGGAGTAGTTCAGCGCCACAGCCGCCCAAGCCAACACGATGTAGCGCAGGTTGCCGCTGACGCCCCAAAACAAAGTGGTGGTGGCAAGCGAGATTTGCCCCAGCTTGTCGTGCCATAAACGCTTGTTACAGCCGTAAAAGTCGGGCACCAGCGTCCACAGCTTGCGCGGCATGGGGCGCAAGGTGACCGTGGTGCGGGGTATACGGGTGTTAAACCAAGCCGCCAGTGCATACACAAACACCAAGCTGACTATGGCCGATTGCGCCACGGTGTCAATGCCCAAGTTGACGACTGGCACGTCAATCGCAAGAAGCCACGGGCCAATGACTGGCCCTACCAATTGCCCGCCCAGTACCACGCCCAAAATAATAGAGCCAATGGTTAAGCCCTCTATCCAACCATTGGCCTTGACCAGTTGCGAGGCTGGCAACAGCTCTGTGAGAATGCCGTATTTGGCGGGCGAATAGGCCGCCGCACCCAAGCCCACCACGGCATAAGCCATTAGTGGGTGGCTGCCCCACAGCATCATCAAGCAGCCCACCACTTTGATGGCGTTGCTGATGAACATGACCTGACCCTTTGGCCTGGCGTCTGCAAATGCACCCACCCAGGGTGCCAACACCACATAGAACAGCGCAAACATAGGCACCAAAGCGGCAGCTTGCCATACGGGTGCGCCAGTGTTGCGCAGCAGCGCAACAGCAACGACGAACAGCGCGTTGTCAGCCAAAGAGCTGAAAAACTGCGCCGACATGATGGTGTAGAAGCCGCGCTTCATTTAAGTGGGGTTATTGTTGGATGAGGTAGACCTGCGCAGCGCCGGCCGGTAGCTGGTTATAGCACGCGCCAAGGTGGTGCCTGAATTGCCATGTTTGGCCTATGTCGTCACCCGGTGACAAAGCGAGCCGGGTTATGCTGTCACTTGCGACATCCCGCAACAATTCGCAACACATACAACAAGCCATATGCCGCGCCCTATTCAAGCTGTTATCCATGTCGATGGTTTGCGCCATAACCTGGCCGCCATGCACGCTGCAGCGCCGCATGCACGGGTGTGGGCCGTGGTGAAGGCCAACGCCTATGGCCACGGCATTGAGCGCGCGTTTGATGGGCTGCGCGCCGCTGATGGTTTTGCGCTACTTGACCTGGCAGAGGCCCAACGTGTCCGCGCACTGGGTTGGCGCGGCCCCATTTTTTGTTGTTGGAGGGTGTCTTTGAGTTGCGCGACCTGGAACTTTGCTCGCGCCTGGACCTGTGGCATGTGGTGCATTGTGAGAGACAAATCGACTGGCTTGCCACGCACAAAACGCAGCTTGGCCACCATGTGTTTTTAAAGCTCAACTCCGGCATGAACCGTCTGGGCTTCACGCCTGATGCGTTTCGCGCGGCCTGGACACGCTTGGATGCACTACCGCAAGTTGAAGAAATATCGCTGATGACGCACTTTAGCGACGCCGATGGCGATCGCGGCGTAGCCCATCAAGTGGCTGTTTTTGAGCGCGCCACGCGTGACTTGGCAGGCGCACGTGCGCTGTGCAATACGGCCGCCACGTTGCGTCATGCAGGCGCAGCGCTTGAGGTGCAACACCAAACCAGCGAGTTGAGCGCGGACTGGGTGCGCGCTGGCATTGCCTTGTACGGCAGCGCTCCCGACCACCCGGCAGGCAGCGCCCAAACCTGGGGCCTGCAGCCTGCCATGACACTGAAGAGTGAACTGCTGGCGGTGCAGCACTTGCAAGCGGGCGACACCGTGGGCTATGGCTCAACGTTTACAGCCGACAAAGCCATGAGCCTTGGCGTGGTGGCTTGCGGCTACGCGGACGGCTACCCACGGCATGCGCCTACAGGTACACCTGTGCTGGTGGACGGCATTGCCACCCGCTTGGTGGGCCGTGTGAGCATGGATATGCTCACCGTTGACCTTACCCCGGTGCTTGAGCAGCGCGGCCAAATGCCTGGCGCGGGCGCTGAAGTGGTGTTGTGGGGTTACAGCAAGCACGGTACTTTGCTGCCAGTGGACGAGGTTGCATACAGTGCACACACCATTGCCTATGAGTTGCTGTGTGCCATTGCCCCGCGGGTGCCTGTGGTGGTAGCCAGCGCTGACTGACGCCTTTCACAGGGTGATGTTCACGTTCTGCGGTGCATCACAATAGCGTTTTAAAAATCTGTAGCGCCGCTGTAGCGCGTATCGCCTTAAAAAAACCGTTACTCTTGCCGTCATGCAAACGCAACACCCACCTCTTAAGTTTCTCTCGCCTGCTTGGTTTTCCATTGTGATGGGGCTGGCGGGCTTGGCGTTGACCTGGTCGAACGCGCAAGCCCGTATGGGCGAGCCCGCGCGGCTGTTGGCCATGGCCCTGGGCGGTGTTGCGGCTACCGTGTTGGTGGTCTTGTTGGTGCTTAGCGTGCGCCGCGCACAGCAGTTCCCAGAGGCTTTGGCGCAAGATCTGACACATCCGGTGCGTCATGCGTTTGTAGCCGCAGTGCCAGTGGGCATGTTGTTGCTACTGGCCTTGTTTGTACAAGTGTTGGGCCCCAGTATCTGGTTGGCTGCAGCATGGTGTGTCACGGCTTGCGCGCAAATGGCGGTGACTTGGTGGGTGTTGTCGCGTTGGCTAAAACCTGCGGTGCCAGACGACAGTGGCAACACTGCTATGTGGCCAGGTATCACGCCTGTTTTGTTTATCCCCTGTAGTGGGCAACGTGGTGGCACCTTTGGCTGGCGTAGCGCTGGGTTTTGAGACGTGGTCTGTCATGCAGTTGGCAATTGCCTTGTTTTTCTGGCCCATGGTGTTTGTGTTGGTGTTGGCCAGGCGAGCCGCTCACAGTGCCTTGCCGCCCAAGCTGCTACCCACGTGGTTTATTACAGTGGCGCCACCATCAGTAGGCGGCGTGGTGGCCTTGCAAATGGGCGCGCCCTTGTGGCTGGCGCATATGGCTTGGGCCCTGGCCTTGTTCACCTTGTTGTGGGTAGCCCCGGTGTTGCGCCGCGCCGCCAACGAGGGCTTTCACATGGGATTCTGGGCTATGTCCTTCCCAATGGCAGCGTTGACCAGCCTCACACTCAAATTGTCTGCGGCCACGCCTGCCAATACGCTGTTGGCTGCAGCGGCCATGGCGGCTTTGGTGCTGACCAACGTGGTGATAGTCATGTTGGCGCTGTCTACATGGCGAGGCTTGAAAGCAGGCAGTTTGTTGGTGCCCGAGGTGCCAGTTGCCGGCACTGTGTTTCCCATAAAAGCGGTTTAGCAGCATTCAGGTCTTTGCCAGGACAGCTGGTCAAGCCATGGTGCATGGTGTGGTCAGTCGCCCAAGTGCGCGATGGCCAACTTGAAAGCCGCTACAGTCAAGGCCACTATGACTGGCAACATCCCCGCAGACAATGACGACTGGACCTTGGTTGCCAGCTACAGCGATGCGCAGAAAGCCTATGTGTTGCAAGCCTGCTTGCAGGCTGCTGGCGTACCAGCCGAGTTGGCCGATGCACACATGGCGCAAACGCATTCCTTGTTGGCTGGCGCCATACCCGTGCGCTTGCTTGTGCCCAAGAGTTGGCACGACCAAGCGCTGCGGGTGCTGCAAGCTTTTGAGCGCGGCGACTTCGCGCTGCCAGACGACTATGACGATGAGAGTCAACCATGACAACTACAACCGACCCAGATCAACAAACGCACGCACGAACAGATAGCCATGGTGTGCCGCCAGCGGCTGAGTTTGACTACATCGTGGTGGGCGCTGGTACGGCAGGGTGTTTGCTGGCCAACCGCTTAAGCGCCGACAGCACCAAGCGTGTGTTGCTGCTAGAGGCTGGCAAGCCGGACAACTACCACTGGATACACATCCCTGTGGGCTACCTGTACTGCATTGGTAACCCGCGCACAGACTGGATGTACAACACAGAGCCAGCCGCAGGGCTCAATGGGCGCAGCTTGCGCTACCCGCGCGGCAAGACATTGGGCGGCTGCTCCAGTATCAACGGCATGATTTACATGCGTGGTCAAGCCAGGGACTACGACCAATGGGCTGCGCTCATAGGTGATGATGCCTGGCGTTGGGACAACTGCCTGCCAGACTTTTTGGCCCACGAGTCGCACTACAGCCTAGACGCTGAGCACGCCACCAACACGCAGTGGCACGCCAAAGGTGGTGAGTGGCGCGTCGAAAAACAACGTTTACGTTGGGAAGTGTTGGATGCTTTTTCCAAAGCTGCGCAGCAAAGTGGCATAGCCGCCACGGCGGACTTCAACCGTGGCGACAACACCGGCGTGGGTTATTTTGAGGTTAATCAGCGCAGCGGCTGGCGCTGGAATACGTCTAAAGCGTTTTTACGCGGCATTAAAAGCCGGCCTAATTTGCAAGTGCGCACCCAGGCCCAAGTGGCCAGTCTGCAGTTGTCGCGCAAGCCCGATGGCTGGCAGTGTCTGGGCGTTAGCCTGCTGGACGGCACCCAGCTGCGAGCCACCCACAGCGTGGTGTTGAGCGCCGGTAGCATAGGGTCGGCGCAGTTGCTGCAGTGTTCTGGCATAGGCGATGCGCAGGTGCTGCACGCCGCGGGTGTGAAGCCGCAGGTGCATTTGCCTGGTGTGGGGCGCAACCTACAAGACCACTTGCAAATCCGGACCGTATTTAAAGTGCGCGGTGTGGCCACGCTCAACACCATGGCCAACAGCTTGTGGGGCAAGGCCAAAATTGGCTTGGAATACGCTTTCAAGCGCTCTGGTCCCATGAGCATGGCACCTAGCCAGTTGGGTGTGTTCACCCGCTCAAGCCCAGAGATGGCGCACGCCAACTTGCAATACCATGTGCAGCCCTTGAGCCTGGATGCATTTGGTGAGCCCTTGCACAGCTTCAACGCTTTCACCGCCAGTGTGTGCAACCTTAACCCCAGCAGTCGTGGCACGGTACACATTAAAACGCCTAATGCGGCAGATGCACCCGCGATTGCGCCCAACTATTTGTCTACTGATGAAGACAGGCACATTGCGGCGGATTCCTTGCGCATCACGCGTCGCATCGTGGCGCAGTCCGCATTGGCCTCTTACCAGCCCGAAGAGGTCAAGCCCGGCGTGCAATACCAAAGCGACCAAGAGCTGGCCAAGCTCGCAGGTGACATTGCCACCACCATATTTCACCCAGTCGGCACGACCAAAATGGGTTCTGATGACGACTTGATGGCGGTTGTCGACAGCCGTTTGCGCGTCAAAGATGGCAGTGGCGGTGTTGTTGCAGGTTTGCGTGTGGTGGATGCAGGCGTGATGCCCACCATTACCAGTGGCAACACAAACAGCCCCACATTGATGATTGCCGAAAAAGCCGCGAGGTGGCTTTTAGCGGTTGATTAGTCCAGTCATAGGTCTGTGTCCCTAGGGAAAGTCCTCATAGTCTAGGCCTGCCTGGCTTGTTACATTGGTTGCACTCGCGCGGTAGGCATCAGCTGCTTGCCTCGCATGCGAGGATCGAGGAGACATTCGCTAGCGCACCCAAAGAGGTGCCACAACCACAAAGCGCCGGTGAAAGCCGGCGCTTTTTTTTCGTGTCTGGCATAAGCGTATGCATGCGCGTGGGCCCCCACCCGAGTAGTTTCATGGAATTGTTATTGGTCACAGTGGCCTCGTTTGCCGCTGGTTTTGTGGACGCCATTGTGGGTGGTGGCGGCTTGGTGCTGGTACCCGCCATGTTTGCCACATTCCCCAACGCACATCCGGCCACTTTGTTTGGCGTGAACAAAAGCGCCTCCATGTGGGGCACAGCGGCTGCGGCATGGCAGTTTTCCAGGCGTGTGAACATGCCTTGGGGCTCTTTGTTGCCTGCGGTGGTGCTGGCTTTGCTGGGTTCGCTATTGGGCGCGTGGCTGGTCACCAAAATATCGCCAGAGTTATTTCGCCAGGCTTTGCCCGTCATATTGTTGGCGGTGCTGCTGTACACCTTGGTTAAAAAAGACATGGGTCGCGAGCACAAGCCGCGCTTTGCTGCCAAAGGCGAGCGCCTTGTTATGTGCAGCTTGGGGCTTGTGATTGGCTTTTATGACGGATTCTTTGGGCCAGGCACGGGCAGCTTTTTGGTATTTGCCATGGTGCGTTGGTTGGGCTTTGACTTTTTGCACGCCAGCGCCAATGCCAAGGTGTTAAACCTTGCTTCCAATATGGCCGCGCTTGGTTTGTTCATCAGTACCGGTCATATTTGGTGGCACCTGGTGGTGTACATCGCCATTGCCAATGTTGCTGGCAGTTTGCTGGGCACACGCTTGGCGCTGCGCCATGGCTCAGGCTTTGTGCGCTTGGCCTTTATGGTGGTGGTGAGCTTGCTGATTTTTAAAACCGCTTGGGATGCTTACTTGGCCTAAGTGGGGCCCGCTGTTTGGGCGGGGTCCACTTACGGGTCAATGGGGGCGTCGTCTATGGGCTTGGCATCTGGTGCCGCTGGCGGTGGTGCTGGTTGCGTACGAAGCCTGCTTGCTGGTGCCAATGCTTGCTGCGCAGCGGGGTTGTTGGTTGGGTCTGGCACTGTTAGCAAGGGCACATCGGCGCTGGGGCGCTGCACGCCTACAGGTGTCGACGCCAAGCCTTTTTGTACTGCCAGGATATCCTCTTCGCTGGGATACAGGTCTAGTAACAAGTAGTCAAAGACGCGCCTGGCAATGGGCGCGGCGTGTGCGCTGCCAAAGCCGGCGTTTTCTACGATAACGGCCAGAGCAACTTCGGGCGCTTCAGCGGGCGCAAACGCCACATACAGTGAGTGGTCACGCTGGGCCTCTTCGAGCTTGTCCGCATCGTATTTGTCCTGTTGGCCAATGGTGACGGCTTGTGCGGTACCTGTTTTGCCGCCGCTGGCATAGGGTGTGCCCGCGAATACAAGGCGCGACGTGCCTTCAAGGGTGACATCCACCATGGCGTCCTTGATGAGCTGGATGTTTTGTTTGTCAAAGCCCAAGTCTATGCCTTGGGTGGTCAGGCGTTGCTCGTTGGTACTGGAGTGCGATTCTCTGGTGGCCCGCACCACATGCGGCGTGTACTTGATGCCGTCGTTAGCCAATGTGGCTGTTGCGCTGGCAAGCTGCAGCATGGTGAAGGTGTTATAGCCTTGGCCAATGCCTAGTGAAATGGTCTCACCCGCATACCAGCGTTGTTGGTCGCTGCGTTTGTAGGCCTTGCGCTTCCAGGCTTGGCTGGGCAACACACCAGCGACTTCGCCGCGCAAATCAATGCCTGTTAGCTGGCCAAAGCCAAAGGGCGCCATGAAGTCGTGTATGGCGTCAACACCGAGGTCATTGGCCAAGGCGTAGTAATAGGTGTTGCTGGATTTGACGATGCTGGTGCGCAAGTCGACATTGCCTAGGCTTTCGTCACCGTGACTGCGAAAGCGGTTGCCGCCAAATATCCAGTAACCAGGGTCGTAAGTGGTGGCTTGTGGTGTGCGTTTGCCCAACTCCAGTGCGGCCAAGCCCATAAAGGGTTTGTAGGTTGAGCCCGGGGGTAGCGCCCGCGCATGGCGCGGTTAAGAAGGGGTTTGTTCACTGAGTCATTGAGCGCACGCCAGCTCTCTACGTCAATGCCTTCAACAAATAAGTTGGGGTCAAAGTGCGGCATGCTCACAAACGCCAGCACCTCACCGTTGCGTGGGTCAATGGCTACCAGCGCGCCGCGCCGCGTACCAAACAGCGACTCCACCATTTGTTGCAGCTTGGCGTCAACTGTGAGCTCTATCGTTTTACCCGGGCGCGCCGGCCTGCTGTCTAGCGTACGTACGGCGTGACCGCCAGCCGATGTCTCTACTCGGTCAATACCGGTTTGACCATGCAAGTCGCGCTCATAGCTTTGCTCGATGCCCAGTTTGCCTATGTAGTCTGTGCCGCGGTAGTTGCCTTTTTCTTCGTCTTCCCAGTTATCAATGGCCTGCTGCTCGCGTTGATTGATACGCCCGATATAGCCTACTAAATGGCTAGCCGTTGAGCCCAGTGGGTAATTTCTAAAGAAGCGCGCACGAATATCGACACCCGGAAAGCGCCAGCGTTGCGCAGCAAATCGGGCCACTTCTTCGTCGTTTAACAGTGTGCGAAGCGGTACGGCTTCAAACGACTTGGTTTCACTTTTGACTTTGTAAAACTTGCGTCTATCGCGCTTGCTCACATTGACCACCTGGGCCAAGGCGTCAAGCGTTTCTTCGAGGTTGTCTACGCGTGATGGCGTAATTTCCAGTGTGTAGGCCGAGTAGTTGGACGCCAGCACCACACCGTTGCGGTCCACCACTTCACCGCGCATGGGCACCACTGGCAAAACGGCGGTGCGGTTGCTTTCGGCTTGTGCGTTGAGCGCTTGGTGGCGCAGGACTTGCAGGTAATAGGCGCGCGCCACCACCAAACCAAAAGCCAGTAGCACCACCACGCTGGCCACCAAGACGCGCGTGCGAAAGCGGTTTAAGTCGGCTTCAACGTTGCGTATTTCACTCATGGCTGCTGGCCCATGCTTACAAAGGCCTGTTGTCGTCGGGGTCGTGCGCGCGACGCTGTGGTGCCAGCAGTATGGTGGCGACTATGGGCCATATAACGGCCTCTAAAACAGGTGCGCCCAAGGCGGGCCAGCCTGGCCAGCCGCTGCCCAGTGTCCAGCGCACCAGCCATTGCACAGCATGTGCGGCAAAGAATAAAGGCACCAACTGAACGGCTTGTCCGTCCAGCGTGAACCAGCGCATCGCCTGTGCATGCTGACAGTAAAGTAGGCCAACAGGCTGTAGGCTAGGGCATGCTCACCCAGCAGTGCGCTGCTGTGCACATCCATGAGCAGGCCAAAGAAAAAAGCTGCGCCCACGTTAACGCGTCGCGTTTGGTTTACGTTCCAGTAAACCAGCACCACAGCTAAAAAGTCAGGCAGCCACAAGCTGGTGTTACCCAACACGGTAGTTAACAGCATGTTCAGTAGCAACGCTGCAATCAACGCGCCCCAGATGAACCAGGCCGACGCGGGCAGCAGCAGCTGTTGGCCAGGACGCATGATCATTGAGATGCCCCCGTTACAGTCTTGGCTTGCGGCGCTGTCAAATCAGGTGCAACAGGTGTGGGCGGTGGCACCACCAGCACATAGCGTGTGGCATCAACTTGCGACAGCGGCTTGCAGCGAATACTGGCGTAGTTGGTTTGCATTGGTTCAGGAATATCCACGATGGTGGCCACCGGCAGGCCCGCAGGGTATACGCCGTCTATGCCGCTGGTCATCAGCACGTCGCCGGCCTTTATATTGGCGTTATTGCTGACAAAGCGCAGCTCAAGGTGTGTGCCGTCGCCGCCGACTTCGCCAAACAGTACATTGCGCTCGCCCGTACGCGCATTCAGTACAGGCGTTGACTGGTTGCGGTCTGTCAGTACGGTGACCTCTGAGGTGAGCAAGTAGGCGCGTGTTACTTGACCATAAACGCCGTTGACATCAATGACGGCAGAGCCAGCCTGTATGCCGTGTGCTGTGCCTTTGTCCAATATGACGCGCTTGGAATAAGGGTCTGGCGTTTGTGCAACAACCCGTGCGGCAAGGCCAGGGCCGGCCAAGCTGGCTTGCAGGTTTAGCAAGGCTTGCAAACGTTGTGTTTCTAATTTGAGATAGTCGATTTGCTGCACAGTTTCAGCTTGGCGCAGCAGTTGTTCATTGAGCACGGCGTTGGTTTGCTTGGCCGCGTCAAGCGACTGCACATAAGCGCCCAGCCACTGCGCGCCCACCAGCGGCTGGCGCAGCACCCATTGCACAGGGTACAAGCCAGTGGCCAGTACATTGCGAATGGGCTGGCCTATGGTGTAGCGCAAGTCGGCTGCCATGAGGCTAAACGACAGGGCCGTAAACACCAGCAGTTTGGTAAAGGCAGTTGTGCCTTGCTTGAAGAACGCGGGGGTGCGGTCTAACACAAGGTTGAGCAGGCGTTGGCTTTACTCGTGGGAGAACACGGTGCCCAAGCTGTCCATGCGCTCAAGCGCCAGGCCACAGCCACGTACCACGCAGGTGAGGGGGTCTTCAGCCACCAACACGGGCAGGCCTGTTTCTTCAGCCAGCAAGCGGTCTAGGTCATGTAGCAATGCGCCGCCCCCAGTGAGCATCATGCCGCGCTCAGCGATGTCGGCACCCAATTCGGGTGGCGTTTGCTCCAGCGCATTTTTAACAGCAGACACCACATTGTTGAGTGGCTCTGTAAGCGATTCCAAAATTTCGTTGCTGGAGATGATGAATGAACGTGGCACACCTTCTGACAAGTTGCGGCCCTTGACTTCCATCTCTTTCACTTCGCCGCCTGGGAAGGCTGAGCCTATGTTTTTCTTAATGGCTTCAGCGGTAGGCTCGCCAATGAGCATGCCGTAGTTGCGGCGTATGTAGTTGATGATGGCCTCGTCAAAGCGGTCGCCACCCACGCGCACACTGCCTTTGTAGACCATGCCGCCCAATGAAATAACGCCCACTTCAGTGGTGCCGCCACCAATGTCAATGACCATGGAGCCCGATGGCTCTGACACCGGCAAGCCTGCGCCCAAAGCAGCAGCCATTGGTTCTTCAATGAGGTACACCTCAGATGCGCCGGCGCCAAGTGCAGACTCACGAATGGCACGGCGCTCAACCTGTGTAGAGCCGCAAGGCACGCAAATGATGATGCGTGGGCTGGGACGGAAGATGGAGCGCGGGTGCACCATCTTGATGAACTGCTTGAGCATTTGCTCGGTCACGGTGAAGTCGGCAATCACGCCGTCTTTCATGGGGCGAATGGCCTCGATGTTGCCGGGCACCTTACCCAGCATAGACTTGGCTTCCTGGCCAACAGCCTGCAGTGTTTTTTTGCCTTGCGGCCCGCCCTCGTGGCGAATGGCAACAACAGACGGCTCATTCAAAATGATGCCCTTGTCGCGCATGTAAATAACGGTGTTGGCCGTGCCAAGGTCAATGGCTAAGTCAGATGAAAATTGGCGGCGAAAAGCTTCAAACATGTGTGCGTCCTGGTGCGCGGCAAAGGTGTTTGGCAGCGGCGGTGCATAGCCGCTACCGGTAACATTGCAAAATAGGGGTGCTGGTTGGTGGCACGTGTGCGACAACCGAGCTGACATGCATTTGTTTGCTAGCAGCGTAAAAGCGCTCAAAAGCATACATATACAAAGACTGGATAATACCCCATTGCCACCGCATCAATGCCAGCCAGATCGCTGGAAACACGCGATTTGACGCTAACTTGGGCATAACCTACACAATAAACCTATGGCACTCACTATTGAAGATATGGCTCGCCTGAGCCGGCTGGCCAGACTTGAGGTCAACCCACAGACCCAAAACCAGACCTTAGACCAGCTGAACGGCTTTTTTAAGCTGGTTGAGCAAATGAACGCTGTGGATACCACAGGCGTTGAACCCCTGGCCCATCCCACAGACGCCATGGGCGTGGCCGCCCAGTTGCGTTTGCGTGATGATCATGTGGCCGAGCCTGCCACAGCGCAGGCCAGAGACGCCAACCAGGCCAGTGCGCCAGCGGTTGAGCGCGGTTTGTTTTTAGTGCCCAAAGTGATTGAGTGAGGAAGTCGTCCATGTCTGCTATCCATGAATGGGGCGTGGCTGAAACGGCCCGCCAACTACACAGCAAACAAGTCTCTAGCGTGGAGGTGACGCAAGCGCTGATCCAGCGCTGCGAGGCGCATGCAGATCTGGGTGCATTTGTGCACTTCTCGCCGGAACAGGCGCTAACGGCCGCCAAAAATGCCGATAGCCGCTTGGCCGCAGGTGATACAAGTGCCTTGTTAGGCGTGCCACTGGCCCACAAAGATGTGTTTGTGACCACCGCCGCGCCCACCACGGCAGGTTCACGCATGTTGGCCGACTACCAAAGCCCGTTCAACGCCACAGTGGTGCAACGCTTGAACGACGCGGGTGCCATCAGCTTGGGCAAGCTCAACTGCGATGAATTTGCGATGGGCTCAGGCAACGAGAACTCAGCCTATGGCCCCACCAAAAATCCTTGGGATACCAGCCGCGTGCCTGGCGGCTCAAGCGGTGGCTCTGCTGCTGCGGTGGCTGCGGGTTTGGTGGCAGGAGCCACTGGCACGGACACCGGCGGCTCTATTCGCCAGCCCGCTGGTTTTTGCGGCATTACCGGCATCAAGCCCACTTATGGCTTGTGCTCGCGCTTTGGCATGGTGGCATTTGCCTCCAGCCTGGACCAGGCAGGCCCCATGGCTAAAAGCGCTGAAGACTGCGCAGCCATGCTCACGCACATGGCAGGCCCTGACCTGGACCATGATTCCACCTCACTCGATGTGCCAACAGTGGACTACACGGCAGCGCTGGCGCAGCCACGGGCCGGAGCTACTGCAGACAAGCCTTTGTTGGGTTTGCGCGTGGGTTTGCCAGCAGAGTTTTTTGGTGCGGGTTTGAGCGCCGACGTGAATGCTGCGGTGCAAGCCGCACTCAGGCAGCTGAGTGACATGGGCGCCACCCTGGTGGATATAGGCTTGCCGCGCACAGAGTTGTCTATTCCCGTGTACTACATCATTGCGCCGGCAGAGGCGTCCAGCAATTTAAGTCGTTTTGACGGCGTGCGTTACGGCCACCGAGCCAAAGACTATGACGACCTGGCCGATATGTATCAAAAGTCGCGCAGTGAAGGTTTTGGCCCAGAAGTGCAGCGCCGCATACTCATTGGTACCTATGTGCTAAGCCACGGCTACTACGACGCCTACTACTTGAAGGCGCAAAAAATTCGCCGTCTCATTGCCCAAGACTTTCAAGCTGCATTCAAGCAATGCGACGTGATTGCCGGGCCCGTGGCCCCCACAGTGGCCTGGGGCATTGGTGAAAAAAGCAATGACCCCGTAGCCAATTACCTGGCCGACATCTTCACCTTGTCGACCAGCTTGGCAGGCTTGCCGGGCATGAGTATGCCTGCCGGCTTTGGCGCGGGCAATATGCCTGTGGGTTTGCAGTTGGTGGGTAACTACTTGGCTGAAACAACCTTGCTGCAAACTGCGCACAGCTACCAACAAGCTACCGACTGGCACCAACGCCGCCCCAGCCTAAACACCAAAGGAGCCGACGCATGAGCGCCGCCGCTACATCCCAACAATCGTTGCTGGTCAATGGCTACGAGGTTGTGATTGGGTTTGAAACCCATGCACAACTGTCTACCAGGTCCAAAATTTTCAGCCGCTCCAGTGTGGCGTTTGGCGCCGAGGCCAACACACAGGCCAGTGTGGTGGATATGGCCTTGCCAGGCACCTTGCCTGTAATGAACAAGGGCGCGGTTGAGCGCGCCATCAAGCTTGGTTTGGCTGTGGGCGCTTACGTGGCCGACAAAAGCGTGTTTGCCCGCAAAAACTACTTTTACCCGGACCTGCCCAAAGGCTATCAAATCAGCCAGTTTGAAATACCCGTGGTGCAAGGCGGTGAGGTGAGCTTTTTGTTGGACGGCGAGCCCAAAACCGTACGCCTGGTCCGTGCCCACCTGGAAGAGGATGCGGGTAAATCACTGCACGAGGATTTTGTTGGGCAAAGTGGTATTGACCTCAATCGCGCCGGCACACCCCTGCTAGAAATTGTGACCGAGCCCGACATGCGCTCTACCGCTGAGGCCGTGGCTTACGCCAAAGAGCTGCACAAGATCGTGACCTGGATTGGCATTTGCGACGGCAACATGCAAGAGGGCAGCTTTCGCTGTGACGCCAACGTGTCTGTGCGCAAACCAGGTGGTGCGTTGGGCACGCGCCGCGAAATCAAAAACCTCAACAGCTTTCGCTTTATGCAGCAAGCCATTGACTTTGAAATTCGCTGGCAGATTGAAGAAATTGAAGAGGGGCGAGCCATACAGCAAGCCACTGTGTTGTTCGACCCCGATACGGGCGAGACACGCGCCATGCGTACCAAGGAAGACGCGGCCGATTACCGCTACTTCCCGGACCCAGACTTGCCACCGCTGGTGATTTCGCGCGAATGGGTCGCCAGTGTGGAGGCTCAAATGCCAGAGCTGCCACGCGTGATGGCCAAGCGCTTGATGGACGCGCATGGTCTGTCCGCGTATGACGCCGATATGCTCACCGCCAGCCAAGCCACTGCCGCTTACTTTGAAGCCGCCACAGCAGCTTGCGCCCAGCCCAAGCTGGTGGCCAACTGGATGATGGGCGAGTTGTCCAAGCGCCTAAATGCTGACGATATGGTGATCAGCCAGGCGCCTGTGCAGGCTGAGCTGCTGGCAGCACTCATTGCACGCATTCAAGACCAGACCATTTCCAACAATGCCGCGCGTCAAGTGTTTGATGCCTTGTGGCGCGGAGAAGGCAGTAGCGTGGACGCGTTGATCGAAGCCAAAGGCCTCAAGCAAATGAACGACGCCGGCGCGCTGGAGGCCATTGTTGCCGACGTTATCGCTGCCAACGCTGACAATGTCGCGCAATACCGCGCCGGCAAGGACAAAGCCTTTAATGCGCTGGTGGGTCAAGTGATGAAAGCCAGCAAAGGCAAGGCCAATCCAGCGCAAGTCAACGATTTGCTAAAGGCGGCGCTGAACTGAGTGCCCGCCAACGCATGTCACCCTATGGCCTGCCCATAGGGTGAGTGCTTGGCTGTGGTTGGTTGCCTGTGCCCTGTGACAACAGCCTGTCAGATTTCAACCCCATATTGATCCCGGTAGGCGCGTACCTTGGGCAGGTAGTCGTGTAGCTCGCCCGCGTTGCTTTGCGCCGCCAAGTAGGCCAGCAAGTCGGCCAACGTGGCAATGGCACACACTTGCAGCCCCAGCGTGTTGCGTACATATTGCACTGCGCTGTGCGGCGTGTCGCGCACATGGCCGCCTACCACTTCAGTGGCCATTTCTTGGCGGTCCAGTGCAATGGCTACGCCGCAAGCGCTCGCGCCTGCGGCGTTGATCAGCGCAATGGATTCGCGCGCGGCGGTGCCGGCGCTCATGACATCATCAACAATGAGTACCCGGCCTTTGAGTGGCGCGCCCACCAAACTACCGCCTTCGCCGTGGTCCTTGGCTTCTTTGCGGTTGTAGGCTATGGGAAAATTGTGGCCCATGCGGGCCAGTTCTATGCCCACCGCTGTGACCAATGGGATGCCTTTGTAAGCCGGGCCAAACAGCATGTCAAAGGCGATGCCGCTGGCCACAATGCGCTGTGCATAAAATTGAGCCAAGCGGCACAGCTTGGCGCCGTCGTCAAACAGGCCCGCGTTAAAAAAGTAGGGGCTTAAGCGCCCAGCTTTTGTTTTGAATTCACCCAAGCGCAGCACGCCTGCGTCAACCGAAAAAGCGACAAATTCCAATGCCAGCGCATCAGCGTGGCCGCTGGTGGTTTGTTGTGTAGTAACCATGACCCAATCCTTGTTCAAACTCACGTCGCTCAACCTCAACGGCATCAGATCAGCCGCACGCAAAGGCTTGGCCGAATGGGTTGAGCAAACCGCCCCTGATTGTATGTGTGTGCAAGAGCTCAAGGCCCAAGAGCCGGACATGGTGGGCGTGCTGGACGTGATTGCCGGCTTGCCTGGGCGCTTTCATTGCGCAGAAAAAAAGGGCTACTCGGGCGTAGGGGTGTACACCAGGCACGAACCCAGCGACGTGATCACCGGTTTTGGCAACGCTGAGTTTGATGCTGAGGGGCGTTACATAGAGTTGCGTTTTGACACACTCAAAACCAAGCGCAGCATCATCAGTAGCTACTTTCCCAGCGGCTCGTCAGGTGACATTCGCCAAGGTGCAAAGTTCAGGTTTTTAGACGCCATGGGCCCTTATCTTGAAGGGTTGCGCACCAGCCGCGAGTACATCTTATGCGGCGACTTGAATATTGCCCACCAAAACATTGACCTCAAAAACTGGCGCAGCAACCAAAAAAACTCTGGCTTTACGCCTGAAGAGCGCGAGTGGATGACACAGTTTTTGGCCACTGGCGTGGTGGACGTGTACCGCCAGCTAGAGCCCACAGCGACTGATGAGGCCTACACCTGGTGGAGCAACCGCGGCCAAGCCTGGGCCAACAACGTGGGTTGGCGCTTGGACTACCATTTGGCCACGCCCGCCACTGCTGCCACCGCCACAACGGCCGCGGTATACAAAGACCAACGCTTTTCTGACCACGCACCATTGACGATTGGTTACAACTTCGCGCTATGAACTTGGATGCGCCCTATGCCCCCGTGCATGCAGTGTCACGCACGCCTTGGTGGCCTTGGGCGGCAGCGTTCGCGTTGCACGTCTGTGCTGCAGGGCTGGTGTGGTGGTTGGTGCAGGTGCCCATGCCAGCCGTTGGCAATAAGGGCGCAGCGGCAAGTGAACCAGCAAACGCTTTTGACGCCCAGCGGTTGATGTGGTTGGATGCTGGCGTGCAAGCGCCTGTGCCTGCGCAGTCAAAGGCCCAGGCAGTGGCAAGGCCCGCAACGCTGACAAAACCCCAGCCAACACCAACATCCATACCGACGCCACCTGTCGTTGATGTTGCCTTGGCACAGCAGCCACAGGTTCAGTTTGAGCCCACTCGTTCGCGTGATGCCACAGCGTCTGAAGCGGTAGACGCAAACGTCAAGAGCGACGCTGCGATGCAAACGGCTACGCCTGTTGCACTGGATGAAAACACGCCGACTGTCGTGAAACAAGCTGCTACCAACAGCCTGCCAAGCGTGCTGCAAGCCTATAGCCCACCGCCTGACTACCCTGCACTGAGTAAGCGCCTGGGGGAGCAAGGCACTGTGGTGTTGCGCGTGCATGTCAGCGCTGCTGGCCAGCCGTTGGCTGCTTTGCTGCAGCAGTCCAGCGGCTTTGAGCGCTTGGACCGCGCTGCGCAGCAAGCAGTGTCAGGATGGCGTTTTGTGCCAGGCCAGCGCGACGGCCAGCCGCAAACGGTCTGGTTTGAAGTGCCTGTTCGGTTTGAGCTGAACTAGCGGCAGGCTTATCATTACGGGCATGTTGCATTACAAAACCATACCCGTTACACCGTTCGCCCAAAACTGCTCGCTGGTATGGTGCGACCAAACCATGGACGCAGCGGTGATTGACCCGGGTGGGGATTTGCCCCTGTTGCTGGCCGAGGTGCAGGCGCTGGCCATTCATCTAAAGGCTATCTGGCTGACGCACGCGCACATAGACCATGCAGGCGGTACGGCAGAACTGTCGCAGCAGCTTGACTTGCCCATTATTGGCCCGCACGAGGGTGACCAGTTTTGGATAGATGGTTTGCCCGAGCAAAGCCGCATGTTTAATTTTGCGCCCGCCGGCTTGTTTACGCCTACGCGCTGGTTGACAGACAACGATACCGTCACGCTGGGTGAGCACACCTTGCAAGTGCGTCACTGCCCTGGCCACACACCCGGCCATGTGGTGTTTTACTCGCCGGATATCAAACGCGCATTTGTTGGTGATGTGTTGTTTGCTGGCAGTATTGGCCGCACCGACTTCCCGCAAGGCGACCACGCTACGCTGATCAGCAGCATTACCGAGCGCTTGTGGCCCATGGGCGATGACACGGTTTTTATTCCGGGTCATGGCCCAGAAAGTTCTTTTGGCCGGGAGCGCCAAAGCAACCCCTACGTAGGCGGCACCTGATATGAACCAGCAAACCACCGCACCAGGCGACGCAACAAACACCACCACTTGGGCAGACGGCTTGTCCACATTGCTGCACCCGCGCGTGGTCACCATGCTGTTTTTGGGGTTTTCAGCGGGTGTCCCTATATTGCTGATTTTCTCGTCGCTGTCGTTGTGGCTGCGTGAAGCGGGCGTTGAGCGTCAGGCGGTGACGTTTTTCAGCTGGGCCGCATTGGGCTACTCGTTCAAGTTTATTTGGGCACCACTTATTGACCAGTTGCCAGTGCCTATGCTCACAAGGCTGATGGGCAGGCGTCGCGCCTGGTTGCTGGTGTCGCAAGTCTTGGTCATTGCTGCCATTGGCCTTATGGCCAGCGTAGACCCAGCGTCTGCGCCGCAAGCACTCACGCTGATGGCCGTAGGCGCGGTGATGCTGGGCTTTTCGTCCGCCACGCAAGACATCGTGATTGACGCTTACCGCATTGAGTCTGCGCCGGTTGATTTGCAAGCCATGATGTCGTCCACCTATATTGCAGGCTACCGCATAGGCATGGTGGTAGCGGGCGCGGGCGCGCTTTATCTGGCTGATTTTTTGGGCTCTACCAAAGAGGTCTACAGCTACAACGCGTGGCAAACCACGTATTGGCTGATGGCGGCAACCATGTTGGTGGGCGTGCTCACCACCCTGGTGATCAAAGAGCCGGTGCTTGAGCGCTCACAGGCTGGTGACAGCAGTGCCTTAACCGGCACAGAAAACCTGCGTATGTTGGCCGTGTTTGTGGCGGGCGTGGCGGTGTTTGTCGCCTTGTTCGGTCTTTTGGGTCACGTCGGAAACGGCTTAAAAGCCACATGGTCTGCCGGCCCTTTGCTGACCTTTTTGCTAGAGAGTGTGCGCTTGATGCTGTCGCTGGCAGGCGCTGTGGCCGTAGGCGGTGCCTTGGTGAAAGCGGGTTTGGCGCCGCTGTCTTTGGCCAGGCGTACGTGGCTGGCACCCATCAAAGACTTCTTTGAGCGCTATGGCATGAGCACGGCGTGGCTGGTGTTGGGTCTCATTGGGCTGTACCGTATCTCTGACATTGTGTTGGGCGTGATCTCCAATGTGTTTTACCAGGACCTAGGCTTTAGCAAACCAGAAATAGCTGCGGCTGTCAAAACCTACGGCGTGCTCATTGGCATTGCGGGTAGCGTGTTGGGCGGTATTGTGGCCACGCGTGTGGGCGTTATGCGCACACTGATGTGGGGTGCTGTGCTGTCTGCCCTGACCAACCTGGCGTTTGTAGCCTTGGCCGTGGCTGGCCACGACGTGACGCTGATGTACGCCGTAGTGAGTGCCGACAACTTGGCTGCGGGCTTTGCCAGCGCGGCCTTCGTGGCGTTTTTGTCCAGCCTTACCAACGTGTCGTTTACGGCTGTGCAATACGCCATCTTCAGCTCACTGATGACGCTGCTGCCCAAAACCCTAGGCGGCTACTCCGGTGGCATGGTCGACGTATGGGGTTACCCGGGCTTTTTTGTGTTTACAGCCGTTATCGGCATACCGGTGTTGTGGCTTGTGCACTTGGCGGGTAGGCGGCTAAACGTTCAAGCGTAAGATTTCTGCGCTTTACACGTCAGACACCATGCACCCGTGGCTTCACGCTAAGCTCGGTGCATGACAGCCACAACCTAGCGCCTATGCGCATTCTGTTAATTGAAGACGATCAGCGCTTGGCGGTGATGGTCAAAGCCTACCTGGAGCAGTCTGCGTTTGTGTGCGACATCGCACCCACTGGTGCGCAAGGCTTGGCTGCTATGGGCCAGCAAGTGCCGCATGCCGTGTTGTTAGACCTGATGCTGCCCGATGCCGATGGCCTGGAACTGTGCAAGCGCATACGCGCCTTTGACGGCGCTGCGGCACGTGTGCCCATCATCATGCTCACCGCCAAAGGTGATCCGCTAGACCGCATTGTGGGCTTGGAGCTGGGCGCTGATGACTACTTGCCCAAACCCTTTGAGCCGCGCGAGTTGCTGGCCAGGTTGCGTGCCGTGCTGCGCCGCCAAAGCGGCGGCACACTGGTGGCGGGTGATGCACCACATAAAGCACTGACCTTCGGCTCGCTTGAAATTGACACCGATGCACGCGAAGTGTTGCTGTGCGGCAAGGTGTGCGAGCTCACCACTTACCAGTTTGACGTGCTGCTGGCCTTGGCCACTCGGGCTGGCCGCGTGCTGTCGCGTGAGCAAATTATGGAGTTGGTGCGCGGAAAAGAGTTAGAAGCATTTGACCGTTCTATTGATGTGCACATTGGTCGCATACGAGCCGCTATTGAAGCCGACATCAAGGCGCCCACGCGCATAGTGACGGTGCGCGGTGTAGGTTATGTGTTTGCCAAGCAGCAAGACTGACATGACCGGGCAAACCGCATCATCAATCACCCAGGCAAAATCACCGCACTGGTACCAGCGCTTGTACTGGCGTATTTGGTTAACGGTAGCTGCGCTGGTGTGCGTGGCTGTGGTGGCCGTGGCCTTGTTGTGGCGGTTTGACTTGGACAACGACCGCGCCCAGCGCGTGGGCCATGAGTTGCTGGTACGCGGCGTAGATGGCGCCGTAGTGGGACAGGTTCGCCCGCTTGTGGGCGACGAACGCCAAGGGTTGCGCGCGCAGTTGCGCGACCGCGCTGTTGATGACGAGGCCAGGCATCGCCTGCCAACAGGCCCCATGTTCAGGCTTGATTTACAAGGCGGTCAAACCTTGTTGCTAGAGTTGCCGCGCCCCAAACGCTTGCGAGACGAGCAAGGTTTTATAGACTCGCGCCGCATTGCTTTCATGCTGACACAGCCTGCAGGCTGGGCTGTAGTTGCAGCTTTATTGGTGGCCTTGATTGCCCTCATGGCCTACCCCGTGGTGCGCCGTTTGACGCGCAGGCTTGAGCGTTTGCAAGCGGGTGTTCAGCGTTTTGGCATGGGTGACTTGGGCGTGCGCGTAGACGAGCACGGTGGTGATGAAGTGGCCTATTTGGCAAGGCAGTTCAATGACACAGCCAAGCGCGTAGAAGCCTTGGTGGGCTCGCACAAGTCATTGTTGGCCAATGCCTCACATGAGTTGCGCTCGCCTTTGGCACGCATGCGCATGAGCATGGCGCTGCTGCCTCAAGCGGGTGACGGCAACCAGGTTGCCACCATGGCCAGACAGGAAATCGAGCAAAGTATTCAAGAGTTGGACGAGTTGATAGGTGAGATCTTGCTGGCCAGCAGGTTGGACCATGGCGGTGCGGCCACAGAGGCCAAGACCAACGTTGACTTGGCGGTTTTGTTGGTAGAGGAGTGCGCGCGCTTGGGGGTACACGCTGACTTGCCTGACCTGCAAGATAGTGGTGTGTCGTCGCTTGAGGTTGTGGGTCACGCCCATTTGCTAAGACGACTGATACGCAATTTGCTGGAAAACGCGCAACGCCACGGCCGCAGCCTTGACGCAGAAAAAGGCCATGACGTGGTGCAAGTGAAGGCACGGCTGTGGCTAGACCACGTCAAGCGCTTGAACCTGTCTGTCAGCGACAACGGCCCAGGCGTGCCGCCAAACCTGCGCGAGCGCATTTTTGAGCCATTCTTTCGATTGCCGGGTGCCAGTGAGCGCGACGGTGGTGTGGGCCTGGGGCTGGCTTTGGTCAAGGCTATTGCGCGCGAGCATGGCGCGCTTGTGGTGTGCACCCAGGCCGAAGCCAAGCCCGGCGCCGCGCCGCTTGAGTTGTCGGGCGCGGTATTCGTCGTAACGTGGCCTGTGACTGAGCCTGTATAGCCTTATGAATACTTTTTTACTGGATAAGTGGTAAAAAAGTAACATTTTTCAAACAAATGTTAAATAAATACACTTTTATGAGCAAAAAAGAGTTACTATAGCGGCGTTGCTGTCACAGTTCATGTAAGGCAACATCGCCGAGTTGGTTGGCCTCTTTAGGTTGACTGGCCCAGCGATTTGAGGGGGAAACAAGGCTTTAATGCCTATTTACAAACCACCTTCGGGTGGTTTTTTTTGCCCGCTTAATCCGGCACGCGTCTGGCTGCACTGCGTCGCAGCAGCTTCACAGCGACACGTGCGGTGTACAGCACCAGCACAGTGCCCATGAAGTCACCTACAAACATGGGCCATACCACCAACCAGAAGTGTTCTGTAACGCCGCGGTATGCGTACCAAATTTGATGTCCAAATGAGGTGGCAACCGCGTAAAACAGTGTCAGCTGCATCAGAGTGGCGGCATTTATGTTGACTAAATTGCGGTCCAGGTGCGCAAAGCGTTGCATCAGCTGCTGCACCAGATAAGGCATGAAACCGCTGATCAGGCCAGCCACAATACCTATGCTTGGATCTGGTGAAAAGTAAACAAATACAGAGATAGAGGCGGATGCAATGCTGATGCCAATTGCGCCGGATAGACCGAATACCAACACCATCAGCAAACGCAGCCCGGCCGGTAAGTAAAGCCAATTTACACCAGCGGTGAATTCCAGTGATGCGAATACCCAATTGTTTAAAAAGAACAGTGTCGCGTAGGAAATCGCTGCAAAAGCTATCAACAATAGCTGCTGCATTAGTGGTGTGGGCTTTGTCAATTGTTGTTCTCGGGGGGGGGGGGGCGCCATCGATACAAACTGGCAATATGGCCGATTTCTTCTCAATTGTAATAGGAATGGCACATAAGGCCATTGATAGCCACGACGCTGATAATGTGGCGCCAAATAAAAAGCCTGCAACCCAGAAATGGGTGGCAGGCTTTGTGAGGTGCAGCCTGGGCCGCCCCGCGTGTGTGGCGCTAGGCTTTAGCGGCAACCCTTAGCAATGACTGACCAAGCTGCTCAAAGTGAGCCACTGCCGCCGGCGTGAGAACCAAACGCTTGATGCGCGTATCGTTTTGATCTTCATCAGTGGTAATCATGCCTATGGCGCGCAAGCGCGCAATGCGTCTGTGCATGGTGGCTGGTGAGCCCAAGTGCGATAAGCCCATGGCCTGCATGACCGTCAGAGGGCTACCAGCAAACCACGGAACGGCCAAGGCGTCCAGCAAGGCGCTTTCGTTGGCATCAAGTGAAGGCAAGCTGGGCAAACTCTCAATGGCTTTCGCAAGTTGCAAGAACCGCAGGTACGCGGTTGCCAATGGTGATGAGGTTTGGGACATAGCGACCGTCCTTAAAAGTAAACGTTTGTAGAGATAAGTTCTATATGTAGCAAGTTATTGTAGGCTAAAGCGAATAGTTGCGCTTGCTTGTTAATGCGATATGTTGGTTGCATATCAATCTTGAAAGGTAATGGTGCGTCGTGTATGGCCAGTTTGTGGCCTCAACATAGCCGTTTAAAGCCATCTGCCCTGGGCGCAAGCCATCGCTTGGTATATTCACCACATGATTCTAGTTACAGGCGGTGCCGGCTTTATTGGTGCAAACTTTGTTCTCGACTGGCTAAGCCAAAGCGATGAGCCCGTTGTCAACCTGGACAAACTTACTTACGCGGGCAACTTGCAGTCTTTGCAAAGCTTGGCTGCGCACAGCGGCCATCACTTTGTAAGAGGCGATATTGCCGACCGTGAGTTGGTCGCCGACTTGCTGCAACGGTACCAGCCGCGTGCTGTGGTGCACTTTGCGGCCGAGAGCCACGTAGACCGGTCCATTCACGGTCCTGGCGACTTTGTGCAAACCAATATTGTGGGCACGTTCAATCTATTAGAGTCGGTACGCAACTACTGGCATGGCTTGCCAGCCCAGCAGCAGGCGGCTTTTCGCATGCTGCATGTCTCTACCGACGAGGTGTATGGCAGCCTGGCGCCATCGGATGCTCCGTTTACCGAGCGCCATGCCTTTGAGCCCAACAGCCCTTACTCTGCCAGCAAGGCTGCCAGCGACCACTTGGTGCGTGCATGGCATCACACCTATGGGCTGCCCGTGCTCACGACCAACTGCAGCAACAACTACGGCCCCTATCACTTTCCAGAAAAGCTGATCCCGCTGGTGATACACAACGCCTTGGCAGGCAAGCCGCTGCCCATTTATGGCGACGGCCAGCAAGTGCGTGACTGGCTTTATGTGGGCGACCATTGCAGCGCCATTCGTACCGTGCTGAGCAAAGGTCGCTTGGGTGAAACCTACAACGTGGGCGGCTGGAACGAAAAAACCAACCTCGAAGTGGTGCACGCCATTTGCGCTCACCTTGACCTTGCCCGCCCTAAAGCCGCGGGCAGCTACGCCGACCAAATCACCTTTGTTACCGACAGGCCCGGCCACGACCGGCGCTACGCCATAGACGCGAGCAAGCTGGCCGATGAGCTGGGCTGGAAGCCCGCACAAACCTTTGAAACGGGCATCGCCACCACGATTGACTGGTATCTTGCCAACCAGGACTGGGTGAGCAACGTCACCAGTGGCGCTTACCGCGACTGGGTGAGCCAGCAATACAGTAACGAAGACACGCCAGCATGAGTGCCAGCCCAGCGCGCCCCAAGCTGCTGCTGTTGGGTGGCAACGGCCAAGTGGGCCACGCCTTGCAGTTGGCGCTGCGCGCGCCCGATGCGCCAGTGTTTGCGCTCAAAACCATCACGCGCAACGAGTTAGACCTTGGCGACTTGTCCGCTGTGCAAGCACTGGTGTTGAGCTTTAAGCCAGATTGGATAATCAACGCGGCTGCTTACACAGCGGTGGACAAGGCCGAGACGGAGCCAGCATTGGCGCATGTCGTCAACGCCGCATTACCCACGGTATTGGCCCAGCTGGCGCAGCAAGTCGGTGCGGCCTTGGTGCACTATTCAACCGACTATGTGTTTGATGGCCAAGCTGCCAACGCCTATACCGAGACAGATACCGTAAACCCGCAGTCCACATACGGCCACAGCAAGTGGGCTGGCGAGCAAGGCGTGGCGGCGCATTGCACACGCCACTTGCTGTTGCGCACATGCTGGGTGTTTGGTGTGCATGGTGGCAATTTCTTGAAGACCATGCTGCGCCTGGCACAGCAAAAAACTGCGCTGCGCGTCGTTGCAGACCAATGGGGCGCGCCCACCAGCGCCCACCTGATTGCGCAGACCACGCTGGCGCTGATGCAGCAAGCCATGCGCCGCCCGTTGTGGGGCACCTACCACTTAAGCGCCAGTGGCCGTACCAATTGGCATGCCTATGCCGTTGCGGCTATTGCAGGCGCGCAGCAGCTGGGGCTGGCCACGCAGCTCAATGTGGCCAATATGGAAGCTATACCTGCAAGTGACTACCCCACGCCCGCAGCACGTCCTAGCAACTCATGCCTGAACACTGACAAACTAGCGGCCCAGCTGGGGTATTCGCTAGCCAGCTGGCAAGAGGGCATGCAACATACGCTTAACCAACTGGCCGCAAATGGCTGGACAGACTTATGACAACCACGCAACGCAAAGGCATTATTTTGGCGGGCGGCTCAGGCACACGCCTGTATCCCGTGACACACGCGGTGTCCAAGCAGCTCATGCCGATTTACGACAAGCCCATGGTGTATTACCCGCTCACCACGCTGATGCTGGCCGGCATTCGCGAGGTGTTGCTGATTTCCACACCGCAAGACACGCCGAAATTTGAACAACTATTGGGCGATGGGTCGCAGTGGGGCATGCGCATTCAATATGCCGTGCAGCCCACGCCAGACGGCTTGGCCCAAGCCTTTGTTATTGGGCGCGATTTTGTGGGCAATGGCCCTAGCGCCCTGGTGTTGGGCGACAACATTTTTTACGGTCATGACCTTGAGCCGCAGCTCAAACGGGCCAACGCCTCAGACACTGGCGCCACGGTGTTTGCCTACCACGTACAAGACCCACAGCGCTACGGCGTGGTTGAGTTTGATGCACAGCGCAAGGCTTTGTCTATTGAAGAAAAGCCGCTAAAGCCCAAGTCCAACTACGCGGTAACAGGTCTTTATTTTTACGACAACCAAGTGCTGGACATGGCGCGCGACCTCAAGCCCAGCTCGCGCGGTGAGCTGGAAATTACAGACATCAACCGGTTGTACCTAAAGCAAGCGCAACTCAATGTGGAAAACATGGGCCGCGGCTACGCTTGGCTAGACACCGGTACGCATGACTCGCTGTTGGAGGCCAGTCAATTTATTGCCACCTTGCAAAAGCGCCAAGGCCTGATGGTGGCCTGCCCAGAAGAAATTGCGTGGCGTGCAGGCTGGATCAGCAGTGACAGCTTGGCACAACTTGCCGCCCCCTTGGCCAAAAACGGCTACGGCATGTATCTCAACAACCTACTGAAATAACGCCATGCCCTACACCACCACCACCACATCGCTAGACGGCGTGCTGTTGTTAGAGCCACAGGTTTTTGGCGACGACAGAGGCTTTTTCTTTGAGAGCTTTAACCAGCGCGACTTCGCCAAAACCACGGGCCTGGACGTGCAGTTTGTACAAGACAACCACTCAAAAAGCAGCAAAGGCGTGCTGCGCGGTTTGCACTACCAAATACAGCATCCGCAGGGCAAGCTGGTACGCGTAACAGCAGGTGAGGTGTTTGACGTGGCAGTGGACTTGCGCAAGGCATCCCCCACCTTTGGCAAGAGTTACAGCACCATTTTGTCGGCCGACAACAAACGCCAACTCTGGATACCGCCTGGCTTTGCACACGGTTTTTTAGTCACCAGCGACAGCGCAGAGTTCTTGTACAAAACCACAGACTATTGGTACCCCGAGTTCGAGCGCAGCCTGCTGTGGAGCGATCCGGCGTTGGGGATTGAGTGGCCGTTGAAAGAGGGGCAGCGGCCTGTGTTGGCTGGTAAGGATGAGGCGGCTGGACTACTAATCGATTCGGAGGTATTCCGTTGAAACCGACATTTGATCTAACGGTGTGCTTGACCATCGGACGCAGGCCGGAACTACTGCGAGAGACGCTGGTAAGCATGGGGCCACTGATACATGACTTCAGAGTATTGGCTGTCAATGATTTTGGTGATGAGGCAACAAATGAGGTGTTTCGTGCCTATTGCCCAAAGGGTGAGCTATTGAGTTTGAGTGAGCATGTTGGACACCATCGCGCTGTGGACCATATGTACGACAGAGTGAAGACCGAGTTCATTCTTCATTGTGAGGATGACTGGAAATTTCACGATTTGAACTTTTTAGGTCCGTCAATAGATGCTCTGCACGCAAGTGACTGCTTGTCAATGGTGTGCTTGCGCTCCCTCAGTGACTTTCAATTCACAAATGAGGACTTTGAGAAAAAGCTAGAGATTAGATTGGGTGATAACAGACTCGCAGACATGACTGGTTTGCACGATCAGTGGCACGGGTATACCTTCAACCCCCATTTGGTGCGCGCAGAATTGTGGCGTGGTTTGGGAGGATTTTCTTCCTTTAAAAAGGAGCGCCATATTTCTAGGCACCTTCGAAAAAAAGGTCTCAAAGTGGGCTACTTACAGCCAGGATTTTGTTGCCATATTGGCGATGGAGCCAGTGTTGCCAACCCACCAAAACGGAATTTACTTGAGCGCCTAAGGTATTGGTTCAAGAGCTAGCTTATATTTCTTAGGGGAGGCTGTGCGCTTGCGCGTGAGCAAATGAAGTCTCTCTGCCAGTAATACGCCAACTGGTCACAGTTCCTTGTCTACGACAGTAACAATTTCAAGTTATGCCCCATCCACTATGCCTGCAAATACCTACACACCCTGTTCAGCGACGCTGTTTCTGCTGACCTACAACCAACAAGATACGGTAGAAGCTGCCGCCATGAGCTGCTTGAACCAGGTTTGCGAGCCAATTGAAATCGTGTTCAGCGACGACTGCTCCAGCGACGCCACCTTGGACAAACTGCGCAGCTTGGCAGCGAAGTACCGAGGACCACACCATGTTCGCGTGCGACAAAACTCAAGCAATTTGGGCATTGCTCAGCACTACAACCAAGTGGTCAGCGAAGCGAGCGCAGAACTGATTGTCGTAGCCGCTGGCGACGACCTAAGTGCACCCAATCGCGTGGCGCGCGTCTTGGACGCTTGGCGCGCGAGCCAGGGGCGTGTCAATCTCATCGCCAGCTATGCCACGAGTATCGACAGCCAAGGAAATGCCCTGAGTTTGATTAAAACTGGACACCTTGAAAAATGGCCCAACGCCCAGACGTGGTGCAAGAAAAGACCCTATGTGATTGGCGCCACGTTTGCCTTTCACAAAAAGCTCTTTACGGTGTTTGGCCCTTTGGCCAGCGGGGTGGACTACGAAGATCAAGTGCTGAGCTTTCGCGCTGCCGCGCTTGGGGGAGGCTTGACCCTGTCTGAGCCGTTGGTGCAGTACCGCCAAGGAGGTGTTTCCAGTCGATCGGCTCCCAATCCGCATGCACTACTCGCTCACTCCCACAGCAAATACAGCCGGCAGCTGGCTGTGTACACACAAATCACAAAAGACTTGCACACCATGGGACAAGCTAATCTGACTGCAGGGAAAATTGATGCCTATGTACAGAAAAGCAATGTTGTAATTGCATTGATTAACCTATCTCCACCTTCAATTCAAGGTGCACTAAAAATTGCTATCAAGCACATTAAATCACCCGGCATACTCTGGACATTGATTCGCTTTATTTATATAAAATACCCCCAATTGACCATTTTTTTGGGTCGAAAAATTTAACTAATAAGCCATGAAAAATTTGTTTAAAAGTATTCGCAATTGGAACAATCGACGAGTTAACCACGCCGCGACAAAACAAATATGGTTTTGAACCACGATCACCGCCTGGGAATACTGGGAATCATGAAAGCCCCCCTATTGGTCAATACAGGCCTGTTCCTGCTGTTTGGCATGGCCTTGTTGTACACGTCATCGACAGCGCTGATCGGACTGAGTTTGACAACGCTCGGTGTTTATTCTTTTTTTCTAAAAATTCGATTACTTTTATCACGGCCTTCCCTAATGAACGCGATATTCTGATTGCTCTCCTCTGCATGGGTTTGGTACTCATCACGTTGAATATTCACCACCAAGAGCGGTGGGGGGTGTACCACCTTCCAATTGCGGCTCTGTTGTGGCTGCCTATTTTTTTTGCATTGGCCAACACCAACACCAATCCCCAGTATTTGTGGTCTGGCGGATCCTCGGGCGCCTTTATTGCCTTGGCTATTGCTGGGTATGAAATTGTTTTTTTGAACGCTGATCGAGCAGGGTACATCGTTCACAATCCCATCCCGTTTGGCTCGATTGCCATGTGCCTCGCAGCTGCATCGGTGGTTGGGTACCAACACAAAGCAAAAGCATGGAGCCTAACCAACGCTTGGGCGCTAACCGGCATGTTCGCTGGCGTGGCCGCAGCGGTATTGAGCGGTAGCAAGGGCTGCTTGCTTGCGTTACCGGTGTTGGCTTATGTACTTTACATCAAATGTATTCGACCACTGGAGCTTCTACGCATTTGGGTTTGGCTGGCGAGTTTTTTGGCGCTGGGGTTGGTACTGTTGATATTGCTGATTACTGATAGTTTCTTGGCTAGCCGCTTTGAAGAAGCTTTCCGCGGTGCGGTGGTTTGGTTTGAGACGGGACGCGTGGTGGAGGGATCGGTTGGTCCTCGGTTAGAGTTGATCCGTTTTGCTCTCGGCGCCGCGATGGTTAACCCACTGACAGGCATTGGACGTGACGAAATGGTGAGTATGTTGCAAGCCTCGGCTATGAATGGCGCATACGACCCCTTCATCGCCCACCTGCACACGCTACACAACGAATTTTTGAACATTTGGGTAACCAAAGGTTTGTTGGGTCTGGTCGCCATGGGCGCGGTGTACGGCTTAAGTCTAAGATACTTCTGGCGGTTGCGCCACCAGGCCGATGCATGTGTTCAAAACATTGGGCTGATGGGCTTGAGTTTGTGTCTGATGTACCTGATTTTTGGTTTGAGCGAAGTCGCGCTGCAGCTTACTTTTTTTAGGAACTTCTTTTTGGTCACTCTGGTGTGTTTGTTGGGTATGGCCTATCATCAGTTAAACTACCCCGCGAAAAACTAGTGTCTAACCTTAAGACGCTTAGTATCTTTTATGGATAACACCATTACTCTATTAATTAAAGTGACTTGCAGCGATTTGCGTATATTTTAAATTAATGCATTAAAGCAGTTATTAGGGCTTGTTAGCTTTTATATCGATGAGTGCTTTTAAAGCAACCACTTTTCGTGCTGTAAACAGATACGATAACCTACCAAGCGCCCTTCGAAACTCACCAAAAACACGGCGAAACTTTATCCGCAAAAAAGTTGTGCGGTTCGGGTAAATGGGGAGAGCTATTTCTCGGGCAATTAGTGATTCGGTAGAAATGGGCGCTTGTTGCCCAAAATGTTTCGCGACGTTCATTTGAACCAAGTTGGCAGGAACCAACTGCCATGCGCGCCAGTCACGAACCGCGTTGATAAACGCATCGGCCAAAGCAGTTCCGTTTTCTTTATGGTGCTTAATCAAAATGCGAGCCCCAGATGGCCAAAGCAGATAACCCGCTGCTCCTGCGCTATTGAGATGCAGACGTTGCAGCTTTAAGTCGTTGACAGTTTCAAATTGACCCAGGATTTTCTTACCCCACGTTTCCAAGCATATGTAGTCCGCGCAGGACGTTTGCACTAGGGTGAGGATGTCTTGATACCAGTCTTCACTCAAAATCACATCATCTTCAAGGACGACTGCTGGTCCTTCACCCTGAGCAATGCTTTGCCAAACTTCGAGGTGGCTTAGAAAACACCCTACCTCGGTTTTTTTCAGTGGGCGCTGCCAGCAAAATGCGTGCTGAAGAAATTCCTCATCAGAAAAATCTTTCAGACCTATGGCCGCTTGCCAAATAGGCTTAAAACCTAAGCGCTGGGCTTGCATTTCTTGAAACGCGCGCCTATGCTGGGCAGATGCCAAGCTGATTATGTAGACGGGTACCGTCATTTTTAACCTCTCCATGTCCGATCCATAACGTCAACCATATGGTTCCACATGCCGCAATTGTTTTGGGCGAAGACAGCACCACGCGCATCGGTAATGTCCAAGTAGTTCCTAAGGTCATTTGTCGCGTAAGCGCCGTGTAGGCGGTATTGACGCATTCAAGTAGGGGCCTTTTTCTCGGGCGACGACTATTGCAGGCCAGTAGCTTTGGTGCGCTGCTACTACCCCCAAAACTCTGGACCACCTTGCATTTGATTCAGGCTGATTAGATATATTTTCATGGCGCTAGCCACTCCTGCAACCCCTTGACCCGCCCCCAATTACGCGCAATGTGTTTGGGGCTGGGCCACAGCAGACGCATGGCTAAAGACAGGTAGGCCAGGCGCAAGGTTTTGCGGCGCAGTTGTTCGCTGTGTGCGATGGATACGTGTTTGGCTGTGAAGCGTATTTTGGATTGGGCGTGGTAGTAGCCGCGTGTGTACTCTGCTGCCAGTGGCGTTTTGCCGCCAACCGAGCCGCGTGAGCGGTGTGTGACTGTGACGCTGGGTATCAGCATCATGGGTTTGTGTGCAGCAAAGGTGCGGCAGCACAAGTCGTCGTCCTCGTAGTAAAGAAAGAAGTTGGGGTCAAAGCCTCCAACGGCTTGCATGTTGGCCATGTTCAGCAAAATGGCTGCGCCGCATACAAAGCCCACGCAGCAGTCGCCGCTGGCACCGGGGCCAGCGCTTGGCCAGTAGGTGCTGGGCCACCGGTAGTTGAGTTCGGCTTTGCCGCTTGGTGTTTGAATTTGCGGTGCCAGCATGGCTGCATCTGGCCAACGCTTGGCGGCTGCTACTAATTGGGCTATGGCCTCCAGGCTTGGTTCGCAGTCCGGGTTTAGCAGCAAGGCGTAGGGTGTTGTTACTCGCTCAAGCCCCCAGTTGTTGGCGCGGCCAAAACCAAGGTTGGTGTCACTGGCCAATACGGTGGCGTTGGCTAGCAACTGTTTGGCGGTTGGCACGGTGTCATCGGCGCTGGCGTTGTCCACCACGATAACGTGGGGCAGATGGGCCAGCGTGGTGGCCAGCGCAGGCAAGCAGTGCGCGCTGTTGTACGTCACGGTAATGACCGTGACTTGCGCCAATGCCTCAGTGTCCGTGTGCAAGCTGCTCGCCCGCGCGCAGTGCGTATTCGGTGCCACAGTAGGGGCACTTGGCGCTTCCCGTTTTGGCAACGTCAAGGTAGACCTTGGGGTGTGTGTTCCACACATCCATATGGGCGGCTGGATTGGGGCAGTACACGCCGCCGTGTTGGTTGAGGTCGGCGGCACCTAGCTCTACGGTTTGTTTAGACATGGATCACTCTCTTGGTTGGGTCATGCTTGGTTTACACCAAAGTGAGCCAGTGGGCGTACTTGGGGTTGCGGCCATTTACGATGTCAAAGAAAGCAGTTTGTACTTTCTCGGTGATGGGGCCACGACTGCCAGAGCCAATCTCAATGCGGTCTAGTTCGCGCACGGGCGTGACCTCGGCGGCTGTGCCTGTAAAGAAGGCTTCGTCTGCAATATAGACCTCGTCGCGGGTGATGCGCTTTTGCACAATCTCAAGGCCCAGGTCTTTGGCAATGTGGAACACGGTGTTGCGTGTAATGCCGTTTAGTGCACCTGCAGACAGGTCGGGTGTGTAGATCACACCGCCCTTGACCACAAATAAGTTTTCGCCTGCGCCTTCTGACACAAAGCCACTGGCGTCCAGCAGCAAGGCTTCGTCGTAGCCGTCGTCCGTGGCTTCCATGTTGGCCAAAATGCTGTTGGTGTAATTGCTCACCGCCTTGGCCTGCGTCATGGTGATGTTGACATGGTGGCGTGTGTAGCTGCTGGTTTTGACGCGAATGCCGCGCTTCAAACCTTCTTCGCCCAGGTAAGCGCCCCAGTTCCAAGCGGCCACCATCAGGTGGATGGTGTTGCCCTTGGGGGACACGCCCAGGCGCTGAGAGCCAATCCAGGTCAATGGGCGAATGTAGGCACTGTCTAGCTTGTTTTCACGCACCACATCAAGCTGGGCCTTGTTGATGTCGTCATGCGTAAAAGGAATTTTCATGCGCAGGATTTTGGCGCTGTTGAACAAGCGCTCGGTGTGCTCTTGCAAGCGGAAGATGGCCGTGCCCTTGTCGGTCTGGTAAGCACGCACGCCCTCAAACGCACCGCAACCATAGTGCAGTGTGTGTGTCAGCACGTGGATTTTGGCGTCGCGCCAGTCCACCATGGTGCCGTCCATCCAAATTTTTCCGTCGCGGTCTTCCATTGATGGAGGCATAGCAGTCATAGCAGTCCTTGAGCGCGTTCAGCGCAAAAATTATTAGGTTGTAGTGGCCAGCGCGCTGTGCTTGGCGCGTCTCAAATGATGCCAGATTTTAGCGGGCTAAACCGTCTCGCCCGCCTTCGCTGTGCGCTTGGTTCAAGACTGCTGCTGGACCTGCTCAGAGGTCTTGCCAAAGCGCCGCTCTCGGGTGCGGTACCACGCAATGGCTTGGTCCAGCGCCTTGGCGTCAAAGCTTGGCCACAGGGTGTCTGTGAAATACAGCTCGGTGTAGGCGGTTTGCCATAGCAAAAAGTTGCTGATGCGGCATTCGCCGCCAGTGCGCACCAACAGGTCTGGCGCAGGCATGTTGCCGCTTTGCAAGTAGCTGCTAATGGCGGCCTCGTCCAAAGCGTCGGGGCTGGCGTTGGGGTTGTCGCGCAGCCACTGCTGCATGGCTTGCACCAGCTCGGCACGCCCGCCGTAATTGGCAGCCACGTTGAGGTGTAGCGCATCGTTGTGCGCCGTGCAGTCTTGGGCTTGGGCAATCGCTTGCTGTATGGCAGGTGAAAACGCGCTGGTATCACCCAGCACACGCAGGCGCACACCGTTGTCGCGCATATCGTCAACTTCACTGCCCAAGTATTTTAAAAACAGGCTCATCAGCGCGCTGACTTCGTCGCTGGGACGTGCCCAGTTTTCAGTGCTAAAGGCGTACAGCGTGACGTACTTGATGCCGCGCTTGGCGCAGTTTTTGATGAGCTGCCTCACCTGGGCGGCGCCCTTGACGTGGCCTGCCACACGCGGCAGCAAACGTTGCTTGGCCCAGCGGCCATTGCCGTCCATGATGAACGCAATGTGTTGTGGTGGTGGTATGTCTTTCTTATGCATGTGCACACCAAGTGTAGCCACTGTGCGCAGATACTTGCCAATTTGCTGAGTATTTGTGCATGGCGGTTACAAGCCTCTGACCCAGCTGAGGGCTTCTTCAACGCGGTCAACGGCGTGAATGGTTAAGCCTTTGAATGCGGGGTCGTTTTTCTTGGGGGCGTTGGCTTTGGGCACTATGGCCAGCTCAAAGCCCAGTTTGGCGGCCTCTTTCAAGCGCTCTTGACCGCGTGGTGCAGGGCGTATCTCTCCGGCCAAGCCCACTTCGCCAAAGCTTACAAAACCTTTGGGCAATGGCTTGGCGCGCAGGCTGCTTTGAATGGCCAACAGCACGGCCAAGTCGGCCGCGGGTTCGCTGATGCGCACACCGCCTACGGCGTTGACAAACACGTCTTGGTCAGCACACGACACGCCGGCATGGCGGTGTGATACGGCCAATAACATGGCCAACCGGTCGCGCTCCAAGCCCACGCTGAGGCGGCGCGGACTGGGTCCGCCGCTGTCTACCAGGGCTTGTATTTCCACCAACATGGGGCGGCTGCCTTCAAGTGTCACCAACACACAAGAGCCAGATACGGGCTCTGGGTGTTGGTTTAAAAAGATGGCGCTGGGGTTGGCAACGCCTTTGAGGCCGCGCTCTGTCATGGCAAATACGCCAATTTCGTTGACGGCACCAAAGCGGTTTTTAATGGCGCGTATCAGCCTAAAGCTGGAGTGCGTGTCACCCTCAAAGTACAGCACGGTGTCTACCATGTGCTCTAACACGCGCGGCCCAGCCAATGCGCCTTCTTTGGTCACGTGGCCCACCAAAATAACGGCCACACCGGTGGCCTTGGCCAAGCGGGTGAGGTGGGCGGCGCATTCGCGCACTTGGGCGACAGAACCCGGGGCAGAGGTTAGCGCTTCTGAATAAACCGTTTGTATGGAGTCAATCACGCATACACGCGGCTTTTCTGCGGCAATTGTTGCAATGATGCGTTCCAAAGATATTTCAGCCAATACCCGCACTTGTGTGTTGTCCAGCCCCAAGCGGCGCGCGCGCATGGCCACCTGCGCGCCAGACTCTTCACCGCTGACGTACAGCGTGGGCACCTGCAAACTGAGTGCGTGCAAGGCTTGCAGCAGCAGTGTGGACTTGCCAATACCCGGGTCACCACCAATAAGGGCCACACCGCCGTCTACCAGTCCGCCGCCCAGCACGCGGTCCAGCTCGTCAACGGTGGTGGGCAAGCGGGCGAAGTCACGCGCCTCAATGTCGGCCAGGTTGGTCACAGCTTGGGGGGCGGCCAAGCCTTGAAAGCGGTTTTTGCTGGGGCTGCTGTTGGCGTTGTCGGCCACAGACTCTTGCAGGCTGTTCCATGCGTTGCAGTCTGGACATTTACCCAGCCACTTGCTGGATGTGCCGCCGCACTCAACGCAGAGGTAAATGCTTTTGTCTTTTGCCATAGTGGTGCCGCCTGCGCTTAGCCTGCCAGCACGGGGAATAGTTGCTGCAAGCCTTTTGCAATCACCTCCACCGACAGTGCCGCCAGGATCAAACCCATTAAGCGTGTCATCACGTTAATGCCTGTTTTGCCCAACACGCGCGAAATCGCGGGTGCGGCTGAAAAGCATACAAAGGTCAGCACGGCAATGACCACGCCGTAGCCCACCAAGGCCGCGTGCTGCCAAAAGCGCTGTGCTTGGTCGGCGTAAATCACCACGGTAGACATGGTGGCGGGGCCAGTCAATAGCGGAATGGTAAGCGGCACAACAGCCACAGAGTGCTGGCTGTGATCAACAGCTTGTGGCGGGGCATTGCCGTCAATGTTGTCAACGTCTTGGTCGTGTGTGGCCGCTTCTGCGGCACGCGCGTTAATCATGGACAGCGCAGATGTCAGCATCAGCAAGCCACCACCCACTTGAAAGCTGGCCAGCGAGATACCAAAAAACCCCAGAAAGCCCACACCAAACAGCGCGCACACTGCGATCACAGCAAAGGTGCTAAGCGAGGCGACTTGTACGGTGCGCCGCATTTGCGTGCGGTTAAAGCCCTGCGTGTAGTGCATAAAAAAAGGCACTATCGCCAAAGGGTTCACGATGGCAATGAGGGTAATAAGCGGCTTGAAATCCATGCCTACATTGTCAACGACAAATACAGCGCATGGACGCAGTTTTATCGCCCGCCAGAAATCTCCAGCATAGACATGGTGCAGTAGCTGGCTTGTTCAGAGGCCAGCCAGACAATGGCCTGTGCCACTTCTTCTGCGCTACCGCCTCTGCCCATGGGCACGCTGGCGGCCAAGTCGTTCACCCGGTTAGGCAAGCCACCTGACGCGTGTATGTCGGTGTCAATGAGGCCAGGGCGCACAGCGTTTACGCGTATGCCAAAGGGTGCAACCTCTTGTGCCAAGCCGTGTGTGAGTACGTCCATGGCGCCTTTGCTGGCGGCGTAGTCCACGTATTGGTTGGCACTGCCTAGACGAGAAGCCGCGCTGGATACATTCACGATGGCGCCGCCGTCTTTGCCCAAAGCGGTACTCATGCGCTTAACGGCTTCGCGGCAGCACAAAAAGGCGCTGATGGTGTTGGTGGTAAACATGCGCAGCAAGCGCGCCTCTGTCATGTCCTGTACGCGGGCGGTCTTATCCACCACACCTGCGTTGTTGACCAGCACATCAAGTCGGCCAAATTGCTGGTCAACGGCGTCAAACAGCGCAAGCACACCTTCTTCCTTGCTCACGTCGGCCTGCACGCAAATCGCGTTGCCGCCACTTTGCCTGATGTCGGCTGCAAGCTGCTCGGCTGGCGCGCGCTGGCTTTGGTAGTTGATGACCACGGCATAGCCTTGCGCGGACGCCAGCTTGGCGGTGGCCGCGCCAATGCCCCGACCGCCACCGGTAATCAGCATTACTTTTAAATCATTGCTTTGTGCGGTGGTGGTCATGTCAGCGTCCTGTGTGGTCTGTTTTATTGGGCCAGCAAACGTGCAGCGTCTCTGGCGAAATAGGTCAATATGCCATTGGCACCGGCGCGTTTAAACGCCAGTAGTGACTCCATCATCACCGCGTCGTGGTCTAGCCAGCCGTTTTGCGCAGCGGCTTTGAGCATGGCGTATTCCCCACTGACTTGGTAGGCAAATGTGGGCGCCAAACTCGTCTTTCACGCGGCGCACCACGTCTAGGTAGGGCATGCCGGGCTTGACCATCACCATATCGGCGCCTTCGGCAATGTCAAGTGCGACTTCGCGCAGGGCTTCGTCTGAGTTGCCGGGGTCCATTTGGTAGACCTTTTTGTCGGCCTTGCCCAAGTTGGCTGCTGAGCCGACAGCATCGCGGAAAGGGCCGTAAAAGGCGGATGCGTATTTGGCGCTGTAGGCCATGATGCGCGTGTGTACAAAGCCGTTGGCTTCAAGTGCGCTGCGAATGGCTGCAATACGCCCGTCCATCATGTCGCTGGGGGCTACCATGTCTACGCCAGCGGCTGCTTGCGCAAGTGCCTGCTTCACCAACACGTCAACGGTGGTGTCATTGACGATGTAGTTGTGCTCATCTAGCAAGCCGTCTTGTCCGTGGCTGGTGTAAGGGTCTAGTGCGACGTCGGTCATGATGCCCAGCTGCGGGAACTTGGCCTTTAGTGTGCGCACCACCTTGGGTATCAGGCCCTCAGGGTTAAACGCTTCATCGCCGTTAGGCGTTTTGAGTGACTGGTCAATCACCGGAAACAAGGCCATTACCGGTATGCCTAGGTTCACGCAGTCTTGCGCGACGTCCAGCAGCAAGTCCAGGCTTAAGCGCTCAACGCCAGGCATGGAGGCCACGGTTTCGCGCCGTCCAGACCCTTCCAAAACAAACACGGGGTAAATCAAGTCGTCAACGCTTAGGCTGTGCTCACGCACCAAGCGACGCGTGAATGCGTCGCGGCGCAGGCGGCGAGGGCGGTTGGCTGGAAAGGTGCTGGTGCTGTGTTTACTCATGGTCGCTATTGTGGCAAATGCGCGCGCAGTTGCTGGCGCACAGTCGACACGATTTAAACATGTTGCCTTTAGTATTGCTTCTGTTGCGCCGGGTATTTGTACTGTTGGGCACAGACAACAAATGGCCCTAGGTGTTTCCCTTGCTTTGTGTGCAGAGTCGGGTTTCAGGCCGGTGTGCCGGGGTGTGCGGGGTACCATTCATGTGGGTGTTGTTGAGAGACGACGCTCCCCGCTTTTCCTCCCTGAGCGGGAGCCTTGACGTGTGACAGCGAATAGGCTTTCTAGCCCGGCATTGTCCGGGCTTTTTTTTGCGCGCCTTTGGCGTGTTTTGCCAGGTTATTTACAGCACGCCCAGAACGCGGAGTGCGCCAAGCCATACACTGAACACATGCTCTGGATCAAATCGCTTCACATTGTTTTCGTCGCCAGCTGGTTTGCTGGATTGTTTTACTTGCCGCGTATCTTCGTGAACTTGGCCATGGTGCCCGATGGCAGCGACGCCGAGCGCGAGCGCCTGCTGTTGATGGCGCGCAAATTGTTGCGCTTCACCACGCTGTTGGCGGTTCCTGCCATGGTGTTTGGCTTCATGTTGTGGTTGCACTACGGCATAGGCAAAGGCCCTGGCAACGGTTGGTTGCATGCCAAATTGCTGGTGCTGGTGCTGGTATTGGGCTACCACCACTCGTGCGCCAGCTTGTTGCGCAAGTTCACTGCAGGCGCCGTCACGCGCAGTCATGTGTGGTTTCGCTGGTTCAACGAAGTGCCCGTGGTGTTGCTGCTGGTGGCGGTTGTGCTGGTGGTTGTTAAACCTTTTTAGCAAGCCCTGCCGTGTCGCCATTGAGAGGTGCTATGGGCATGCCCCAAGGCAACTACAAGTGCCACGATGTCTATGAATAAGGCCGCCGATATTGCCAATGCTGTATCTGTAACGACAGCTGCGCGCCCCATGTCCATGGCGGCGATATTGGCTTGGGCATTTGCCGCGTTGGTGGTGTACGCCTCACTTTATCCGTTTGGTGGCTGGTCTGGTCCTGGCATTGGGCTTGTCGATTTGCTGCTGTCACCACTGCCGCAGTATTGGACATGGTTTGACGTATTGACCAACGCGGTGGGTTATGCCCCCTTGGGCTTTTTGGTTACTGTGGCGGCATGGCGCACCAGCAGCAGCGTGGTTAGTCGCAGCGCGGCTTTGGTGCTTGGCGTTGTGGTGTGTGGCGCCTTGTCATTGGGCTTGGAGTGGAGCCAGTCTTTTTTGCCCGGGCGTATTCCATCTAATGTGGATTGGGCGCTCAACACAGCGGGCGGCCTGTTGGGTAGTGCTTGCGCCGCATTGGCGTTTCAAACCACCTTGATCGCCAAGTGGGACGCGTGGCGCCACACGTGGCTGGTGTCTGGCGCCAAGCTGGACCTGGTGCTGCTGGGCTTGTGGCCTGTGGCGGCGCTGTACCCCAGCGCCGTGCCATTTGGCCTTGGGCATGTCCGTGTGCCGCTCAGTAACCTGGACGTTGCGAGCTGGAACGCACCTTCTTGGCTGATCGGCCCTCTTAGTGATTTTCACGCTTGGGCGGCACGCACGCTGCCCGCAATGACTGGCCTGCAAGAGGCTTTGGTGATGGGGCTATCGGTGTGCGCACCGTTGCTATTGGCATGTGCGGCTGGGCGAAGCGCCAGGGTGCGCTTGTGGGCTGCGGCTGTGGTGTTGCTCTCGGCGTTTGCGGTGGGTGCGGTGTCTGGTGCACTCACCTACGGGCCAGAACATGCGTTGGATTGGTGGCGCCCCAACATGTGGTTGGCCTTGGTGCTGGTGGCGGGCATGTCGTTTGTTGCGCTGTGGTTGAGCAGGTCTGCGCTACTGATTTTGTTGGTGTTGAGCTCTTTGCTGACGCTGTGGCTGCTCAACACCAGTGGTGCCAGTGCCTACCTCGATCAGTCGCTGCAAATTTGGCAAGCAGGGCCTTTCATTCGCTTTCATGGCGCGTCGCAATGGCTGGGTTGGCTGTGGCCTTTTATGGCGCTGGCGTATGCCGCCGTACGTTGCTGGCAGCGCTAGTTTCGGCGTCTTAGGCGGCGCATTGCAAAGCGAATGGCGCAGCTACTTACAATGGCAGGCATGAGCGACCAAGCCAACACAACACCCCCTTCGGACCATGCGCCTTATTACCAAAGGCACATCTTTTTTTGTTTAAACCAACGCGGTGACGACCAGGCCTGCTGTGCCCAGTTTGCTGCGCAGCAAGGCTTTGACAGGTGCAAGTCCCAGGTCAAAGCCAAGGGCCTGAGCGGTAAAGGTCAAGTGCGCGTGAATAAATCAGGCTGCTTAGACCGCTGTGCTGGCGGGCCTGTGGCAGTGGTTTATCCAGAAGGCGTTTGGTATACGTTTGTTGATGACCACGACATCGACGAAATAGTTGATGTGCATTTGGCGGGCGGTGAGGTTGTGTCGCGTTTGCAGTTGCCTGACAACGTGGGCCGATGAACGCGCAAACCGAGTACCTGCAAATTAACGGCCCGGCCGGTGTTGTAGAGGTGGCGCGTGACAGGCCTGTTTTAGCCCACGGCGGCACCCGTGGCACGGCGTTGATTGCGCACCCACATCCCTTGTTTGGCGGCACCATGCACAACAAAGTGGTGCAAACCCTGGCGCGCGCTTTTGTGCAGCAAGGCTGGGAAGCCGTGCGCTTCAACTTTAGAGGTGTTGAAAACAGCGCTGGCGTGCACGACAACGGCGTGGGCGAGCTTGACGACATGCTGGCCGTGTTGGCGGCCTTGGCGCCCAGCGGGCCGTTGTGCTTGGCTGGCTTTTCCTTTGGCGGCTTTGTAGCCGCCGCGGCGTTGGCTGCATGCCATGCGGCAGGTCGAGATGTACAGCATGCTGCATTGGTTGGCGTGGCTGCCAGCCGCTTTAGCGTGCCAGCCGTGCCGCCTCAATGGCAGGAGCGCACATTGGTGGTGCATGGTGAGGCCGACGACACCGTGCCCCTGAGCGCCGCCATGGACTGGGCTAGGCCCCAGTTGCTGCCGGTGACCGTGGTGCCCGATGTGGGACATTTCTTTCATGGCCAGTTGCCCTTGTTAAAGTCATTGGTGTTGCGCCACATTGCTGCGCCCGTGGCTTTGCCTGCGCAAGCTTAGTTTTTATCTTTCTACCGACTCACTGTTTGGCTCAGATGACCTATTTGGACTGTTTTTCGTTTGCGCGCCGCGCAATGTCTGCGTGTATCTGCGCGTGTGCTCTTTGGGCTGCGGCCAGCGTGTCCGCCCAGACTGCTGTCGCCCCACCGTCTATTGCGGCCAAGGCTTTTTTGCTGATGGACGTGACCAGCGGGCAAATATTGGCTGAGCAAATCAGCGACGAGCCGGTGGAGCCAGCGTCGCTGACCAAGCTCATGACCGCCTACGTGGTGTTTGAAGCGCTCAAAAACAAGCAAATCACGCTGGACCAGACCTTTACTGTTAGCGAGCGTGCTTGGCGCATGCCTGGCTCGCGTATGTTTATTGAGCCAGGCATGGAAATACCTGTGCTGGATTTGCTCAAGGGCATGATTGTGCAGTCTGGCAACGACGCGACCACTGTGCTGGCTGAGGGTGTGGGTGGCTCGGTTGAGCAGTTTGTGTCCATGATGAACAGCCAGGCCAAGGTGTTGGGTCTGGCGGGCACCGGCTACCGCAACCCGGAAGGTTTGACAGCCGATGGCCACACGACCACGGCGCGTGACTTGGCCAAGCTGGCGACGCGCTTGATGCAAGACTTCCCTGAGTACGTGGGTTTGTACGCCATCAAGCATTACCGCTACCCCGGCACCCCCAAAGCCAATGACACCAACCGCAACCTGCTGTTGTTCAGAGACCCTAGCGTTGATGGCTTGAAAACAGGCCATACCAGCGCTGCGGGCTATTGCCTGGTTGCAACGGCCAGCCGCCCCGTTCCAGGCCTGGGTGGCGAGCGCCGCTTGTTGTCTGTAGTGCTGGGTGCTGACAGCTCGTCTGCCCGCGCTACCGAAAGCCAAAAGCTGCTCAATTGGGGTTACACCAGTTTTGATACGGTGCGCATCAGTGAGCCGGGCAAGGCGGTGGTGCAGCCGCGTGTGTGGAAGGGCGACCAGCAGCTTGCCCAGGTCGGCGTGCCCGGCGGCGTGGTGGTGTCTGTGCCGCGCGGATTGGGGGCTGGCGTGCAAGCCACCACCAAGCTCGATACGCCCCTATCAGCTCCCCTGGCGGCTGGCCAGTCGGTGGGTGAGCTTGCCATCACGCTCAAGGACGGCACTGTCGTGGCAACCTACCCGCTACAAGTGCTGCAACCTGTGGCACAGGCGGGTCTCATGGGCCGTTTGTGGGACACCTTGTTGTTGTGGACCGAGTAAGGCTTGGCAACGCGCGCAGGCCACCCAAAAAAGTGTCGCTTTTCAGGTACTTACCGCCCACAGTTGCGCAGTGCTGCGCTTTGGTGCTATAGTCGTGGGCTTTTCGCAGTGATGCGGGAGGTGCCCGTTCGCGCTTGCATCGTGTTTGGGTACAGATAAACAGCAGCCTTCAATTGGTGAATGGCTGCTGTATGTTTTTTGAATTTCTGACGTTTAGGGACGTTTCATGCCAACTATCAACCAACTCGTGCGTCACGGGCGGACGGTCGAACAGATCAAGTCCAAAAGCCCCGCGATGGAAAACTGCCCAAAGGCGCGGTGTATGTACCCGTGTGTACACCACAACACCGAAAAAGCCTAACTCCGCTTTGCGTAAGGTTGCCAAAGTGCGCCTGACCAACGGTTTTGAGGTGATCTCATACATCGGCGGTGAAGGCCACAACTTGCAAGAGCACAGCGTTGTTCTCGTTCGTGGTGGTCGTGTAAAAGACTTGCCAGGTGTGCGTTACCACATCGTTCGTGGCTCTCTTGACTTGCAAGGCGTGAAAGATCGCAAGCAGTCACGCTCCAAGTACGGTGCGAAAAAGCCAAAAGCCAAGTAATTTTTGACAGTAGGTGCTGTTCTGCATGGCTGCAGACACAGCGTAGTGACCCAAAACCCAGCAATTGTGCGGGCGGGTCGAGTAAGTGAGAATTCAACATAGTTCTCGCGGCCTGGGTGTCAAAGCTCCGGTCAACTGAAGCAATAAGAGGTGAATCAATGCCACGTCGTCGCGAAGTCCCTAAACGTGAAATCACGCCAGATCCAAAATACGGAAACGTAGAGCTGGCCAAATTTATGAACGTCATCATGCAAGGTGGCAAAAAAGCGGTCGCTGAGCGCATCATTTATGGTGCGCTTGACCACATGGAAAAGAAGTCAGGCAACCCAGACGTGCTGGAGTTGTTCAACGTGGCTATCAACAACGTGAAGCCTGTTGTTGAGGTCAAGTCCCGTCGCGTGGGTGGTGCAAACTACCAGGTGCCAGTTGAAGTGCGCCCTGTGCGTCGCTTGGCTTTGGCCATGCGTTGGGTCAAGGAAGCGGCTAAAAAGCGCAGCGAAAAGTCTATGGCTTTGCGCCTGGGCAATGAGCTGCTTGAGGCCACAGAAGGCCGTGGTGGCGCCATGAAGAAGCGTGACGAAGTGCACCGCATGGCCGAAGCCAACAAGGCGTTCAGCCACTTCCGTTTCTAATCGATCAAACGGTTTATTTTTTAAATTCACCAGGCCCGCCATGCGCGGGCTTGGTTGTTCTTCGGAGTTGTTTTCATGGCACGTACTACGCCACTTAATCGCTACCGCAACATCGGTATTTCGGCCCACATTGATGCGGGTAAAACGACTACCACTGAGCGGATTTTGTTCTACACCGGTGTGAACCACAAAATTGGTGAGGTGCACGACGGCGCTGCCACCATGGACTGGATGGAGCAAGAGCAAGAGCGCGGCATTACCATTACCTCAGCGGCAACGACTTGCTTCTGGAAGGGTATGGATAACTCACGCCCAGAGCACCGCATCAACATCATTGACACACCTGGACACGTTGACTTCACCATTGAAGTTGAGCGCTCCATGCGCGTGCTGGACGGCGCTTGCATGGTTTACTGTGCGGTGGGTGGTGTGCAGCCACAGTCTGAAACCGTATGGCGTCAGGCCAACAAGTACAAAGTGCCACGTTTGGCCTTTGTGAACAAAATGGACCGCACAGGTGCCAACTTCTTCAAGGTCTACGACCAAATGAAGCTGCGCTTAAAGGCCAACCCAGTGCCAATCGTGATCCCAATTGGCGCTGAAGAAGGCTTTAAGGGCGTGGTTGACCTGGCCAAAAACAAGGCCATTTTGTGGGACGAGGCTTCACACGGCATGAAGTTCGACTACGTTGACGTGCCTGAAGAGCTCAAGGCAGAAGCTGCCAAATGGCGTGAAAACATGGTTGAAGCCGCGGCGGAAGCATCTGAAGAGCTGATGAACAAATACCTTGAAGAAGGTGATTTGTCTGAAGCCGAAATCACAGAAGGCTTGCGTGTTCGCACATTGGCGACTGAAATCCAGCCTATGTTGTGCGGTACAGCCTTCAAGAACAAGGGTGTTCAGCGCATGCTGGACGCCGTGTTGGACTTGATGCCAGCACCTACAGAGGTGCCACCTGTTAGCGGTATTGACGACGACGAAAAAGACGTGATCCGCAAGGCTGACGACGAAGAGAAGTTCTCCGGCTTGGCGTTTAAGTTGATGACCGACCCCTACGTTGGTCAGCTGACTTTCGTGCGCGTGTACTCAGGCGTGCTGAAAAAAGGCGACTCTGTTTACAACCCGGTTAAGGGTAAAAAAGAGCGTATCGGTCGTATCGTGCAAATGCATGCCAACAACCGTGAAGAAGTCGAAGAAATTCGCGCCGGCGACATCGCCGCTTGTGTGGGCTTAAAAGACGTGACCACAGGCGACACCTTGTGTGACCAGGACGCCATCGTGACCCTGGAGCGCATGGTGTTCCCAGAGCCCGTGATTGCGCAGGCGGTTGAGCCAAAGACCAAAGTCGACCAAGAAAAAATGGGTATCGCTTTGCAGCGTTTGGCGGCAGAAGATCCTTCTTTCCGCGTGCGCACCGACGAAGAGTCAGGCCAGACCATCATTGCCGGTATGGGCGAGTTGCACTTGGAAATTTTGGTTGACCGCATGAAGCGCGAGTTTGGCGTTGAAGCCAACGTAGGCAAGCCACAGGTGGCCTACCGAGAGACCATTCGCAAAGTGGTAGACGAAGCAGCGGCAAGTTTGTTCGCCAGTCTGGTGGTAAGGGTCAGTATGGCCACGTTGTGTTCAAGATCGAGCCCAACGAAATGGGCAAGGGCTTTGAGTTTGTTGACGCGATCAAGGGTGGTGTTGTTCCTCGCGAATACATCCCAGCGGTTGAAAAGGGCGTGATCGAGGCGCTGACAACTGGTGTGTTGGCTGGCTACCCTGTTGTGGACGTTAAAGTCACACTGCACTTTGGCTCCTACCACGACGTTGACTCAAGCGAGATGGCCTTCAAGATGGCCGCGATCATGGGCTTCAAAGACGGTTGCCGCAAGGCCGGTCCGGTTATTTTGGAGCCAATGATGGCTGTGGAAGTGGAAACACCAGAAGACTACGCCGGTAACGTGATGGGCGACTTGTCCTCACGCCGCGGCATGGTTCAGGGCATGGAAGACATGGTGGGCGGCGGCAAGGCGATTCGCGCTGAAGTGCCACTGTCTGAAATGTTTGGCTACTCCACATCACTGCGTTCTGCCACACAGGGTCGTGCAACCTACTCCATGGAGTTCAAGCACTACTCGGAAGCACCGCGTAATGTGTCTGAAGCCATCATGGCTTCACGTGCCAAGTAATCTTTTGTAGCGCCCACCGTTTAGGCGGTGGGCGTCTTTTTTCTGGTCTGCGATGTCATGCCACCTTGTGCCCGTGCGAGGTGAATCAGCAATGATGTGCAGACGTAAAACCTGTACACGGGCATGTTCTTTTTTGGAGTATCAAAATGGCAAAAAGTAAATTCGAACGTACCAAGCCCCACGTCAACGTGGGCACCATTGGTCACGTTGACCACGGTAAAACCACATTGACAGCGGCGATCACGACCGTGTTGTCACAAAAGTTCGGTGGCGAGGCCAAAGGCTACGCAGATATTGACGGCGCACCTGAAGAAAAAGCGCGCGGCATCACCATCAACACTGCTCACGTTGAGTACGAGACCGAGACGCGTCACTACGCACACGTGGACTGCCCAGGCCACGCTGACTACGTGAAGAACATGATTACGGGTGCTGCCCAGATGGACGGCGCCATTTTGGTGTGTTCAGCTGCAGACGGCCCCATGCCACAAACACGTGAGCACATCTTGTTGGCCCGCCAGGTTGGTGTGCCTTACATCGTGGTGTTCCTGAACAAGTGCGACATGGTTGACGACGCCGAGTTGTTGGAACTGGTCGAAATGGAAGTGCGCGAGCTGTTGTCCAAGTACGACTTCCCAGGCGACGACACCCCCATCATCCAGGGCTCAGCCAAGCTGGCCGTAGAAGGCGACAAGGGCCCATTGGGCGAAGAAGCCATCATGAAGCTGGCAGCTGCTTTGGACAGCTACATCCCAACACCAGAGCGTGCTGTGGACGGCGCATTCCTGATGCCAGTGGAAGACGTATTCTCTATCTCAGGTCGCGGCACGGTTGTAACAGGCCGTATCGAGCGCGGCATTGTCAAAGTGGGCGAAGAAATCGAGATCGTTGGTATCAACGACACCTTGAAGACCACCTGTACAGGCGTTGAGATGTTCCGCAAGTTGCTGGACCAGGGTCAAGCGGGTGACAACGTGGGTATCTTGTTGCGCGGCACCAAGCGTGAAGAAGTTGAGCGCGGCCAAGTGCTGTGCAAGCCAGGCTCTATCAAGCCACACTCACACTTCACAGGCGAGATCTACGTGTTGTCCAAAGACGAAGGTGGTCGTCACACACCATTCTTCAGCAACTACCGCCCACAGTTTTACTTCCGCACGACAGACGTGACCGGCTCTATCAAATTGCCAGAAGGCAAAGAGATGGTGATGCCAGGTGACAACGTGTCAATTGAAGTGACCTTGTTGGCCCCAATCGCCATGGAAGAAGGCTTGCGTTTCGCGATTCGCGAAGGCGGCCGTACCGTTGGCGCGGGTGTGGTTGCAAAGATCATTGCTTAAGTTTTTTTGAGGCGGCATGTCGCTTTTGCCCAACAGGGTGACGGCGGCTTGCCAGTGTCATATTCAATCATCCTCAAGAGAACAAAGTTATGTCAAAGCAAAAAATTCGCATTCGCCTCAAGGCATTTGATTACAAACTGATCGACGCATCCGCTGCCGAGATTGTTGAAACCGCCAAGCGTACCGGTGCCATTGTCAAGGGACCCGTGCCCCTGCCCACGCGCATGAAGCGTTTCGATATTCTGCGTTCACCACACGTGAACAAGGCCAGCCGAGACCAGTTGGAAATCCGTACGCACCAGCGTTTGATGGATATTGTCGACCCTACCGACAAAACCGTTGATGCGTTGATGAAGTTGGATTTGCCAGCAGGCGTGGACGTAGAGATCAAATTGCAATAATTGTGGAAAACCCTTGCACTGATGGTGTAAGGGTGTCTATAATGGAAGGCTGCGCAAAATTTGCGTAGTTCAGTCATTGCATCCAAGGCTGGTGTTGTGCGCTTGGCGGGTAAACCGTAAGGCGCACTGTGCTGGCCCGGAGATGTCTTAATCAGCCCCGGCCAATTGAAGTCGGGAACGGAGAAAATAATGAGTCTTAGCAACTCCCTAGGGTTGTTGGGTCGCAAGGTGGGCATGACACGCTTGTTCACCGATGACGGCGATTCAGTGCCCGTCACGGTGGTCGATGTGTCTGACAACCGTGTGGCGCAAGTAAAAACCCAAGCAACTGACGGCTACGATGCCTTGCAGGTGACGTTCGGCAAGCGCCGTGCATCACGTGTCAGCAAGCCTCAAGCTGGCCATTTGGCCAAAGCTGGCGTAGAAGCCGGCGAAATCACCAAAGAATTCCGAGTAGCAGCCGATGTGGCAGCTCAGTACGCCGCCGGCGCTACTGTTGCTGTAACAGCCGTGTTCGCCGCAGGTCAGAAGGTGGATGTTCAGGGCACTTCTATTGGTAAAGGCTTTGCCGGTACCATCAAGCGCCACAACTTCTCATCGCAGCGCGCATCGCACGGTAACAGCCGTTCGCACAACGTGCCTGGCTCTATCGGTATGGCGCAAGACCCAGGTCGCATTTTCCCAGGTAAGAAAATGTCCGGCCATTTGGGCGACGCGACCGTAACTACCCAAAATTTGGATGTAGTGCGTATCGATGAAGCTCGCCAGCTGTTACTCATCAAAGGCTCTATTCCCGGTGCGCCAGGCGGTTTCGTAACCGTTCGTCCCACCGTGAAAGTCGCTAGCAAAGGAGCGAACTGATGCAAGTCGAACTCCTGAATGACCAGGGTCAAGCCGCGTCACAATTTGACGTACTGGACACCGTATTCGGTCGTGACTACAACGAATCATTGATTCACCAAATCGTGGTGGCTTACCAGGCCAATGCACGTCAAGGTACACGCGCTCAAAAGGGTCGTGATACTGTGAATCACTCCACCAAGAAGCCATTCAAGCAAAAGGGCACAGGCCGTGCACGTGCTGGTATGACTTCATCTCCCATCTGGCGTGGAGGCGGTCGCGCTTTCCCAAATAGCCCAGATGAGAACTTCAGCCACAAGGTAAACAAGAAGATGTATCGCGCCGGTATGGCTTCTATCTTCTCGCAATTGGTGCGCGATGGTCGTTTGTCAGTGGTTGAGTCCATGAAATTGGATTCGCCAAAAACCAAGGTTTTGGCTGACAAATTCAAGGCCATGAACCTCAAGTCGGTGCTGGTGATTGCAGACGAGGTTGACGAGAACCTATACCTCGCCTCACGCAACCTGCCCAACGTGTTGGTCGTTGAGCCACGCTACGCAGATCCTTTGTCATTGGTGCACTACCGTAAAGTCATCGTGACCAAGGCCGCTGTAGCCAAACTGCAGGAGATGTTCGCATGAGCACCGTTCAGGCTAAATACGACGAAGGTCGCTTGATGCAGTTGTTGGTCGCTCCCATCGTGTCTGAAAAGGCAACCATGGTGGCTGAAAAGTCCAACACTGTGATGTTTAAAGTGTTGCGTGACGCCAGCAAGCCAGAAATCAAGGCCGCTGTTGAGTTGTTATTCAAAGTTCAGGTTAAAGCTGTTGCTGTGGCCAATCAAAAGGGCAAAACCAAGCGCTTTGGCAAGTCCACTGGTCGCCGTGATCACACCCGCAAGGCGTTTGTGACATTGCAGCCTGGCCAAGAACTCAACTTGGGCGGGGAGGCTTAATCATGGCAGTACTAAAGACAAAACCAACCTCCGCAGGCCGTCGTCATGCCATACGCATTTCGCGCGACCACCTGCACAAGGGTGAAGGCTTCGCGCCATTGTTGGAGCCCCAGCACCAAAAAGCTGGTCGTAACAACAACGGTCACATCACTGTGCGCCACAAAGGTGGCGGCCATAAGCATCACTACCGCGTTGTTGACTTTTTGCGTAACAAAGATGGTATCCCTGCCAAGGTTGAGCGTATTGAATACGATCCCAACCGCTCAGCGCATATCGCCTTGGTGTGCTATGCAGACGGCGAGCGTCGCTACATCATCGCCCCGCGTGGCGTTGAGGCTGGCGCGCAACTGATGTCTGGCTCAGAGGCGCCTATCCGCGCTGGTAACACCTTGCCTATTCGCAACATCCCAGTGGGTTCAACCATTCACTGTATTGAGTTGCAAGTTGGCAAGGGCGCGCAAATTGCGCGTACCGCCGGTGCTTCTGCTGTGCTGATGGCTCGTGAAGGCTTGTACGCTCAGGTTCGCCTGCGCTCTGGTGAAGTGCGCAAGGTGCGCATTGAGTGCCGCGCCACCATTGGTGAAGTTGGCAACTCAGAGCACAGCCTGCGTCGTTTGGGTAAAGCTGGTGCCACTCGCTGGAAGGGTATTCGCCCAACCGTCCGTGGTGTGGCCATGAACCCAATCGATCACCCGCATGGTGGTGGTGAAGGCCGAACTGGTGAAGGCCGGGTGCCTGTTGACCCATGGGGCAACATGACCAAGGGCTACCGCACACGTAATAACCGTCGCACGCAGAACATGATCGTTTCGCGTCGCAAGAAGTAAAGGGTTATTGAAATGACTCGCTCACTCAAAAAAGGCCCATTCGTGGACCATCACTTGCTGGCTAAGGTAGACAAAGCTGTGTCTACCAAGGACAAAAAGCCTGTGAAAACCTGGTCACGTCGCTCAACAATCCTGCCCGATTTCATCGGCATGACGATTGCTGTGCACAACGGCCGCCAACACGTGCCCGTGTATGTAACCGAACAGATGGTCGGTCACAAACTCGGGGAGTTCTCCCTGACACGCACTTTTAAAGGCCACCCGGCCGATAAAAAAGCGAAGAAGTAAGGAATAACCATGGAAACCCGCTCTATCGTTCGCGGCGTGCGTTTGTCTGTTGACAAAGGACGACTGGTTGCCGACCTCATTCGCGGCAAAAAAGTCGATCAGGCGCTCAACACGCTGGCGTTCACGCAGAAAAAAGCTGCTGACATCATTAAAAAAGCCTTGGAATCTGCAATTGCAAATGCCGAGCACAACGACGGTGCTGATATTGACGAATTACGCGTCAAAACCATCTACGTCGAGCAAGGCACCACGCTTAAGCGGTTCACGGCCCGTGCAAAAGGCCGCGGCAACCGAATCAGCAAACCCACCTGTCACATTTATGTGACGGTTGGCAACTGAGAGGTCTAAATATATGGGTCAAAAAATCAACCCTACCGGATTCCGCTTGGCGGTTTCTCGTAACTGGGCTAGCCGCTGGTACGCCAGCAACAAAGACTTCGCTGGCATGCTGGCTGAAGACATCAAAGTACGCGAGTACCTGAAGGTCAAGCTGAAGAACGCGTCAGTGTCTCGTGTTCTTATCGAGCGTCCCGCAAAGAACGCTCGTATCACCATCTTTTCAGCACGTCCAGGCGTGGTGATTGGTAAAAAAGGTGAAGACATCGAGAAGCTCAAGAAAGAGCTGACCGACAAGTTGGGCGTGCCGGTTGCCGTCAACATCGAAGAAGTGCGCAAGCCTGAAATCGATGCCAAGTTGATCGCAGACAGCATCACCCAGCAGCTCGAAAAGCGCATCATGTTCCGTCGCGCCATGAAGCGTGCCATGCAAAACGCCATGCGTATGGGTGCCCAAGGCATCAAGATCATGTCTGCAGGCCGTTTGAATGGTATCGAAATTGCACGTACCGAGTGGTACCGTGAAGGCCGAGTGCCTTTGCACACCATGCGTGCTGACATCGATTACGGCACCTCTGAAGCCAAGACCACTTACGGCATCATTGGCGTGAAAGTGTGGGTTTACAAGGGTGATACCTTGGGCCGCAACGACGCGCCAGTAGCTGCTGAGCCACGTGAAGAAGAACGTCGCCCCCGCGGCCCTCGCCGTGATGGCGATCGCCCAGGTGCACGTCCTGCACGCGGTGCCCGTCGTCCAGCCGGCAGCAATGCTGCGCCAGCCGATGGCAGTGACAAGCCTGCTGAAGCCACTGATGGTGGTGAAGCTAAACCAGCCGTTAAGCGCGTTCGCAAGGCCGCGCCCGCAGCAGCACCTGCGGACGGCAAAGGAGAATAAACATGCTGCAACCTGCTCGTCGCAAATATCGTAAAGAGCAAAAAGGCCGCAACACGGGTATTGCCACTACTGGCAACTCCGTGGCGTTCGGTGACTTCGGTCTGAAGTCTATCGACCGCGGTCGTTTAACAGCTCGTCAAATCGAGTCTGCTCGTCGTGCCATCAACCGTCACATCAAACGTGGTGGTCGTATCTGGATTCGTGTATTCCCAGACAAGCCAATCTCAAACAAGCCTGCAGAGGTTCGTATGGGTAACGGTAAGGGTAGCGTGGAGTACTACGTGGCTGAAATTCAGCCAGGTAAAGTACTGTACGAAATCGTGGGTGTGCCTGAGGCGTTGGCTCGTGAAGCGTTTACTTTGGCTGCCGCCAAGTTGCCTTTGCGCACCACCTTCGTCACGCGTATGCTTGGCCAGTAAGGAGAAAGAATAATGAATACTACTGATCTGCGCCAAAAAGACGTCGACGGCGTGAAAGCCGAAGTCAAGGCATTGCAAAAAGCCCATTTCGGCTTGCGCATGCAAAAAGGCACCCAACAACTTACCAACACTGCTTCAATGAGCAGCACACGACGCGCCATCGCTCGTGCCAAAACTATTTTGGCCGAGAAGCTGGCTGCCAAGTGAGGAGCGAACACATGACGGAAGCAACAACAACCCGTAATCGCACCTTGGTCGGTAAAGTGGTCAGCGACAAGCGCGCTAAAACCGTAACGGTTTTGGTTGAGCGTCGCGTTAAGCACGAGCTGTACGGCAAAATCGTATCGCTGTCTAGCAAGTACCACGCGCACGACGAAGACAACCAGTACCAACTGGGCGATGTGATTGAAATCACAGAAAGCCGTCCGCTTTCAAAAACCAAGAACTGGGTAGCGACCCGCTTGGTTCAGAAGGCAGAACTGGTTTAAGTTTGTTTGCCCACATGGGCATCAAGCTTAAAAAGAGCGACTCATGCGTGAGTCGCTTTTTTTTGGTCTCATACAATGCTGTGCATTGCATGTGACACAGATTTTTAATGGGGCTTAGGCCCGTAAATTGTGGAGATAACAATGATTCAAGTCGGCGAAACAATACCAGCGGTCACGCTCATGGAGTACGTAGAGGTTGAGGGTAATGGCTGCAGTGTGGGTCCAAACCCGGTGAACAGCCTGGATGCTGCCAAAGGCAAAACCATTGCTGTGTTTGCCCTGCCAGGCGCATTCACGCCTACCTGCTCGGCCCGTCACGTGCCAGGCTACCGCGACCACGCGCAAGACTTCAAAGACGCGGGCGTCGATGAAATCTGGTGTCTGAGCGTCAACGATGCATTTGTAATGGGTGCATGGGGACGTGAGCAAGACACAGCCGGCAAGGTGCGCATGCTGGGCGACGGCGACGCCGAGTTTGCCAAAGCCGTCGGTCTAACACTGGACCTCCATGGCAAGGGCTTGGGCCTGCGCAGCAACCGTTACTCTATGTTGGTGAAAGACGGCGTGGTCGTCACGCTAAACGTTGAAGCACCAGGCAAGTTTGAGGTAAGCGACGCGGCCACCTTGCTCGCGCAAGCCAAGGCCTAAGCCATAAAGCCTGTTAGAGCTGAGCCATCAGATACTGCGAGCCGGCAATGGGGCTGTAGTAGTAGGGTGGCACCTCAATGAAACCTGCGTTGGCATACAAATGCCGCGCGGTTTCAAACTCTTCAAGAACGTCCAACAAAATATGCATGTAGCCAGCAGCTCTGGCCTCCACCATGCACTGCGCTATTAGTTGCTCGCCCAGGCCAAAGCCTCTAAACGCTTTGGTCACAAATAGGCGTTTCATTTCGCATGCATTGGCGTAGTCCACATCGGGCAGTGGCCTGAATGCGCAACAGCCAGCTGCCACGCCATCAACAAATGCCACGAGTAATGCGCCGTTAGGCGACGCGTATTCACCCGGGAGGTTGGCCAGTTCTTGTTCAAAGTCTTGAAAGCCCAAATCAACCGACAAGCTGTCGCCGTATTGCGCCATCAGCGCTCTGGCCGCCGTTATCTCATCTGGCTGTGAAACGGTGCGAACGTCTATGTGTGGACTTGGTAGAAGGTCAGTCATGTTGGGCAATGATAGCGTGCAAGCATCACGCAGCAGCGTTGCAATACATTTAGCCTAAGGTGTTGACCATCCATGCCACCGCACTGGCACACGCCAACCAGACCAAAAGCCCAAACAAGGCATGTGTCAGACCATCAGCTGAAGTCGGCGCGTTGACGGCAACAACGCCCTCGTGGTCGCCGTGCACCATGGCTGGTACGAGGTTGCGATTTTTCTTTTTGGCATAAAACCAAATGGCTGCGATGTGGGCGAGCACCAGCAAAACGACGGCCAACTTGCCTGGTCCAGTGTGATAAAACGTGGCGCTAGACACGACGTCACTTGAAGCATGTGCGGCCAGCGGCCCTGCCGTGAAAATATCGTCGTCGCTGAACAAGCCTGTAGTGACTTGAGCACAGAGCAGGCACAGCAAAGCCACCACAGACCAAGAGCCACTTGGACTGTGGCCAAGGTGGTCTTGTGGCTGGTCAGCGCCTTGCCCGCGCACATAGGCCAGCAAAGCGCGAGGCGCCAGCCGCAGCTGTGCAAACCGTGACCAATAGCCGCCCACAAACCCCCAAGCTACCCGAAACAACAGCAAGCTCGCGACCACATAGCCCAGGCGCATATGCCACACCATTGCATTGCCGCCTACGTTGCCGCTGATGAAAAGCCCGGTAACGCTGATGGCCAATGCCCAGTGAAAGACGCGTGTGGGCAAGTCCCACACTCGGTGTTTGAACGACATAACAAAACTCCAAAATGAAAGGCCATTGATTGCAACAGCTTTATAAATTGGTAATAAAAAACCGGGTTGAGCGTAACAAAGCTGTGTCAAGATAGTATGAAGCCAAGCACTAAGGCTTGGTTTGGGTTTAATCAATGAAAGGGAAAATCATGATGTCAACACGTGCCATTATTGTGTCGCTGGCGCTGGGCGTGGCCAGCACAGCACCCGCTTGGGCGCAGTTTAAAAATGCCGAGCATGCGGTCAAATACCGTCAGGCCGCCTTTACCGTTATGGGCAAACACTTTGCGAGTTTAGGCGCCATGGTCAGTGGTAAAGCACCTTTTGACGCCGCCAAAGCCAAAGCAGACGCCAGCGTTGTGGCGGCTGTCAGCGCGCTGCCATGGTCAGGTTTTGGCCCGGAAACAGAGGACATCAAGTCGGACGCCAAAATGGAAGTGTGGCTGGAAAAAACCGATTTTGACCAAGGAGCAAAACGTTTGACAGCGGCGGCGGGCGAGCTTGCAAAAGCGACCCAAACGGGCAACCTGAACCAGATCAAACAAGCCTTTGGTGCCACCGCCAAAACCTGTAAGGCTTGTCACGACAGCTACCGCAATTAAGCTTCGGCCAGCAGTTTTTCTATCAGTCTGTGCAAGGCGGCAAAGTCGGGCATGCCTACGTAGCGCTTAACGATTTCGCCGCGCTTGTTAACAATAAATGTTGTGGGCGTGAGCTTTACGTCACCCCACTCTTTGGCGTTGGCGCCGGTGTTGTCTAAAGCCACCTTAAAAGGCAGCTGGCGTGTTTGCGCAAAGTTCACCACATAAGCGGGTGGGTCGTAGTCCATAGCCACGGCCAAAGTGTCAAAGCCTTGGTTCGCATAGGCGTTGTGCGTGGCGATGAGTTCAGGCATTTCGGCCACGCAGCTGGTGCAACTGGTGGCCCAAAAATTCACCAGCAGCACCTTGCCTGCAAAGTCGCTGGTTTGCACGGCACTGCCGTCTAGCAAAACAAATCGCGACTGCGGCGCCTGGGTGTTGCCGGCGCAACCTGCCAACAGGCTGGCAAAAGCTAAGGCAGCTACCAGTGACATGCGACGCCATTGCGTCGTCATCGTGTTTGTAAAAAAAAGCAACATGGCACAACAAAGCCTACAACAATCAATATGGGGGAGCACCAGCGTGCACAGAAGGCAGTTTAACCACGCTCGCGCGCCCGGTTGAGTGGCTTTTAGAGCTTGTTGCCGCATTTGCCCACCGTTATGGTGAGCCGCAGGCAACGGCGGCATGACAGCAAGGTGTGCCATTCTGGTGCGGTGCTGGCTGCTAAACAATTACGCACCTTAAGTGGATTCTGGGTGTTTGAAAAAGTTCGCCTACCCAAGCTATTGCTTACCGCTCATGGGCAGGACCAGCACCTGAAACAGGTGCATTAAGCGCTGGGCCTGGCCGCAGCAGGCCGCGCTCAGCTTTGCGCCGCCAGGCTGGCCTTGGCAGTGTCAAGGCGCTGTTGCAAGTAGGCACCAAAAAAGTCTGGCACAGCAACGCCCACAATGCGTTCGGCAATTTCTGTGCCTTGCGCGTTAAAAAACAGCAGTGTGGGCGCAAAGCGTGCATCCCAGCGCTTGGATATGGCCTTGGCGGTGCGCGCAACACCGTCAAAGTCGTCAATGCGCGTAACACCGTCAGTGATGTTGAGTTGCACGGCCACCACTTCACCCGACGCAGACATGGGTGCCAGGTGGTGATCTCGCACCAAGTCGCAGTAAGGGCAGCCGGGTAAGCTGGTCATGACAACCAGTGGCTGGCCTGCACGCACGGCCATGGCTGCTTGGCGTGTCATTGAGGTGGCGAGGGTTAAGTTCATAAAAGAGCCCTTCTAAAGTAGTGCGTTTTGAGCCATCACGCGCTATGCAATAACGCCTTTACTGCGCAAGTCTGTCAATTGGTCAGGTGTCATGTTTAATAGTTCATGCAGCACTTCGCTGGTGTGCTGTCCCAGTGTGGGCGGCGCGTGCCGTTGTGTAACAGGTGTTTCGCTGAGCTTTAGCGGGCTGGCCACCAAGGCCACATCGCCATTGAGTGCATGCTGCCAGTGTTGCACCATACCGCGGGCTTTTACTTGCGCGTCGTCAAATACTTCGTCCAAGCCGTTGATAGGGCCGCACGGTACTTGCGCCGCTTCCAGGGCGTTGAGCCAGTGTGTCTTGCTGTGTGCGGCCATGATGCTGGCAATATGTGGCACCAAATCATGACGGTTGCGCACGCGGTTGGCGTTGGTGGCAAAGCGTGGATCTGCAGCCCAGTCCACGCTTTGGCCTGTGGTGTGGGCCAACACCTTGCAAAATTTGGCAAATTGGTGGTCGTTGCCAACAGCCACAATCATGTGTTGTGCATTGCCGTTTTCGGGAGCGCATTCAAATACCTGGTAGGGCACTATGTTGATGTGCGCGTTACCAGCACGCCCTGGCACTTTGCCTGTGTGTTGGCCAGATACCAGGTAGTTGGCCCCCAAGTTTGCCAACATGGCCACTTGGGTATCCAGCAAGGCCATGTCTATGTACTGGCCAGTGCCTGTGGCCTCGGCGTGGCGTAGCGCGGCCAATATGCCTACTGTGGCGTACATGCCTGTAAACAAGTCCGCTACGGCAACGCCTACTTTTTGGGGGCCGCCACCGGGCAAGTCGTCGCGCTCGCCGGTTAGGCTCATGAGCCCGCCCATACCTTGTATGGCGTAGTCGTAGCCTGCACGGTCTTTGTAGGGGCCGTCTTGTCCAAAGCCTGTAATGGAGCAATAAACCAGCGCAGGGTTGACGGCCTTGAGGCTGTTGTAGTCCAAGCCATAACGCGCCATGTCGCCCACTTTGAAGTTTTCAACAAAAATGTGGCAGTGCTGCACCAGCTGCTTGATCAGTGCTTGCCCTTGTTCGGTGGCGATGTCGCAGGCAATGGCGCGCTTGTTGCGGTTGGTGCCAAGGTAGTAGGCGGCCTGGTCGGTGTCTGCGCCTTGGTTGTCTGGTAGAAACGGAGGGCCCCAGCCGCGCGTGTCATCACCTTTGCCTGGGCGCTCAACCTTGATGACGTCGGCGCCTAGGTCACCCAAATTTTGTGTGCACCAAGGCCCAGCCAAGACGCGCGATAGGTCAAGAACCCGGATACCATCCAGTGCATGAGACGAATTGAACATAGTCATACCGCTATTGTGCGCAATTTCATGCGCCGCATTGCGTTTGCCGCAGTTATAGCTGTCGCGCTGGCAGCGTGCAGCCCCACCTACAACTGGCGCACGCTGAGCTTAGACAGCGTAGGCGCGCAGGCCTTGGTGCCATGCAAGCCCGAGTATTCCACCCGCGAGGTGCCGCTGCTAGAGGGGCAGGCCATGATCACGCTGCACATGCAAGCCTGTGATGTGGGCGACGTGACTTACGCTTTGTCGTGGCTCAATATCCCGCCAGGGCAGGATGTCAATGCAGCTATGCAGCGTTGGCTAAGCGCCAGCATGGCCGGTGCGCAAGCCCAGGAGCGGCAGGCCATCGCCGAGCAGGCACAACTGCCCATCTGGTCAGTCAAAGGCGCGGCACTTGCCAAACGTTACCGTCTTCAAGGCAAACGTCATGATGGTCAAACGATTGCGGTTGACATAGGCATGGCGCAGCGCGGCCCCAGCGTGGTGCAACTGGCTATTTACGGCGGCAGTTTTGCCGAGGCGCAGCGGGCTGAGTTTTGGCAGGGCTTGGCATGGTAGCTTGCCCACCCAGCCAAGGACGTGGCAACGCGGCAGCGCAACACGCAGATAATGGTGGCCTATGACTACCATTCTTGTCATCGCCCATGCACCGCTGGCCAGCGCTTTGCGCAGTTGTGCAGCACATGTGTTTCCAGAGGATGTGCACTGCGTGCAGGTGCTTGATGTACCCGCCACAGACCAAGTAGATGCGTTGCTGGCGCAGGCAAAAGCCATGCTGCCTCCAGCGGGTGAGGCGTTGGTGCTCACCGATGTTTTTGGTGCCACGCCTGCCAATGTGGCCACGCGCTTGGCCGCTCATGAGGGGTGTCGTGTTCTGGCGGGAGTGAACCTGCCCATGCTGTTGCGCGCGCTGTGCTACCGCGACCAACCCGTGGATCAGCTGGTGCTTAAAGCCGTAGCCGGTGGCACCCAGGGTATCGTGCCTGTGGTGCCAACGACCCCCTAAAACAAACTCCAACGAGCCCATGATTCGCAAGACCATCACCATCAGCAACAAGCTTGGCCTGCATGCGCGTGCCTCCGCCAAGCTCACCAAATTGGCGGGCTCATTCACGTGCGACGTATGGATGACGCGCAACGCCAGGCGCATCAATGCCAAAAGCATCATGGGCGTGATGATGTTGGCCGCTGGCTTGGGCGCAGAGGTTGAGATTGAGACCGACGGCGCCGACGAAGCTGTGGCCATGGACGCATTGCTCGCGCTGATTAACGACAAGTTTGGAGAAGGCGAGTGAGCTTTTCCATTCACGGCCAAGCGGTTTCCCGCGGCATAGTGGTGGGGCGGGCCGTGCTGGTCTCGGCTGGGCGCATGGACGTGGCCCACTACTTTGTCGATCCAGATCAAATTACGGCAGAGTTGCAGCGCATGGCCAAAGCGCGTGACGCCGTGGTCAGCGAAATTGAACAAGTGCAGCAGCGCCTGAGCGGTTTGCCCGCTACAGACGCGCCCGGCGAGCTGACGGCGCTGTTGGATGTGCACCTCATGCTGCTGCAAGACGACACCATTGCACATGGTGTGCGTGAGTGGATTGTTGAGCGGCGCTACAACGCTGAATGGGCGCTGACTGCCCAGTTGGAGGTGGTGTCCCGCCAGTTTGACGAGATGGAAGACCCCTACTTGCGTGAACGCAAGGCAGACCTTGAGCAAGTCGTGCAGCGCATGTTGGCAGCCATGGCGGGTGAGAGCGCGTCTTTGCTGGAGCAGGCCAAGCAAGCCAGCCAGTTGGCCCAGGCGCGCGAGCCAAACGCTGAGCGCACGCCGCTTGTTTTGGTAGCTAGAGACTTGTCGCCATCTGACTTGCTGCAGTTTAAAGACAGCGTGTTTGATGGTTTTATCACCGAGGTAGGTGGCAAAACTTCACACACTGCCATTGTGGCGCGCGGCCTTGATATTGCTGCCGTAGTAGGCGCTCGCAGTGCCAGCCAACTCATCAAGCAGGACGACTGGGTGGTGGTAGATGGTGACGCGGGCGTGGTCATTGTTGACCCGTCGCCCATCATCTTGGAAGAATATGTGTTCAAGCAACGCCAGGCCACGCTGGAGCGCGAGCGCCTGAGTCGCTTGCGTCACACGCCCAGTATCACGCTAGACGGCCAACGCATTGAATTGCTCGCCAATATTGAGTTGCCGCAAGACAGCGTTGCAGCCCTGGCCGCTGGTGCAGTGGGCGTGGGTTTGTTTAGGACCGAGTTTTTGTTCATGGGCAGGTTGGCCAAAGGCCTTAGCAAGCTGCCAGACGAAGACGAGCAATATGCCGCCTACAAGGCGGTCATTGACGGCATGCAAGGTATGCCGGTCACCATTCGCACCATTGACATTGGTGCGGACAAGCCACTAGAGCGTGGCACGCGTAGCGCCGATGAGCACTTAAACCCTGCACTGGGTTTGCGTGCCATTCGTTGGAGCCTGGCTGAGCCCGCTATGTTTTTGGTGCAACTGCGCGCCATATTGCGCGCCGCCGCGCATGGGCAAGTGGACTTGTTGATTCCCATGCTGGCGCACGTGAGCGAAATCAAGCAAACCCTGGCCTTGATTGCGCGGGCCAAAGAGCAGTTGGATGCGCAAGGCGATGTCTATGGCCATGTGCGCTTGGGGGCCATGATTGAGGTGCCTGCTTCCGCGATGATGGCGCAAGTCTTTTTGCGTTATTTTGATTTCCTGTCTATTGGCACCAACGACTTGATTCAATACACCTTGGCGGTGGACCGGGTAGACGAGGCCGTCAACCACTTGTACGACCCACTACACCCAGCAGTGCTGGGCTTGATGCAGCAGGTTATCGAGGCATGCAACGCGCAGGGAAAGGGCGTGTGCGTGTGCGGCGAGATGGCCGGTGATACGCAGTTTACGGCGCTGCTATTGGGCATGGGCTTGCGCAGCTTTTCCATGCAACCCACGCAAATTCTGGCCGTTAAGCAGCAAGTCTTGCGCGCCAACACCGTCAAACTGGCGCCGTGGGCACAGCAAGTGTTGGCCAGCGAGCAGCCGTCTGAGTTGGTGGCTGTTAGGTAATTCAGATAGCCTGAATAAGCTGGTTCAGTGGGGGCCTAGGCTTGCGCCTTGTGCCCCACCCAAGCACCGGCCACAATGAGCGCTGCTGCCAGCGCAATATGCCACGTCAGCGCCTGGCCTTGTTGCCACAACAACATCACGGTAGACAACAGTGGTGTTAAAAATGCCAGTAAGCCAATGCGCCTGGCATCACCAAAGCGCAAGGCCATGTTCCATAAAAAAAACGATCCGCCCAGCGGCCCCAAGCCCAGCAGCGCAATACGCCATAAGTCACCCACAGACAAGCTGGTGGCAGGCTCTAGTAAGGCATGGCACAGCAAGGCCAGGCCAGCGCTGCACATGCAAAACGTGCCAATGTGACCCGTGGTGAGTTGTGTGGCGCGTTTGCTTAATAGTGAGTAGCTGGCCCAAATCCAGGCCGAGCCCAGTGCCAGTGCATAGCCCAGCCAAACCGTGTCTGTGTTGCCAGCCGTTGGACCGCTGCTACCGCTCAAAATAGCCAAGCCAGCGCCGGAAAAGCCCAGCAAGCCCGCAGCTGCAAAAGACCAGCGCCAGGTCACGCGGGGCAGAAACAGCGGTGCCATCACCACAATGCCCAGCGGCCACAAGTAATTGATGAGGTTGGTAATCACTGGTGGGGCCAGGCGCAACGACAAAAACAGTAAAAAGTGAAAGCCAAACAGGCCGTAAATACCCAGTGCCAACAAGGGCAGGGGTACACGCCAGTGGCTCAGCCTTAAGCCGTTCATGGGCAGCGCCATGATGCCCCCTACCAACAAGCCCAGGCCAGTGAGTAGAAAAGGCGGCACATGCGCCAGCGACACACCCAAGGCGCTGAGTGAGGCCCACAACAACACCGCGCCCAGTGCCAGCAACAGGGCTTGATTGGGGCTTGGTTGCATTGTTGTGACTTAAACGCCCGCAGCGTGTGCCTGCACGTCGGCGTGGTAGCTGGAGCGCACCATGGCGCCCACAGCGGCGTGGCTAAAGCCCATGTCCTTGGCGCGTTGCTCAAACATCTTGAAGGTGTCTGGATGTACGTAGCGGCGCACGGGTATGTGGTGGCCACTGGGTGCCAAGTATTGGCCAATGGTGAGCATGTCTATGTTGTGCTCGCGCATGTCCTGCATGACTTGCAAAATTTCTTCGTCGGTTTCACCCAGGCCCACCATCAGGCCACTTTTGGTGGGTACGTTGGGAAACAGCGCTTTGAATTTTTTAAGCAAGTTCAGACTAAAGGCGTAGTCAGAGCCTGGGCGAGCTTCCTTGTACAAGCGCGGCACGGTTTCTATGTTGTGGTTCATCACGTCTGGTGGCGCGGCTTTGAGGATCTCCAATGCGCGGTCGTCGCGGCCTCTAAAGTCTGGTACCAGCACTTCAATTTGCGTACCGGGTGACTGGCGGCGCACCTCTTCAATGCACTGCACAAAGTGGCTTGCGCCGCCGTCGCGCAAGTCGTCGCGGTCTACGCTGGTGATGACCACATAGCTGAGCTTGAGAGCGGCAATGGTGGCGCCCAGTTTGCTGGGTTCGTTCACATCTAGCGGGTCTGGGCGGCCGTGGCCTACGTCACAAAACGGGCAACGGCGTGTGCACTTGTCGCCCATGATCATGAAGGTGGCTGTGCCTTTGCCGAAACACTCGCCAATGTTGGGGCAGGACGCCTCTTCGCATACCGTGACCAGCTTGTTTTGGCGCAGGATGTCCTTGATTTCGTAAAACCGTGTGTTGGGGCTGCCCGCGCGCACGCGAATCCAGTCTGGTTTTTTGAGCGTCTCGCCTTGCACCACTTTGACAGGAATGCGCGAGACCTTGTCGCCAGACTTTTGTTTGGCGGTGGCATCGTAGGGCTTGGCGGCTGGCAGGGTGGTGGCTTGTTCGCTCATGGGCTTCTCGGTTGGCTTTGTTGCAGCGCTGGCTCAAGCAATGCGTTTAAGTGCTGGCTCAGCAAAGCGTGCACTTGTGCCACGCTGCTGTCAACGCCCATTGTATGAAGGTCAACGGTTTGCAGCCCAGCGTAACCGCAAGGGTTGATACGCTCAAAGGGCGATAAGTCCATGGCCACGTTCAGCGCCAAGCCGTGGTAGGTGCAGTGGCGTGACACTTTGATGCCTAGTGCACTGATTTTGCCCAGGCCCACAAATGGATACGCGCCGGGGACCGTGCTTGGCAGTTGCGCGTGGTCAAACGGGTTGGCTACGCGCACGTAAATGCCAGGTGCACTGCGCACGCGGTGTCCCACTACGCCAAAGTGAGCCAAGGTGCGTATGACGGCTTCTTCAAGCCGGTATACGTATTCCTTGACAAAGTAGCCGCCTCGTTTGAGGTCTATCAATGCATAGGCGACAGCTTGACCTGGGCCGTGGTACGTGACTTGACCGCCCCGGTTGCTGGCCACTATCGGGATGTCACCTGCGTCTAAGACATGTCCGGCCAGGCCTGCAAGCCCTTGGGTAAACACGGGTGTGTGCTCGCACAGCCACAGCTCGTCTGGGGTGTCGTCTACTCTGTGGGCGGTAAAGTGCTGCATGGCGTCAAACGTGGTGGCGTAGTCCACCACGCCCCAGTCTCGCACCGCCAGTTGGTATGTCACTTACAACACCACTTTCACCAGAGGGTGGCTGGACAGCGTGCGGTACAACTCGTCCAGCTGGTGACGGCTGTGCACCCTTACCGTTACGGTAATGCCCTGGTAATTACCGCCTTTGCTGGCGCGCAGCTCTATGGTGGCTTGGTCAAAGTCGGGGTCAAAGCTGCGCACAACGTGGCAAATGGCCGGCACAAGTTCTGGAACGGCACTGCCCATGACCTTGATGGGAAAGTCGCATGGGTAGGTAATAAGAGAGTCGGTGGGAGGGGCAGTCATGGGTCAATTATCTCGCGAGTGACGGCTTGGCCGGGGCGGCTGGATTGCCGTATTTGAAGGTTTGACAGCCATGCTTTGCAAACTTGAAGGGTTTTGGACTTGCAACCTATGGTTTCTACGTATAATGCGAGGTTGTTCGCGACTCACCGATAGCGCGTGTTTGTAACCTGCCAGTAATGTGCGATGACGACAATTCAGCCGCGCAATCTAAATACAAACCCTAGGGTCGTAGCGCAAGATTTCGAACATGTAGATGGCGAAGAGGCTTTCGAGCCTTTAACGGCCCAGCAGGCACGCGTTTGGCGTGCTGCGCAGCCGGTTATGTCGCCTTGGACCATGTTGTGGTGGCAAGCAGTGGTGGTATCGCTGGCGGCTGCTGCTATGTGGTGGCTGGTGGGGTTGGTGCAAGCCAAGTCGTTTGGATACGGCGGGTTTGCGGTGGTGTTGCCTGCCATGCTGATGGTGGTTGGTTTGCGCGGTGCGCTGATGAAGCGATTGTCTGTGCATCCAGCGGGCTCATTGATTGGGTTCGCACTGCTGGAGGCGGTCAAGCTGTTGTTGTCGGTGTTGCTGATGTTGGCGGCGCCGCAAGCGGTGACAAATGTAAGTTGGCTGGCTTTGCTGGCTGGTGTTGTGGTTGCGCTGAAGGTGCATTGGCTGGTGTTCGCACTGTTCACCATGCGTGCCAAGCGTGTTGTTTGATTTTTGAAGGCATTGATTCGTTATGGCGACTGAGGCGCACGGACCGACGGCAAGTGAGTACATCGTTCACCACTTGCAGCATCTGCAAAACGTCAAGCAAAAATCTATCGTAGATTTTTCTGTGTTCAACATTGACTCCATCATCGTGGCGGCAGTGCTGGGCGTGATGGGTTGTTTGTTCATGTGGGCGGCTGCCCGCAAGGCGACATCTGGCGTGCCAGGGCGTTTGCAAGCCTTTGTTGAGCTGATGTTTGAGATGGTGGACAACCAGGCGAAAGCTGTTATTCACAACGCGCAAAGCCGCAAACTGATTGGCCCGTTGGCCTTGACTGTGTTTGTGTGGATTTTCCTCATGAACGCCATGGACTTGTTGCCCGTTGACTTGCTGCCCGCTATGTGGGCGCAGTACTACGGCGCCGTTGGCCTTGATCCGCACGACGCCTACTTGCGCGTAGTACCTACCGCTGACCTGTCGACCACGCTTGGCTTGTCGTTCTCTGTGTTGCTGATCTGCCTGTTTTACAACATCAAGATCAAGGGCGCAGGCGGCTGGGCCCACGAGTTGGTGTCTGCCCCGTTTGGTACCAGCAAAAACCCGTTGTGGGCCTTGCTGTTGGGCGTGGTGAACTTTGCCATGCAAATGATTGAGTTTGTCGCCAAGACCGTGTCTCACGGCATGCGACTGTTTGGAAACATGTTCGCCGGTGAGCTGGTGTTCATGCTGATCGCTCTGTTGGGCGGTTATGCGGCCTTGTCGGCTACGGGTGTGTTGCTGTTCGCGGGACACATTTTGGCTGGCACGGTGTGGGCTTTGTTCCACATTTTGGTGATCACGCTACAAGCGTTCATTTTCATGATGCTGACCCTGATTTATACAGGTCAGGCACATGATGCGCATTGATAGTGATGTGTGCCTAACGGCTGCGTAACGGGTTGGTTTTTTCGATTTTTGTTTTTTCTTTTTCTGTACTAAGGAGTCATCTCATGGAAAACGTTCTAGGTCTAGTCGCTCTGGCTTGTGGTTTGATCGTGGGTTTGGGCGCTGTTGGCGCTTCAATCGGTATCGCTTTGATGGGCGGTAAGTTTCTCGAGTCTTCAGCTCGTCAACCAGAATTGATGAACGACTTGCAAACCAAGATGTTTATTCTCGCTGGTTTGATCGACGCTGCGTTCTTGATTGGTGTGGCTATTGCTCTGTTGTTCGCGTTCGCCAACCCTTTCCAGTTGGTCGCCTAATCGGCGCGCGTGGCGCGTTGCCAAGTGCTGCTCGCGCAGCACTGGTGGCGCGCTTGTTTGGATAACAACCAGAATCAATACAGAAAGGCGTTGCGATGAACATCAATGCAACCCTGTTCGCTCAGGCTATCGTTTTTGCGATCTTGGTGTGGTTCACGATGAAGTTCGTGTGGCCCCCACTGGCAAAAGCGCTAGACGAGCGCGCATTGAAAATTTCCGAAGGTTTGGCCTCAGCTGAGAAAGCCAAAACCGAATTGGCCATGGCTAATAAGCGTGTAGATGAGGCTTTGAGCCAGTCTCGCGATGAAGCTGCGCAGCGCTTGGCTGACGCTGAGCGCCGTGCACAAGGTTTGGTTGAAGAAGCCAAGGCCCGCGCCAATGATGAAGCCGCAAAAATTATTGCCAGCGCGCAACAAGAGGCAACCTCTCTTGTTGGTAGTGCTCGCGAAGCGTTGCGTGAAGAAGTGGCCGCATTGGCTGTTTCTGGTGCGCAAAAGATTTTGCGTCGCGAAGTTAAAGCCGCCGACCATGCAGACATGCTGGCCGAGCTGAAAACTCAACTCTGAACGTAAGGTAGAAACATGGCCGAACTCGCCACCATCGCTAGACCTTACGCAGAAGCGTTATTCAAAACTTTGCAAGCCAAGTCGAGCGAAGCTCTGACATGGTTGGATACTTTGGCAGCCTTTGCCAACGATGCGCAAATGCGCGCGTTAGCGGGCAACCCAAGCATCACGCATAAGCAAGCCGCGCAAGTGCTGCTGGACGCCTGTGGCGTTCAAGTCCCCGACGTGGGTCGCAACTTAATCGGCGTGTTGGCTGAGAACGGTCGCTTGAATGCCTTGCCCGAGATTGCGACGCAATTCCGTGTATTGGCCAACAACGCTTCGGGTGTTGCGCAGGGTGTGGTGTATACGGCCTTTGAGCTGGACGCTGCAGCATTGGCTGAGTTGTCGGTTTCGCTAGAAAAGCGTTTTGCCCGTCGTTTAAGCCTGAGTCAAGTCTTGGACCAAGACCTGATTGGTGGCGTTCGCGTGGTAGTGGGTGATGAGGTGCTAGACACTTCGATCAAAGCTCGTTTGGAACAAATGCAGGTGGCTTTGACCGCTTAAGGCAGTCAAAACATTTGTCTGGCTAACAGCGTTATTAGCTACTTAACTTAGAAAGAAGGAAAGAGTCATGCAACTCAATCCAGCAGAGATTTCTGATCTGATCAAGTCCCGTATCGAGGGCTTGGACGTGAGCGCCAATGTGCGCAACGAAGGTACTGTTGTTTCAGTAACCGACGGCATTTGTCGCATCCACGGCTTGTCCGATGTGATGCAGGGCGAAATGCTGGAGTTTCCAGCGACCAAAGATGGCGAGCCCACCTACGGCCTGGCCTTGAACCTGGAGCGTGACTCTGTTGGTTCTGTTATTTTGGGTGAATACGAGCACATTTCTGAAGGCGACACGGTCAAATGCACCGGCCGCATTTTGGAAGTGCCAGTAGGCCCAGAGCTGCGTGGTCGTGTCGTGAATGCATTGGGCCAGCCTATTGATGGCAAGGGTCCTATCAACGCCAAGATGACAGACGTTATCGAGAAAGTAGCGCCTGGCGTTATTGCCCGCCAGTCTGTTGACCAGCCAATGCAAACTGGCCTGAAGTCTGTTGACTCCATGGTGCCAGTGGGTCGTGGTCAGCGCGAGTTGATTATTGGTGACCGCCAGACTGGTAAAACAGCCGTGGCGATTGACACCATCATCAACCAAAAAGGTCAGAACATGACCTGTGTGTACGTGGCTATCGGTCAGAAAGCCTCGTCCATCAAGAACGTTGTACGCGCGCTTGAGCAAGCCGGTGCCATGGAGTACACCATTGTGGTGGCTGCTTCCGCATCTGAGTCTGCCGCCATGCAGTACGTGTCTGCCTACTCAGGCTGCACCATGGGCGAGTACTTCCGCGACCGCGGCGAAGACGCCCTGATTGTGTACGACGACCTGTCAAAGCAAGCGGTTGCTTACCGCCAAGTGTCATTGCTGTTGCGTCGCCCACCAGGCCGTGAAGCCTACCCAGGCGACGTGTTCTACCTCCACAGCCGTTTGCTGGAGCGTGCAGCGCGCGTGAATGCCGACTATGTGGAAGCCTTTACCAAAGGTGAAGTCAAAGGCAAGACCGGCTCACTCACCGCTTTGCCAATTATCGAAACCCAAGCGGGTGACGTGTCTGCGTTCGTGCCAACCAACGTGATCTCCATCACCGATGGCCAGATCTTCCTGGAAACAAACCTGTTTAACGCCGGTATCCGTCCTGCGATTAACGCTGGTATTTCAGTGTCTCGCGTGGGTGGATCAGCGCAGACCAAGTTGGTCAAGAGCTTGTCTGGCGGTATTCGTACCGACTTGGCGCAGTACCGTGAACTGGCCGCTTTTGCGCAGTTTGCCTCTGACCTGGATGAAGCCACACGCAAGCAACTAGACCGTGGTGCCCGCGTGACCGAGCTGTTAAAGCAGTCTCAGTACAGCCCACTGCCAGTGAGCTTGATGGGTGCGACCTTGTTTGCTGTCAACAACGGCTACATGGACGACTTGGAAATTAAACAAGTATTGACATTTGAGTCTGGCTTGCACGCCCACTTGAAAGACAAGCACGCCGCTTTGTTGGCCAAGCTGGAAGACAAGAAAGCCATGGACGACGAGGCTAAGGCCGAGTTGACTGGCGCCGTGGCCGAGTTCAAAAAGACCGGCTCTTACTAAGCCTCTAGGCACCCGCATAAGGAGCTTCAATGGCAGCAGGTAAGGAAATACGCGGCAAGATCTCTTCGGTGGAAAACACCAAAAAGATTACCAAAGCCATGGAAATGGTCGCCGCCTCCAAAATGCGCAAGGCGCAGGATCGCATGCGTGCGGCCCGCCCTTACGCTGAGAAGGTGCGCCAGATTGCCGCAAACTTGGGCCGCGCTAACCCAGAGTACCGTCACGCATTTATGCAGGACAACAAAGACGCCAACGTCGTTGGTTTCATTGTGGTCACGACGGACAAGGGTTTGTGCGGTGGTATGAATACCAACATCTTGCGCGCAGTCACGCACAAGATCAAAGACTTGCAAGCCCAAGGCAAACAAGTTGAAGTGGTAGCACTTGGCAGCAAGGGCTTGAGCTTTATGCACCGCGTAGGGGCCAATGTGGTCTCGCAAGTGGTTGGTATGGGCGACACGCCGCACCTGGACAGCCTCATTGGCCCGTCCAAAGTGTTGTTGGATGCCTATGCAGATGGTCGACTCAGCGAGGTGCACTTGTGCTTTACGCGCTTTGTCAACACCATGCGTCAGGAGTCAGTCGTGGAAACATTGCTGCCATTGCGCGCTGAAAAGCTAGAGATTGGCACCAAAGAACACAGCTGGGATTACGAGTACGAACCCGAACCCAATGTGGTCATTGACGACTTGCTGTTGCGCTACGTCGAAGCGCAGGTCTACCAAGCAGTGGCAGAAAATATGGCCTCCGAGCAGTCTGCTCGCATGGTGGCCATGAAAGCTGCAACCGACAACGCCGGTCAGGTCATCAAAGACCTCAAGCTCGTCTACAACAAAACCCGTCAGGCCGCGATTACCAAGGAATTGTCCGAAATCGTCGCCGGTGCTGCAGCCGTTTAACTGGCTGCTGCGCTCAACAGAATTTAGAGAAACGTAAAGGTACCAATCATGGCTCAAGCTCAAGGCAAGATTGTTCAGTGTATCGGCGCCGTGGTGGACGTCGAGTTTCCACGCGATGCAATGCCCCGCATTTATGACGCACTCAAAATGGAGGGCTCGGCCCTGACATTGGAAGTGCAACAACAGATGGGCGACGGCGTGGTGCGAACCATCGCTTTGGGCTCATCAGACGGCCTGCGCCGTGGCATGGTGGTGTACAACACCGACGCGGGCATTACCGTGCCAGTGGGCAAGGCCACACTGGGTCGCATCATGGACGTGCTGGGCGCGCCCATCGACGAGCGTGGTCCAGTCAACGCCGAGGTGAGCGCCACCATTCACCGCAAAGCCCCCGCTTACGACGAATTAAGCCCATCACAGGAACTGCTGGAAACCGGTATCAAGGTGATTGACCTGGTCTGTCCTTTCGCCAAGGGCGGTAAGGTTGGCTTGTTCGGTGGTGCCGGTGTGGGCAAGACCGTGAACATGATGGAGCTCATCAACAACATCGCCAAGGCGCACAGCGGCTTGTCAGTGTTTGCAGGTGTGGGCGAGCGTACCCGTGAGGGCAACGACTTCTACCACGAGATGGCCGACTCGGGCGTTGTTAACTTGAAGAACCTCGAAGAGTCAAAAGTGGCCATGGTGTACGGCCAGATGAACGAGCCACCCGGCAACCGTTTGCGCGTGGCCTTGACAGGTCTAACCATTGCCGAGTCCTTCCGTGACGAAGGCCGTGACGTGTTGTTCTTTGTGGACAACATCTACCGTTACACATTGGCCGGTACCGAGGTATCTGCGCTGTTGGGCCGTATGCCTTCAGCTGTGGGTTATCAGCCCACGCTGGCTGAAGAAATGGGCCGTTTGCAAGAGCGTATTACGTCAACAAAGGTTGGCTCTATCACCTCTATCCAGGCGGTTTACGTACCAGCCGACGACTTGACCGATCCATCACCTGCAACCACGTTTGCCCACTTGGACTCAACCGTTGTGTTGTCTCGCGACATTGCAGCTTTGGGTATTTACCCAGCGGTTGATCCCTTGGACTCTACCAGCCGTCAATTGGACCCCAACGTGGTTGGTCAAGAGCATTACGAGACCGCTCGTGCTGTTCAGGGCACATTGCAACGCTACAAAGAATTGCGTGACATCATTGCGATTCTGGGTATGGACGAACTGGCGCCTGAAGACAAGCTGGTGGTGGCCCGTGCGCGTAAGATGCAACGTTTCTTGTCACAGCCTTTCCACGTTGCCGAAGTGTTTACAGGCGCGCCTGGTAAGTACGTGTCTTTGGCCGAGACCATTCGCGGCTTCAAGATGATTGCAAATGGCGAGTGCGATGCATTGCCAGAGCAAGCGTTTTACATGGTGGGCACTATCGACGAGGCTTTCGAGAAAGCCAAAAAGATCGCTGCTTAATTAGCCGCAACAAAAGGTGAACGCAGCGCTTCAAACCCAGTTTTGCAGCGCTGCAGCTTTCAACGATTAAGGACACATCATGAGCGCCATACAGGTAGACGTGGTTAGCGCCGAAGAGCAAATCTTCAGTGGTCATGCCAAGTTTGTAGCCTTGCCCGGTGAATCCGGTGAGTTGGGTATTTTGCCCGGCCACACGCCTTTGATTACCCGCATCAAACCAGGCTCAGTTCGTATTGAGTTGGTCGATGGTGGTCAAGAGTTTGTGTTCGTGGCTGGCGGCATTCTTGAAGTGCAGCCACACTGCGTAACCGTATTGAGCGATACGGCCATTCGCGGCAAGGACCTGGACGAAACACGCGCAGAAGCGGCGCGCCAAGCGGCGCAAGAAGCCATTAAAAACGCCAAGAGCGAAGTGGATGTTGCATCCGCCCAAGCCGAATTGGCTGTGTTGGCTGCGCAAATAACTGCCTTGCGCCGTTACCGCGGCAACAAGTAAAACGGACTTGCGTTTTGCAAACAAGCCGGCTGATTCAACACCAGCCGGCTTTATTATTTGTAACCCGTCTTCCAAGATTCAAGCCATGCCAAAGCCTAGCCACTTATTAGCGACCCCTGACGACGTGGAAAACGCGTTTTATGAAGGTCTGCAGCACGCCAACATAGAGCAAGTCATGGCGTGCTGGGCGGATGACGAAGACCTTGTTTGCATACCGCCTGGGGGCGAGCCAGTGCACGGCTTGCAAGCCATTACACAGTTGTTTACCGACTTGCTGGCGAACGGTCCCATTGGTGTGCGTGCCATGCATACCCACAAAACGCAATCACTGGCGCATGCCATTCACACGGTTACCGAGCACGTGACGGTCATGACAGATGACGGCGAGGCCATTGCCCAGTTGTATGCGCTGAATGTGTTTCACAAAACCCCGCAAGGTTGGCGCCTGGTGGCACACCACACCAGCCCCGGCCATTTAACCGAAATGACCAGCCAGCCTTTGAGCGCCGGCGGGCTTGGCACAGGCTCTAGCGCCTTGCACTAAGCGCACCAGTGGCCAACACGCCAAAGGGTAATGCGCAGTGGGGCTATCAGGCGCCGCCGCTTCTTCCAGGTGGCCATGTGCAAACCATATGGGCAGCCAAGTGCGCGGGTTACTGGCCTGTTGTAGGCTGCGCCCCAGACTTGGGTGCTGATTCTGCGCTGCATTGGACACGCCAGCGTTGGGTCACGCCAGATCAGGACTTCATAGACGTTGACCACCTGGCAGACACACAGGCACAAGCCAGTGCGCCACTGTTGGTGTTGTTTCACGGCTTGGAAGGGTCACGCGCCAGCCACTATGTACAAGCCACAGCAAGGGTTTGCAAACAAATGGGTTGGCGCATGATGTTGGCCCACTTCAGGGGCTGCTCTGGCGAGATCAATATTGCACCAAGGGCTTACCACTCAGGCGATCACGCCGAGATTGACTGGATACTCAAACGCGCAGCCGCTATTGCGCCGACCGCACCCACGTTTGCCATGGGTATTTCGCTGGGCGGCAATGCGTTGATGCACTGGGCCGCGCGCGCCGGTGCAAAGGCCAGGGAAACCGTGCAGGCTATAGCAAGCGTGTGCGCCCCGTTGGACTTGGTGGCGTCTGGCTTGCATATCGGCAAAGGCTTTAACAAGCATGTTTATACACGCATGTTTTTGTCCACCATGCGACCTAAAGCCATTGCCAAAGCACAGCAGTATCCCGGCTTGTTTGACCTTGATGCCTCACTCAAGGCGCGTACCTTGTTTGAGTTTGACAACGTATTCACTGCGCCCTTGCATGGCTTTAAAGATGTGATGGACTACTGGAGCCGCGCATCGGCCAAGCCCTTAATGCGTGATGTAGCCCTGCCAGCGCTGGCGCTCAATGCGCGCAATGATCCGTTTATGCCGGCCAGCAGTTTGCCCAGCCGCGCCGATGTCAGCGAGCGGGTCACATTGTGGCAACCCGATACAGGAGGCCATGTGGGCTTTGTACGAACGGAGCGTTGGTGGCGTCTGCCTGGTCACGTAGCCGCTATGCCCAGTGCGGTCATTGACTGGCTTGCACACCAACTGGACGCAGGCACAGTACAGTAAGCCCATGGACACTGTCGTTAAAAAAGCCATGGCCAAGTGGCCAAATGTGCCCAATTGCTACGGCTGGTTGGGGTTGAGCGCGCGCGGGGACTGGTATATGCGCGATGAAGCAGCGCAAGCGGCTGGGCCTTTCATGGGCGACGGCGCCAATGCGAGTTCAAAGGGATCGCGCTTGCAGCACGACAAACTGATTGCCTTTATTGCGCGCAACTACGCGTGCGATGAAAGCGGCCAATGGTATTTTCAAAATGGCCCACAGCGTGTATTTGTGGAGCTTGAGACCACACCACTGATCGCCAGATTGTTGCCCAACAACAGCGTGGTGGCGCACACTGGCGAGCCGCTGAATGTGCAACGCTGCTTGATAGACGAGGCTGGCCATTTGTACTTGGACTGCAACCAAGGGTTGGCCAGGCTGCACACCCAAGATCTCGTTGGCGCGCTGCCTTTGGTAGAGCAGGGACTGTGGGTGCCTCAAGACGCACAGGCGCAGCAGTTACCCAAACGGTTTGAATATTGTCTAAGCCCCTTGGCGCGAAGCGCCACCGCTTAAAAGTGGCTTGTAGCCGCACACAAAAAAGCCACCTCGTTAGGTGGCTTTTCAGTGAGGCCAGGCCTTAGCTGCGCATCAACAAGGTTTACTGCGCTGCTGCCTCAGCTGGCTTTTGCGGCACGGCGAATGCGGCGCCAACTTCGTTGGCCATGTACACCACAGCGCGTCCGATTTCCAAGTCGTTGTACTCACCACCGCCTTGCGCACCCATGGCGCCCTTGCCTTTGAGTGCATGCTGCAGCAACAAGTCGTAGCCTTGGCCCAAACGGGCAGACCACGCACCAACGTCGCCAAAGATGGGCGCGCCAGCTGCGCCGGATGTGTGACAAGCCGCACATTGCCCAGCGTACACTTCAGCGCCTTCACGCAACGGACGATTGGCATCGCGAATTTCGACAGTGCCAACGCGCTGAATGCGCTTGGCCACGGCCAACTCGGTGTTATCGGCGCCAGCGCTGGGCTTGTCACCAGACGTCACGTACATCACAAGACCGATAATGATGAACACCGGTGCGACAAACGAAAAGAATGACAACCAAGCCAATTGGCCTGGTGTTTTAACTGGACCAGTGTGGTGCTCTTGCGTTTTATCGCTCATGGCTTCCTCATCACAAAAAAAGTTGGGCTTGGTTATTGGAGCGCAGCGCCAGGCGCTACGGCATCAGTGCAACCTCGCATTATAGCCGCCCAAGCTGTCAACTGCGGGCAAACCCTTGTGCCGCCTGTCCCACTGATAGAATGCCCTGCACCAACAGCATGCGGCTGTAGCTCAGTGGATAGAGTATTGGCCTCCGAAGCCAAGGGTCGTGGGTTCGATCCCCGCCAGCCGCACCATTCGCTGTACACTCGCCTGCGATTATTAGAGCGGCTAAAGGGCCATTAATCCCACTGACTCACGGGAAGACCCTTAGAAGCCGGGTCTGCGAAAGTAGATAAACTAATAATTAGCGTTTTAGGCAGGCTGGTGTTTGTGTACGCAGACATTGTGTCTGCCACGCGTGTACCCTCGTTCAACGCAAGAGCTCGCTTCTCTTGCGCCAATTATTCCTAAGGATTTAGCATGAAGAAGATTCTCACGGCTACCGCCGTTGCAGCAGCGCTCATTTCGGGTGCCGCACAAGCTGACAACATCAAAATTGGTGTTGCTCTCGGTTTCACTGGCCCTGCCGAATCTTTGGCTCCTGCCATGGCTTCCGGTGCCGAGTTGGCCCTAAAAGAAGCCAGCGACAGCGGTGCGTTTTTGGGTGGCACTACCATTACGCCTGTGCGTGCTGACAGCACATGTATTGATGCCGCAGCTGCAACAGCCGCTGCCGAGCGCTTGGTCAGCTCAGAAGGCGTGAAGGCTTTGATCGGCGGCCTGTGCTCAGGCGCAACAACAGCGATGTTGCAAAACGTAGCCATGCCAAAAGGCGTGTTGCAGTTTTCACCTTCTGCCACATCACCAGCACTGACCACAATTGCTGACAATGACTTGTTCTTCCGCGCTTCACCATCTGACGCGCGTCAGGGCCAAATCATTGCCCAAATGCTGAAAGAAAAAGGCATCAAGTCAGCCGCATTGACATACACCAACAACGACTACGGCAAGGGCTTGGCGGACAGCATCAAGACCAACGTTGAAGCGACTGGCGGTAAGATCACCATTTACGCATCGCACGAAGACGGCAAGGGTGACTACACCGCTGAAGTGGGCGCGTTGGCATCAGCCGGCGGCGATATTTTGATTGTTGCGGGTTACCTGGACCAAGGTGGTCGCGGCATCATCCGCTCAGCCTTGGACACAGGCGCGTTTGAACGCTTCTTCTTGCCAGACGCCATGATTGGTGAGAGCCTGACCAAAGCCATTGGCAAAGGTTTGAATGGCTCTGTCGGTGTGGTACCCGGTACAGACAGCCCAGGCGCCAAGTTGTACGAAGCGCTCACCGCGAAAGCTGGCTTCAAGAACGGTCCTTACTCACCAGAGTCATACGACGCAGCAGCACTGACCGTGCTGGCCATGCAAGCTGCCAAGTCAACCGACAGCGCCAAGGTAAAAGCCAAAGTGTTTGACGTTGCCAACGCACCAGGCGTAAAAATCTTCCCAGGCGAAATCGCAAAAGCATTGGGTATCTTGGCTAAGGGCGGCGACATTGACTACGTGGGCGCATCGGCTGTCGAGTTGATTGCTCCTGGCGAAAGCGCTGGTAGCTACCGCGAAATCGTGGTTAAAGATCAAACAATCACAACCGTCGGCTACCGTTAATCGGTCAGCTGCTATTGTTGACATGCGCAGCGGGCTGTAAGGCCTGCGCGCTCAAAACGCAACACGGCCCCGCTTTACGGCGAGGGCCGTTTGCTTTATCCCCATGATCCAAATTAAAAACCTCAAGATGCAGTTTGGCGGCATACATGCCGTTGACGATGTGTCATTGACGCTTGAAACAGGCCGTATTACGGGGCTGATTGGCCCAAACGGTGCGGGTAAAACCACGCTGTTCAACGTGATCGCAGGCCACTACAAGCCTACCAGTGGGCAGGTGCTGTTAGACGGCGAAGACATCACGGGTTTGGCACCACATGACTTGTTTGCCAAGGGTATGTTGCGTACCTTTCAAATTGCCCATGAGTTCTCTACGCTGACCGTGCGTGAAAACCTCATGATGGTGCCTGGCAACCAGTCTGGCGAAAGCCTTATAGACACGTGGTTGCGTCCAGCGCGCGTGCGTCAGGAAGAAGAGGCTGTGCGTGCCAAGGCCGACGACGTCATAAAGTTTTTAGAAATCAGCCATGTGGCTGACGAGCTGGCAGGCAACTTATCTGGTGGTCAAAAGAAGCTGCTTGAGCTGGGTCGCACCATGATGACAGACGCCAAAATTGTGTTTTTGGACGAAGTGGGCGCCGGCGTTAATCGCACCTTGCTCAACACCCTTGGCGACGCCATCGTGCGTTTGAACCAAGAGCGCGGCTATACGTTTTGCATGATCGAACACGACATGGACTTTATTGGTCGCCTGTGTGAGTCCGTCATTGTGATGGCAGAAGGCCGCGTATTGGCGCAAGGCACAGCCGCAGAAGTCACCTCTAATGAGCAGGTGATTGAGGCCTACCTGGGCCGAGGCTTGAAAAACAAACCAGAGAAAACAGGAGCGGCTGCATGAGCATCCTGATAGGACAAGACATGACCGGCGGCTACGGCGGCGCGGACATTCTGAACGGCTGCACCATTGCGGTAGACCGCGGCGAAATCGCCGTGATTGTGGGGCCCAACGGCGCGGGTAAATCAACCGCCATGAAAGCCTTGTTTGGCATGCTGAACCTGCGCTCGGGCTCAGTGCAGCTCGATGGGCAAGACATCATGAGCCTTAGCCCGCAAGACCGCGTGGCCCGTGGCATGGGTTTTGTGCCGCAAACCAACAACGTTTTTACTTCCATGTCTGTGGAAGAAAACCTGGAGATGGGCGCCTTTTTGCGCACCGATGACTTTCAGGACACCATCGCGCAAATTTACGAGTTGTTTCCCATACTGAAACAAAAGCGCAAACAGCCTGCGGGCCAGTTGTCAGGCGGCCAGCGCCAGCAAGTGGCCGTTGGCCGCGCGCTGATGACGCAGCCCAAAGTGCTCATGCTTGATGAGCCCACCGCAGGCGTGTCGCCCATTGTGATGGACGAATTGTTTGACCGCATCATTGAAATTGCGCGCACTGGCATTGCCATTTTGATGGTGGAACAAAACGCACGCCAGGCACTCAACATTGCCGACAAAGGTTATGTGTTGGTGCAGGGTACAAACCGCTTTACCGATACCGGCGAAGCATTAATGGCAAACCCTGAGGTTCGCCGCACATTTTTAGGAGGCTGATCTATGCACGACATACTCAATGCGTTTGTGCTGCTCAGCAACTTCGTGATTGTTCCAGCAGCAGCGTATGGCAGCCAGCTGGCGCTGGGCGCGCTGGGCGTGACCCTGGTTTATGGCATTTTGCGCTTTTCAAACTTTGCGCATGGCGACACCATGGCTTTCGGCACCATGGTTGTTATTTTGGTGACCTGGGGCTTTCAGCAAATGGGCATCAGCATTGAGCCATTGCCTACGGCCTTACTGGCCATACCGTTTGGTATTGTGGTCACCATGTGCTTGGTGTTGCTGTCTGACAAACTGGTGTACAAGCACCAACGTGAGACGCGCGCTGCGCCCGTTGTGTTTCTTATCTCGTCTATTGGCCTGATGTTTATGCTCAATGGCCTGGTGCGCTTCATCATTGGCACAGACGACCAGCGCTTTTCAGACGGTGAGCGTTTCATCATTCGCTACAGCGAATTCAAGGAGATGACTGGTCTGGATGAGGGCATTGCCTTTAAAACCAGCCAAGGTATCACCATAGTGACGGCCATCATTGTGGTGGGCGCTTTGTTTTGGTTTTTGGGACGCACGCGCGCGGGCAAGTCTATGCGTGCCTACTCAGACAACGAAGACTTGGCGCTGCTGTCGGGCATCAATCCTGAGCGTGTGGTGATGATCACCTGGATGATTTCTGCCACGTTGGCCACGATTGCAGGCACCTTGTACGGCTTAGACAAAGGCTTTAAGCCGTTCACCTATTTTCAGTTGTTACTGCCTATTTTTGCAGCTGCGATTGTGGGTGGTCTGGGCAACCCCTTGGGTGCCATTGCAGGCGGTTTCGTGATTGCGTTTTCCGAGGTCACAGTGACCTACGCGTACAAAAAATTCGTGACCTACCTGGTGCCTGATGCTTGGGCGCCTGAGGGCTTGGCGCAATTGCTGTCAACAGACTACAAGTTTGCAGTCTCGTTTGTCATCATGGTGTTGGTATTGCTGCTGCGACCCACCGGTATTTTTGCGGGGAAATCAGTATGAACATCTCCAAACAACAAGCGCCGTTAATCGTTGCATTAATGGCTTTGGCACTGGTTTTGGTTGGCTTGCTGCAAAGCTGGTCGTTGGCGCTAACCATACTGAATTACGGCTTGATCGCCGGCATCATGGCTCTGGGCCTGAATATTCAGTGGGGTTATGCCGGGTTGTTTAACGTGGGCTTGATGGGCTTTGCTGCGCTGGGTGGTATTGCTGCAGTGCTGGTGTCCATGGAGCCCGTGCCAGACGCCTGGGCCGCAGGTGGCGCTGGCATTGGCGCTGGTGTGCTGGTTAGCCTGGCCACCATTGCGCTGGCTATATTGGCCTACCGCCGCCTGCCTAAAGGTGGACTCAAGGCGTGGGTCATGACGGGCGTGATTGTGCTGGGCTATGTTGTGGCACGCTACTACTTTGACCCCGCGGTTGCCAGCATTGAATCGGTCAATCCTGCGCAAACAGGATTTTTAGGCGGCTTGGGCTTGCCTATTGCGTGGGCTTGGTTGGTGGGTGGTTTGCTGGCCGCTGGCGTGGCAGCAGTCATTGGCAAGGTCACATTGGGCTTGCGCTCAGACTACCTGGCTATTGCAACCTTGGGCATTTCCGAGATCATCATTGCCGTCTTGAAAAACGAAGACTGGCTCACCCGCGGCGTTAAAAACGTCAACGGCTTGTCAAGGCCAGTACCGTTTGAATACGATTTGCAGCAAACCGCGTGGGCACAAGAGTGGGCCGCGCGCTTTGGTGCAGAGGTCCAGGACTTTGCCTCGATTTACGTCAAGCTGTGCTACGCCGGTTTGATATTGGCGATTCTGTTGGCTTTGTTCTGGCTGGCTCAAACGGCTATCAAGTCGCCATGGGGGCGCATGATGTATGCGATTCGTGACAATGAAACCGCTGCAGAAGCCATGGGTAAAAACGTCAAGCGCCGTCACTTGCAAGTGTTCATTCTGGGCTCGGCAATTGTTGGTCTTGCTGGCGCCATGATGACCACCATGGACGGCCAGTTCACGCCGACGACATACAACCCCCTGCGTTTTACCTTCCTGATTTGGGTAATGGTGATTGTGGGTGGCTCTGGCAACAACCTGGGCGCCATCGTGGGCGGTTTTATCATTTGGTTCTTTTGGGTCCAGGCCGAGCCCATGGGCTACGCGCTACTGAACCTGCTGACCTCGGGTATGGCCGAAGACAGCGGTTTGCGCGCGCACTTGTTAGACAGTGCTGCGCACATGCGCTTGATCACCATGGGCTTGATACTGCTGATCACTCTCAGGTTCAGGCCGCGTGGACTGCTGCCCGAGCGCGCAGAGCGCACACGCAGCGGGCACTAACAAGGTCTTTCTGTGAGCCGCATTCCCAAAGCTGCACTGTGGCTGGGCCTGGCCGGCTTGCTCCCCTTTGTGTGGGGTGCGTTGCTGGTGCAGGGCTTATCGCCCAGTGCCGACTGGCTGTTGCCCACCGCCTTAACAGGCGATGGGCGTGCCGTCATGCTGGGCTATGGCGGCATCATCTTGTCGTTTATGGCGGGTGTGCTGTGGGGTTTTGCCACCAAAGCGCAGGGCCGCGAGCACCCTTGGCCTACGTATTGTCGGTTTTACCGGCATTGTGGTGGTTTCTGGCTCCGGCAGCCAGCAATAGCGCAGCCGTCATCAACTTGGTTGTGGGCTTCTTGGGCTTGCTGTTACTCGACTACCTGTTTGCCAAATGGGCGCTGACGCCGCCGTGGTGGATGGCTTTGCGTGTGCTGTTAACCGCTATTGTGGTGCTGTGTCTGTTGGTGGGTGTCTTGTCCTAGCTGCTCGCATGCACTGGTCAGTCAAGCGCCCTAGCCCTTACACTTTGGGTATGACAATGACCCTTGATAACACGCCTACAGATACAGACTTGCCCGCCATGCCAATGGTTGCGCCCGGCCTGTACCGCCATTACAAGGGCGGCGAGTACAAAGTGCTTGGCATGGCGCGCCACAGTGAAACCCTGGAAGCCATGGTGCTGTACCAGGCCTTGTACGGCGAACGTGGTTTGTGGGTGCGGCCTGCAGCCATGTTTGCTGAGACCGTTACGGTTGACGACGTTGCACAGCCAAGGTTTGTGTTGGTCCACAACCCAGAGCAGGAGAGCCACCATGTCGGATAGGCCGCAAATGGGTTTGGACTTGGGGCTGCCAGAGTTCGTCGAGACTGGGGCCACAAAGGCCAGCAAACCAGTCAAATCCGCCAACGCGCGCAACGCGGTTAAAGAAACCGTTGGCCAGGCTCATATGAGCCTGGACGACATGGCTAAAGCGCTCAACACGCACGCGGACTACCGCGTGATTCGCCGTTTGGTCCCCGCCACACACTTTGACGGCGTGGCAACAGGCCCTACCAAGCGTGTTGCGGTGTTGGATACCGAAACCACAGGCTTGTCGGCTGCGACCGACGTCATTATTGAGTTGGCGGTGGTGGTGATGGACATTGACACCGCCACGGGCTTGCCCGTGGGTGAGGTGCAGGTGTTTGACGGCTTTCAAGACCCGGGCCGCCCCATTCCTAAAGAGGTGCAGCAGCTCACAGGTATCAGCGACGACATGGTCAAAGGCCAAGTCTTGGACGAGGCGGCGTTGTCGCGCGTTATGGACGGCGTGCAATGGGTGGTGGCGCACAACGCCGGTTTTGACAGACCGTTTGTAGAACAGCGCCTGCCCTACTTTGCAGATTTGCCCTGGGCTTGTTCGTTTGCGGATATCGCCTGGAAAAAACACGGCGTCGGTTCTGCCAAGCTAGAGGTGCTGGCTGCGCACAACGGCTGGTTTTATGATGCACACCGTGCCGATATGGACTGCCACGCATTGGCCGCCGTATTGGGTGCGCCAGTGGGCGAGACGGGCCGCAATGGCTGGCAAATGCTGTTGGCCGCGCTGGATGCGCCCCAGTACAAGTTGCAAGCCACTGGCGCGCCGTTTGATGCAAAAGATTTGCTCAAAGCCAGAGGCTACCGCTGGGACAGCGTACAGCGGGTTTGGCAGACACGCCTGTCTAGCAACACCGAGCTGGACGCCGAATGCGCTTGGTTGGCCGATCACGTCTACGCTAATCCGCGTGCGCAAGTGGCTATAGCTACCGTAGACGCCTTGGCCCGCTACAGCACGCGCACGCCACACGTTGAAACCAGATCTGTCAGGGCTTGACCGCTTGGGTTGAATTGGCGATAAAAGCCCCCAACTACATAACTTGCACACTCAGGAAAAAGTAGCCTTAGCAGGGCTTCAAGTTGTCTATATGGACTTTTTCAATAGCCTCATTGGCATTTTGTTTCGCTTGGTCTTAATGGCCGCTGGTTTGGTGTTTGTTGCCGGAATGGTGGTGGTGGCCATGTTTGCGCTGGCGCTGAGTTTTGTGTGGTCCTTGGTCACTGGCCAGCGCCACCCTGTCAGTGTGGTGTGGGGTCGGTTTAGGCAAACCCAAGACGCTGTGTGGCGCGCCAGTCAGCGCAGGCGTGGTGGTGGCGATGGCGCCAATCCGTTCTCAAAGCCTGGCCCGCAAACGGCCCAACCCAAAGCTGCCAACGACGACGTGGTTGATGTGGTGGACTTGCAAGCCAGCCGTTTGCGCGACGAAGACCAAGCGCCCAAATAGACGGCGCACCCGGTCGGCTTGCTCGCTAATCGGTTGTATTTTTTTGCAACGCCAAAGCCGCTGCGTACAGCTTGTTTTTACTCACACCGGTCAGCGTGGCACCCACTTGTGATGCGGTTTTGACGGGTAGTACCTCTAACAGCGTTTGCAGTGTAGACAACACACCAGGCGTTAATACCTGGTCGCCATCATCTGCTGCTTTGGATGGTAGCGGGTGAATGGCCAGTACGTACTCGCCGCGCAGCCGGTTGGCATCGGCTTGCAGCCATGCCTCAAAGTCTTGACAAAAATGGGTAGAGATAGATTCAAACTGTTTGGTGAGTTCGCGCCCAGCGCTGATGCGGCGTTGCCCCCAGGCGCTGAGCTCTTTGGCCAATTGGGTCAGACGGTGAGGAGCCTCCAGCAATACGACAGCTCGACTGGTGTCGCGCAGCTCTTGCAATGCTTGCGCCCTGGCCGCGCCCTTGTTGGGCAAAAAGCCCGCGAACAAAAAGCCCTGAGTGGCGAATTGTTCAGCGCCGTCCGTCAGCCCCATGGCGCTGATCAGCGTGGTCACACTGCTGGCACCGGGCAGTGGCATCACGCGCAGGCCCGCACCTTGCACGGTAGCGGCGAGTTTGGCGCCGGGGTCGCTCACGCCGGGCGTGCCCGCATCACTTACGTAGGCAATGCGCTGGCCTTGCTGCAACCGTTGCAACACGCCTTGGCTGGCTTGCGCTTCGTTGTGTTGGTGTAGCGCGATCAGTGGTTTCTTGATACCGTAGGCTGCCAGCATGTGTTGGGTGTGGCGTGTGTCCTCACAGGCCACGGCGTCTACCAAGTCCAGTGCGCACAAAGCGCGAAGGCTGATGTCGGCCAAGTTGCCAATAGGCGTGGCCACCATCAACAAGGTGGATGTGGGGTAATGCTGTTGTGCCGCGGCCTCTTTGGCGCCTGCTAATGCTTGGGAATACGATGTGGCCAAAACGATGAGACTTTATGCCTAAAGCGGTTGTAACCAACAGCACCACAAACACCACAAAGGCGCTGGGTGATGTGGCAGAAGACCTCGCCATGCGTTACTTGCTGGACCAAGGGTTGAGCCTGGTGCAACGCAACTACAGCACGCCGGGGCGAGGTGGTGGTGAAATTGATTTGATTATGCGGCAAGCCGACCACACCCTGGTGTTTGTGGAGGTGCGCGCACGCAACAGTGCCGACTTCGGGGGCGCGGCGGCTAGTATCAGCGCCGGCAAGCGCCGCCGTATTGTGCTGGCGGCGCGGTTTTATTTGTCGCGGCTACCCAGCTGGCCGCCGTGCCGCTTTGATGTGGTCACCGTACAAGGCGCGCGCGGCCAGGAGGTGGTGCAGTGGTTGCAAGCGGCATTTGACGCATAAAGGTTTGCCAAGGGTGTTGCGCAGGCCTTGTGGCCAAGCCTGCAGGCAGGGTGTTTCTGCGTCTATGATTAGCCATGCTTTTACAACGCATACAGCAACAATTCATAGACAGCGCTGACTTCAAGTACCAGTGCGCCCAAAGTCTGGGTGCTGCCACTGAGTTGGCGGTACAAGCCGTGTTTTCTTGTCTGACCAATGGCGGCAAAGTCATGGTGGCCGGTGTGGGCGCGACGCAGCCCTTGGCCCTGTACGCCACATCGCTGTTACTGGGCCGCTTTGAGCGCGAGCGTCCAGAGCTGGCGGCTTTGGCACTGGGTTTGCACAGCCATAATGGCCTTGGTGACCGGGGTATTGCGCGTGAGGTAAGAGCCTTGGGCGTGTCTGAAGACCTGGTACTGGTGATCAGCACCAAGGGCGCCGAGGCTTCGCTGGGTGCTGCGGTAGACGCCGCTCACGAGCGTGACATGACGGTAGTGGCCCTGGTAGGTGGCACCAGCCCTGAACTGGTGCAGTCCTTGCACGACACAGACGTGGCCGTGTGCGTGCCCAGCGAGCAACATGGCCGCATTTACGAGGTGATGATGATGGTGTTGCACTGCATGTGTGACGGTGTCGATATACAGTTATTGGGTGAAGAGCCTTAATGGCTTTGTTTGGGATTTTTTCTGGGAGTTTTGACATGACAGGTATCAAACGCACGGCGCAAGCCGCTTTACTCGCATCGCTGGCAGCGTTGACGCTGTCCGCCTGCGCGCCGCTGCTCATAGGTAGCGCGGCGACAGGCGTATTGGTGGCAACAGATAGGCGTACATCTGGTGCGCAAATCGAAGACCAAGCCATTGAACTGAAGGCTGGCAGTCGCATTAAAGAAGCTATTGGCGATCAAGGTCACATCAACGTAACAAGCTTCAATCGCCGCGTACTTATCACTGGTGAAGTGCCTAGCGATGCAAACAAGTCGGCCGTTGCGGGTGCGGTTAGCAAAACAGAGAATGTGCAGCTGGTGGTGAATGAGCTGGCCGTGGGCGGCAACTCGTCGTTGGCCAATCGTGCGCGTGACACCCTGGTTACCACGCGCGTCAAAGCGTCGCTGATTGACGCCAAAGACCTGCAGGCCAGCGCCGTTAAGGTGGTGACTGAGCGTGGCAGCGTGTACCTCATGGGCATAGTGACACAGCGCGAAGCCGACCGCGCGACCGACATGGCGAGCAGCACATCGGGCGTTCAGCGTGTGGTGCGTTTGTTTGAGGTGATTTCTGAGGAAGAACTCAAGCGTTTACTGCCCCCACCACCGCCACCAGAGCCAAAGGTTAAAACCCAGCCGGTGATGACCAATGTGGTGACTGAGGTTAAGTAAAAAAAGGGGCTTGATAGCCCCTTTTTTAGGTCTTCAGGCAATTATTTCAAGCGCCTGATCAGACTTGACGTATCCCAGCGCGCGCCGCCTAACTGCTGCACATCAGCGTAAAACTGGTCCACCAGGGCGGTCACAGGCAAGCGTGCGCCGTTGCGGTTGGCCTCGGCCAATACCAGGCCTAGGTCTTTGCGCATCCAGTCCACGGCAAAGCCAAAGTCAAACTGGTCGGCCACCATGGTTTTGCCACGGTTGTCCAGCTGCCAGCTTTGCGCTGCGCCTTTTCCAATCACGTCTAGCACTTGATTCATGTCCAGATTGGCGCGCTGGCCAAACGCAACCGCTTCGCTCAAGCCTTGCACCAGGCCTGCAATGCAAATTTGATTCACCATTTTGGTGAGTTGGCCTGCACCGCTGTCGCCCATGCGAGTCACCGCGCGTGCAAAGCAGGCCACAACGTCTTTCGATGCGTCAAAGGCAGCCTGGTCGCCGCCACACATCACAGTCAGCATGCCGTTTTGTGCGCCAGCCTGGCCGCCAGATACGGGCGCGTCTACGAACGCCAGGCCCAATTGCCTGGCCGCTTTGTGCATGTCGCGCGCCAACTCGGCCGAAGCGGTGGTGTGGTCTACAAATATCGCCCCTTCAGTCATGCCTGCAAAGGCGCCGTCTGCGCCCAGGCACACGGCGCGCACATCGTCGTCGTTACCGACACATGCCATGACAATGCTGGCACCTGCTGCAGCTTCGCGCGGCGTGCCGGCTTGGCGTAGCACGCCTGTGTCAATTCCAGCGGCCTTGCAGTCTGCCAGCCAGGCATGCGATTTAGTCGGTGTGCGGTTGTAGACGGTGACGGTGTGGCCTGCCTTGGCCAAGTGTCCAGCCATGGCATAGCCCATTACGCCCAAACCTAAAAATGCAACGGTTTGCTTATTGGTTTGGCTGTAGGTTTTGTCGTTGATAAAGGTCATATCGGTTTTTAAGCAGTGTGGATAACGCAGGTGGGTGAATGCACGCATACTAACGCGTATGAGTGAACAAAGCAGTCGTCTACAAGATACCAGCGCCAGGCGTTTGCAATCTGTGCGCGAGCAAATAAATGCCGCATCCAGTCGTTACAACAGACCTGTTGATGCCGTCACATTGCTGGCCGTTAGTAAAACATGGCCCGCGCAAGCCGTGGCCGACATGGCGAGAGCTGGACAACTGGCCTTTGGCGAAAACTATATTCAAGAAGGCGTAGACAAGGTGCTGGCCGTGCGCGAGTTATTGCCTCATGCTGCGTTGCAGTGGCATTGCATTGGGCCCATACAAAGCAATAAAACAAAGCTCGTGGCTGCCCACTTTGACTGGGTGCACAGTATTGACAGGCTCAAGATTGCGCAACGCTTAAGCGAGCAGCGCCCGGCGCATTTGCCGCCTTTGCAGGTGTGCGTGCAAGTCAACGTGGACGACGCACCAAGCAAAGCAGGCGTAGCCGTACAGCATGCACAAGCCTTGGCGCTTGACATTGCCGCACTGCCCAATTTGGTGCTGCGCGGCATCATGTGCATACCTGACCCGGTCTTGGGTTTTGAGGCGCAAGTGGACGCCTTTCAGCGTGCAACACACCGGTTTAGGGAATGGCAGCAAGCCGGGTTAGCGGTAGATACCTTATCCATGGGCATGAGCGGCGACTTGGATGCGGCCATTGCGGCGGGCTCTACCATGGTGCGTGTGGGCACAGCCTTGTTTGGTGTGCGCGATGGCTATGGCGCTTGAGTTGTGGGCAGCGTTAAAGCTGTGGTAGCGGCAAACGCATACTGCATTTCACCTCTTCCATAACCGGGTAGGTGCGGGTTTCGCGCACACCGGGCAGCTCCCACAGCACTTGGCCAGCAAACTTGCGAAATGCGTCCATATCGGCCACACGGGTTTTGATCAGGTAGTCAAAACCACCAGCCACCATGTGGCACTCCAGTATGGCTGTGTGCACTTGCACGGCCGCCTTGAATTGATCAAACACGTTGGGTGTGGTGCGGTCCAGCAGCACCTCCACAAAAACAATCAGGCCTAGGTCAAGCTGACGTGGGCTGAGTACGGCTTGATAGGCCTCAATAAAGCCATCGCGCTGCAAGCGGGTGACGCGGGCCAATGTGGCTGTGGGCGACAAGGCCACCAACTCAGCCAACCTGATGTTGGTAATGCGGGCGTCGGCCTGTAGCGCGCTCAAAATTTTGACGTCTATGCGGTCAATATCCAAAGAACGGGTTGTAGATGGCTTTAAAGGCGATTTTTGACTCATAAAACGCTACTTTCATAGATAAATATAGTGAAATATATGGCGATTGTAGCCTGATGATGTGGATCTGACGGTTGAGGTGCTCAACCTGTCGCCATTCATATTTATTGGAGCGTTTCCATGCCATTGTCACAAGCCGTTAGTCACGTTGATCGTTTGCCCTCGCCTTATCGCGACGAGCTGGGCGTGCTGGACACAGACCTGGCTGTGCTGAGTGATGTGGACTGGGCCGGCGTACAACGCATGGCATCACCTTGGGTAGACGGTGTTCGCCGCAGCCCGCCACCGTTTTGGGCCATGGAGAGCTTGCTTAAGGAGTACCCCATCTCCAGCCCAGACGGTTTGGCACTGATGCGCTTGGCTGAGGCCTTGCTGCGTGTGCCTGACGTAGACACCGCCATGGCCCTGGCCGCCGACCAATTGGGTCGTGGTGACTTTGCACAAACCGTGGTGGAAGCTGGCCAAAACAGCGATGGTGCCGACATGCACGACGGCGGTGAACACCATGTGCTGCAACGCCGCGCCATGGCCAAGCTGTCTGATGCCGCGCTCAACTTGTCCAAGAAAATGCTGCCCGATGTAGACGGGAAGTCCAGCTTGGTGACACGCTTGGGTGCCCGCACGGTGGTGGGTGCAACGGTGCGTGCCCTGCAGTTGCTGGGCCGCCAGTTTGTGTTGGGCCAAACCATTGACGAGGCCATCAAGCGTGGCGATGGCGATAAGGCTTACGCCATGAAGGCAGGTGGCCTCACACAAGTATCTATGAGCTACGACATGCTGGGTGAGGGTGCGCGCACCGAGGAAGACGCGCAGCGTTACTTGGCCAGCTACCAGCACGCTATTGCGGCCATGGCCAAGCATGCCAAGGCTGGTGTGCCTGTGCGCGCCAATGACGGCATTTCTATCAAGCTGTCTGCACTGCACCCGCGTTACGAAGACGTGAACACCAAGCGCGTGATGGCCGAGTTGTTGCCTCGTGTGTGGATGTTGTGTGAGCAAGCTGCTGCTGCCAATGTCAGTCTTACCATGGACGCCGAAGAGGCAGACCGCCTGGAAGTGTCGTTGCGCATATTTGACGCCATCGTGGCGCGCATTGCCACCGACTTGCCCAGCTGGGAAGGCTTTGGCTTGGCCATGCAGGCTTACCAAACACGCGCCTTGGAGTTGGTACAGCACGTGGTGAATGTGGCGCGCGAGCAAAAGGTCAAACTCATGTGTCGCCTGGTCAAGGGCGCTTACTGGGACACCGAAATCAAGCGGGCGCAAGAGCTTGGTCTGCCGTACTACCCCGTTTTTACGCACAAACATCACACCGACATTCATTACCTCGCTTGCGCCAAAACCATGTTGGCTGCCAGCGATGTGCTGTACGCTCAATTCGCCACGCACAACGCAGGCACGATTGCCGCGTTGTTGCAAATGGCCGGTGAGCAGCGCAGCCATTTTGAGCTGCAACGCTTGCATGGCATGGGCGAGGGCATTTACCGCGAGCTGGGCAAGAGCGGCGCCAATGTGAGCTTGCGCGTGTACGCGCCAGTGGGCAAGCACCGCGACTTGTTGGCTTACTTGGTGCGCCGCTTGCTTGAAAACGGTGCCAATTCATCCTTTGTGCACCAGCTGGCAGATGAGTCTGTGGGCATGGACAAATTGCTGTCGTCACCGCTGCACATTGAGCGCAAAGCCGCGTTGCCCTTGCCATCTGAAATTTATGGCCCAGGTCGTATCAACAGCGTAGGCGTTGACTTTGCCGAGGCCACTGCGCGCCAGCCCTACCTGGATGCCTTGGCCGGCTGCCAAATCAACACCTTGGTAGAGGCCACCACGGCTGATGTCGAGCAGGCCATGGTGCGCGGTCAAGCCGCCTTTTTGTCCTGGCGTGATACGCCTGTGGCCCAGCGCGCCGCAGCGCTAAACCGTGTAGCAGATTTGATGACGCAGCGCATGGTGCCACTGTGTGCCTTGGTGGTGAAAGAAGCCTTTAAAACCTGGCCCGATGCAGTGGCCGAAGTGCGCGAAGCCGTAGACTTTTTGCGCTACTACGCCAATGAGGCGCAGCGCGTCATGGTCGAGCACAGCTTGCCTTTGCCGGTGCAAGGCGCTGCCAGCAGCAATGGCAACGCCCAGTGGCCACATGCCTTGGGCGTGACAGGCGAGACAAACACCTTGCGTCTAGGCGCAAAAGGCGTGTGGGTAGCGATCAGCCCCTGGAACTTCCCGTTGGCCATTTTTACAGGTCAAGTGTGCGCCGCCTTGGTCACTGGCAACACCGTACTGGCCAAGCCCGCCGAGCAAACGCCAGCCATTGCACAGGCCGCTGTTGACTTGTTTCACGAGGCTGGTGTGCCCAAAGACGTGTTGCAGTTGTTGCACGGTGCGGGTGAAACGGTAGGCGCGGGCTTGGTGTCGCAGCCAGGTGTGGCCGGTGTGGTGTTTACGGGCTCTACCGCTGCGGCGCATGCCATTGCCAAAAATCTGGCCGCCAAGCCAGGCCCCATAGTGCCGCTGATTGCCGAGACTGGTGGCCTAAACGCCATGATTGTGGACTCCAGCGCCTTGCCCGAGCAGGTGAGCGACGCAGTGGTGCAAAGCGCATTTAGAAGCGCTGGCCAACGCTGCTCTGCCACGCGTATTTTGTGTGTGCACGAGGCTGTGGCGGATACAGTTATTGACATGATTCGCGGCGCTACTGAGCAGTTGCATGTGGGCAACCCCGCGCAGCTGGCGACGGATGTGGGCCCGCTGATTGACGCAGAAGCCGCCACCAGCATTGGTGCACAAATCGAGCGCTTGCGCGCCCGCGCCAAGCCCTTGTTTGCTGCAGATTTAGGCCCTGATGCCATGCCCAATAGCATTGCACCACAGGCCTATGAAGTGAGCACGTTGGCCGACGTGACTGAAGAAATTTTTGCGCCTGTGCTGCAAGTGTTGCGCTGGTCCGGCTCGCCTGCGGCGCTGATGCAGCAAATCAATGCTTTGGGCTATGGTTTGACACTTGGTATTCACTCGCGCATCGATAGCCGCGCACAGGCCATGGCGGCCATGGCGCGAGTGGGCAACGTGTACATCAACCGCAACACCATTGGCGCGGTAGTGGGCTTGCAGCCATTCGGCGGTGAAGGCTTGAGCGGCACTGGTCCCAAAGCGGGCGGGCCACACTACCTGCCACGCTTTTGCAACGAGTACACGCTGACCACCAACACCGCAGCCGCAGGCGGCAATGTGGCCTTGTTTTTGTAAATAGGGCTAAAGTAAGGGGCTGCGGGAAGTACGTTGAACGCTAGAGAAATTTGAGGGGGTCTAATGACAAGCATATTCAAGCGGGCAGGTGCTCAAGCCGCTGTGGCTGCCGGCACCGCCCTGGCTGCGTTACCCGGTATGGCGCAAGAAACAAGCACATTAGACGACGCGATTAACGCTGCCGTCGCACCTGTTTCAAACGCCATTTCCGGGTTTATTTTTTACTCTGTGCCTGTGGGCGGCACCAGCTTTCCGCTCATTGTGGGTTGGTTGATTCTGGCCGGTTTGATTTTTACGATCTACTTTGGCTTTATCCAGTTTCGGGGTTTTGGCCATGCCATATCGCTGACCAAAGGCGACTACAGCGAGCGCCCCAGCAAAGACCCAGGCGAGACCTCTCACTTCCAAGCACTCACCATGGCCTTGTCGGGCACTGTGGGCTTGGGCAACATTGCTGGTGTGGCGGTTGCCGTCTCGCTTGGCGGGCCTGGTGCCACGTTCTGGATGATCTTGGCGGGCCTCTTAGGTATGGCCTCTAAGTTCACCGAATGTATTTTGGGTGTGAAATACCGTCAACAGAATGCAGACGGTACGGTGTCTGGTGGCCCCATGTATTACCTCAGCCAAGGTTTGGCAGAGCAAGGCCGCGCTGGCATGGGTCGCGTGCTAGCCGTTGTCTTCGCTATTTGTTGTATCGGCGGTGCGATTGGTGGCGGCAACATGTTTCAGGCCAACCAAGCCTACAGCCAGGTGCTGGGCGTCACCGGTGGTGACGACTCGTTCCTAAACGGCTTGGGTTGGTTGTTTGGCCTGGTCATGGCTACCGTTGTGGGCGCGGTCATTATTGGTGGCGCATCGTCAATTGCTAAAACTACTGAAAAAGTGGTGCCATTTATGGCCCTGCTGTACGTCGGGGCTGGTTTGGTGATTTTGCTCATCAACGCCGACAAAATCGGCTGGGCGTTTGGTCAAATCATTGACGGCGCTTTCACTGGCGCGGGCGTAGCCGGCGGTGTAGTGGGTGCCCTGATTCAAGGCTTTAAGCGCGCTGCCTTTTCAAACGAAGCCGGTATAGGCTCTGCTGCTATTGCACATTCAACCGTCAAGACCAAAGAGCCCGTGACCGAAGGCTATGTTGCCTTGCTAGAGCCGTTTATTGACACCGTTGTGATTTGTACGATGACGGCTTTGGTCATCATCATCACCGGTGCCATGAACAGCGGCCAGTCCGGTGTGGCATTGACTTCTGAAGCGTTTGGTAGCGCCATTTCATGGTTCCCATTGCTGTTGGCTTTGGCTGTGGTGTTGTTTGCTTTTTCCACCATGTTGTCCTGGTTCTACTACGGCTTCAAGGCGTGGACTTACCTGTTTGGTGCTGGCAGCGGTATTGTGTTCAAAATTTTCTTCTTGGCTTGTGTGGTGGCTGGCGCCAGCATGAACTTGGGCCCAGTGATTGACTTTTCTGACGCCATGATTTTCATCATGGCATTGCCCAACGTGGTTGGCTTGTACTTTTTGATGCCGGTTGTGAAGCGTGAGTTACAGAAGTACCAGGCCAAATTGGCCAGCGGCGAGATTCGCAAGTTGCGTTAATGTGGGCTGGCGCCAAGCGGGACTCACTCAAACCTATTCAAATACCCGCCACACCAGCGGCAGCAACAGTGACCCCAACACCACCTGCAGTCCCAAAGCCAAGCCTGCATAAGCGCCTGCATCTGCATTCACTTGCGTAGCGCGTGCTGCGCCTATGCCGTGTGCTGCCGTGCCCAGTGCAAAGCCTCTGGCCATCCAGCCTGCACGGTCAAAGCCTAGGCCCATCGCGTCAAACAAGTAGCGCCCGCTGAGTGAGCCGACCATGCCAGTGAGCACAGCAAAAACGGCGGCCAAGGCAGGAATGCCGCCTATTTTTTCAGCCACACCCATGGCCACAGGCGCGGTAATGGACTTGGGCACCAATGACAGCAACACATCTGCGGGCAAGTTGAAGACCCATGCCAAAGCCACAGCGCTTGTTGCAGCTGCCGCACCGCCTACCAGTGCTGCGGCTACAAAACGCAGCCAATAGGCCTTGAGCTCTGCGCGGCGCAGCCACAGCGGCCATGCCATTGCCACTACAGCAGGTCCTAGCAAAAAGTGTATGAACTGTGCACCTGAAAAGTAGGTGGGATAGGCCACGCCAGTTAACAGCAGGCCGCCCGCAATGACCAATACAGACCACAGTGTCGGGTTGGCCCACGGGGCGTGTTGCATGCGGGCGTAAAAGGCTTGCGCCAATACATAAGTCACCAGTGTGGCGGTCAGGCCAAACAGTGGGGTGGAGGATAGGTAGACCCACAGCTCTACAAAGTCACTCATGGTGTTGCCTGATCTCGTTCTGAGGTGGCGGGCTCCGTGTCAGCTTTAGACAACGGACCTCGCATCAGCCTGTGCAGGGTCCAAGCGGTGGCGGACAAACCCACCAGCGTGGAGGTCACAATCACAATGGCGAGTTGCACGCCGTTGTCAGCCAGCAGTGTGAGGTGGGTCATCACGCCCACGCCTACCGGTACAAACAGCAACGACAAATGCGAGAGCAAAAACGTGGCCGCGCCGCGCACGCTGTGCTGCACGGTGTCAAAAGACAGCGCTGGCAACAGCAGCAGCAGGCCAATGACGGGGCCAGGAAAGGGCAGGCCAAAACCCTTGGCAATCAGCTCACCCAAGGCCTGCAAACCCAGTAACCATGCCAAACCCTGTAGTGCTGCCATTGCTCGTTGTCCTACTTAAGCAAAGCTGCAGTGTAAGGCGCGTGGCGAGAGTGTTGGGTTTGGCTTAAAAGCGTTCAAGCTCTGGGTGTGCAATGGCACCGCCGCGCACTAGCATCTTGCCGTATTCAGCGCAGCGTTGCAGCGTGGGTATCACCTTGCCCGGGTTGAGCAGGCCCTTTGTGTCAAACGCCGCCTTAACAGCCAGCATGTGCGCGTTTTCAGCTGCAGTGAACTGCACGCACATGGAGTTGAGTTTTTCAATGCCCACACCGTGTTCACCAGTCACAGTGCCGCCCATGGCCACACTGGTCTCAAGAATGTCAGCACCAAACAACTCGCAGCGGTGTAGCTGGTCGGGATCGTTTGCGTCAAACAAAATCAGTGGGTGCAAGTTGCCGTCACCTGCGTGAAACACGTTGGCGCAGCGCAGCTGGTACTTTTTCTCCATCTCGGCAATGGCCAGCAAAATGTCAGCCAAGCGCTTGCGCGGAATGGTGGAGTCCATACACATGTAGTCCGGGCTGATACGTCCAGATGCGGGAAAGGCGTTTTTGCGTCCGCTCCAAAAGCGCAGGCGCTCGGCTTCGTCTTTGCTCACCGTGATTGCGGATGCGCCAGCGGCCTTGAGCACCTCGCTCATGCGCTCAATTTCTTCGGCCACCTCTTCAGGTGTGCCGTCTGACTCGCACAGCAAAATAGCTTCAGCGTTCAAGTCGTAGCCAGCATGTACAAAGTCTTCGACGGCGGCGGTCATGGGTTTGTCCATCATCTCCAGGCCCGCAGGAATAATGCCCGCTGCAATGACTTGTGCCACGGCGTCGCCGGCTTTGCGTACGTCGTCAAAGCTGGCCATGATGCAGCGCGCCAGTTGCGGCCTGGGCACCAGTTTGACGGTCACCTCTGTGATGACAGACAGCATGCCCTCGCTGCCCACCAAGACGCTGAGCAAGTCGTAGCCGGGCGCGTCCAGTGCGTCCGAGCCAAATGTAATGGCCTCGCCAGTCATGGTGAAGCCGCGCACCTTGAGCACGTTGTGCACGGTCAGGCCGTACTTGAGGCAGTGCACACCGCCAGAGTTTTCGGCCACGTTGCCGCCAATGGTGCAGGCAATTTGGCTAGACGGGTCAGGTGCGTAGTACAAGCCGTGGGGTGCGGCGGCCTCGCTGATCGCCAGGTTGCGCACGCCAGATTGCACCACGGCTGTGCGGCTTACCGCATCAATGTGTTTGATTTTGTTGAACTTGGCCAGGCTCAGCGTAACGCCCATTTTGTGGGGTAATGCGCCGCCAGACAAGCCAGTGCCAGCGCCTCTGGCCACCACCGGCACGTCTAGCGTGTAGCAGGCACGCAGCACGGCGCCAACCTGCGCCTCTGTCTCTGGCAGCGCCACAACCATGGGCCGCTCGCGGTAGGCGGTCAGGCCATCGCACTCATAGGGCACTGTATCTTCACGCTGCCACAGCAGTGCGTGCTCAGGCAAGTGTTGGCGTAGCGCGGCCACAACTTGCGCTTGACGCTCGGCTCTGGCCATGGAAGAAATCTGCTCGGGGGGTGTTACAGCATTCATGAATGCAGTTTAGGAGAAAGCGCAGACTTGTGTGTGAATAACTTTGCGCCTAGAACTGCGGAAATTTCAAGTTGAGTTGAAGTGAGCCAGATTGGAAAAGTTGTTTGATTTCGTTAGCTGATAGCACTTTTCAGCCATTGGGCGAAGGTAGCGCATTCCCACCGGTCCATGGCGCCTGTACGCCAACACAAATAGTGGGCATGTGGGCTTGGTACTTCGCGTTCAAACAACTTGACCAAGGTGCCGTTGTCCAGCCAGGGTGAGCCAAGCTTGTTGCGTACCAACGCCACCCCTAAGCCTTGTGCGGCGGCGTCGCACATCAGGCCAATGTCGTTAAACGATGAACCTTCTGTGGGCTCTGGCCAATCAAGGTCAACGGCGGCCAGCCAGGTGCGCCAAGGCTCAAGTGGCGAGCGCAGCAGCTTGGCGTGCTCCAGGTCTTGTGGTGTCTCAAATGGGCCGTGTTCGCGCACATAGGCCGGCGAGGCCAATACAGTGACGTCGTCTTTCAAAATGCATTCGTGCTCAACGTCTGCGTAGCGCCCTGTGCCAAAGCGAATGGTCAAGTCTGCGTCTTCTGCCACCACGTCAAGCAGCGGTATGGACACTTGCAGTGTGAGATCAATTTCCGGGTAGGCGTCAATAAACTGGCGAATGCGTGGCATCAACATAGAGCGGGCAAACGTAGGCGTGATGGCCAAGCGCAGCTTGCGACGCCCAGCTTGTGTGCTTTGGCTGGGGAATCGCCCCAAAATATTGAGGCCTTCACGCACATGGGCCAAATATTCAATACCCTCGGTGGTCAGTGAGAAATCAGCCCGACCAAACAGTTTCACGCCAATGATTTGCTCTAACTGCTTGACGCGGTGACTCACCGCGCTGGGTGTGACGAACAGCTCTTCGGCCGCCAGCGTTACGCTGCGCAAACGAGCCAATGCCTCAAAAGTCAGTAGGCACTGTATGGGCGGTATGCGTGCGGTCATTTAAAAATAACGGTGCGGTGGCCGTTGACGATGACCCGGTGCTCGCTATGCCACTTCACAGCGCGTGCCAGTACTTGACTTTCGGTATCGCGGCCAATGGCGGTTAAGTCTTCTACGGTTTGGCTGTGGTCAACGCGGGCTACGTCCTGCTCAATGATGGGGCCCTCGTCCAGATCTGCTGTGACGTAGTGTGCGGTTGCGCCAATCAGTTTTACGCCGCGGTCAAACGCCTTGTAATAGGGCTTTGCGCCTTTAAAGCTGGGCAAAAAGCTGTGGTGAATATTGATTGCTTTGCCGCTGAGTGCTTGGCACATGTCGTCGCTCAAAATTTGCATGTAGCGTGCGAGCACCACCAGCTCGGCACCCTGCGCCTGTACGACCTCTAAGGCCTTGGCTTCGGCCTGCGCTTTGGAGTCAGCGTTCACGGGTATGTGGTGAAACGGTACGTTGTAGCTGGCCGCGAGTTGGTAAAAGTCGCGGTGGTTGCTGATGATGGCGCGTATGTCTATGGGCAGCACCCCGCTTTGCCACCTGAACAACAAGTCGTTGAGGCAATGGCCTTGCTGGCTGACCATCAGCACGGTGGGCATGGCTTGGGCCGCGTCGTGCAAGCTCCATTGCATGTCAAAGTCTGTGGCAAAAGAAGCCCAAGCGCTGCGCAAGTCGTCTATAGGCGCTTCCAGCGCAAACTGCACGCGCATAAAAAACAGACCGGTGTCATGGTCATTGAATTGGTTGGCTTCTTCGATGTTGCCGCGCTGTGACAACAAAAAGCCAGAAACGGCGTGCACCAAGCCCAATCGGTCAGGACAGGACAGCGTCAATATGTAGGTGGGGTTCATAGGGGATTATTTTCATGCAAGTGTGCATTGTGCAGTACGACTTGATGCACGCTGCAAAACAGGCTCAAACTGACGTGTGGGTGACGGTTTTGGTACGTAATTACTGTCAGAATTACCTGGTTTTACAAGCAATTACTCTCGACCAGGAGATATGTCATGGGTGCTATTGATTTCAATATGGACAGCCAGTGGTTGCCCTTCACGCCTAATCGCCATTTTAAAAAAGATCCGCGTGTGTTGGTGGCCGCCAAAGGCATGCACTTCACCACTTACGACGGCAAGCAAGTGCTTGACGGCGTGTCAAGCCTGTGGTGCGTGGCTGCAGGACATGGCCGCGACTCCATCGCCAACGCCATCAAGGCGCAGCTCGATACCCTGGACTATTCCACCGCCTTTCAGGCGTCTAACGACAAGGCTTTTTTGGCCGCCAAAGCCATTGCTGACTTGGCGCCCGGCGACTTGAACAAAGTGTTCTTTTGCAACTCGGGTTCTGAGGCTGCAGACACCTCCATGAAGATGGCTTTGGCCTATCACCGCGCCAAAGGCGAGGGTCACACCGCACCGTGTTTATTGGTCGCGAGCGTGGTTACCACGGCGTGGGTTTTGGCGGTATCAGCGTAGGCGGTATTCCGGCCAACCGCAAAGTGTTTGGCGCTGCCCTGTTGCCGCGGGTTGACCACATGGCGTTTATTCATGACCCCGTCAACCATGCCTTTGTGCACAACGTTGAGCCGGTGTGGGAAATGGACGCACTGGCCGATCTGGAAAACCGCATCTTGCCCTTGCACGACCCCAGCAACGTGGCGGCCATCATCGTAGAGCCGGTCGCAGGCAGCGCTGGTTGGTACATACCGCCACAAGGTTACTTGAAGCGGCTGCGCGAGATTTGCGACAAGCACGGTATCTTGCTGATATTTGACGAGGTCATTACTGGCTTTGGCCGCTTGGGCACACCGTTTGCCGCAGATTACTTTGGTGTGGTGCCCGACATGCTGAACTTTGCCAAGTGCGTCACCAATGGTGTGTTTCCAATGGGCGGGGTGGTGGCGCGCGATCACATGTACAACGCCATGATGAATGGCCCTGAGCATGTGATTGAGTTTTTGCACGGCTACACCTACTCGGGTCACCCCGTGGCTTGCGCCGCAGCGCTGGCCACGCTTGACCTGTACCGCGAAGAAAACCTCTTTGCACGTGCTGGCGAGATGGGCAAGGTGCTGGGTGACGCCATGCACGCGGCCATGAAAGACTTGCCCAACGTGGTTGGCATTCGCAGCTTGGGGTTGGCCGCTGCCGTCGAGGTCAAGGGCATTGCAGGTTCACCCGGCAAGCGCTCTTACGACATCTTTTTAGAGTGTTACCACAATGGTGTGATGGTGCGTCCAGCGGGTGACAACTTGGTGTTTGCGCCACCCTTTATCGTGGAGCCATCACACATTGATCAAATGGTGAGCACACTGGCTGCAGCCATTCGAAAGCACAGTTAAGGCCATGCGCACCACGCTTGTTCCACCGCCTGTGGTCACACTGCTCAGTGCGTGGGCCATGTGGGGTGTGGCTGGCTTGCCAACTTGGGCGCGCCTGGCGTTGGTGCCCAGTGCTTGGGGCTGGCAGCACATGGTGGCGGTGGTGTTGTGGCTGTTGGCGCTGGTGCTAATGGCTACGGCGCTGTGGACCATGCGAGGCTTGCGCACCACTCCCAACCCCGTGATGCCTGAACGTGCCAGTGCCTTGGTACAGCACAGCGTGTTTGCCTACAGCCGCAACCCCATTTATGTGGCCGATGTGGTGGTGCTGGTGGCGTGGGCCAGTTGGCTTCACAGTGCGGCGGCGTTGCTGGTGCTGCCCTTTTTTGTGGTTTATATCAGCGTGATGCAAATACGTGCAGAAGAGCAGGCTTTGGCAGCCGCGTTTGGCGATTTGTATGCGCAATATTGTGCGCGGGTAAGGCGCTGGCTGTAGCCAAGCTCAGCGTTTAAAGCGTGCTTTGAGTTCTGCGCAATAGTCTGTGGGTGGCAAGGCCGGCGTTTGCCATATGGCATCAAAGGCGCCGTCAAGCCCAGCATTGGGCTCGCCCGCCACAAACGCAATAGAGGTCACTGAGCTGGACAAATGCTGCGCCACACCCACTTGTTTATCGGCGTGTGCGCTACCAGTCAGAAGCACCACCACTTTGCCGGGTACCAGAGCGCGCTCAATGGTTTGCGCCATGCGCTGGTCACGCGCGATTTGCACCCGTGCCATGGGGGGTAATTGGCTGGCGGGTATCAGGCCGCAATGGCCGCGGTCTACTGCGCCAATGTGATGGGCCCACACGTCAGTCGATACAGCTTGTTGCAGTGCGGTGTCTTGCATGCTGGCGCGCAGCTCCGTGTTGTCCAGGTTGCCGCCTACCACTGGCACGTGGGCACGCACCGCTTGCATGATGGCTGGGCCGTATTGCTGCCATGGCCAAGCTTGCTCGCTCCAGGCCAGCGCATCTTGTACCGCCTGTTCTGACGCATCACTGTCCAGGGCTGTGGTCTGTCCCTGGCTATCGGCCATCTCGATTACCACGGCGGCCAAGCGTTGCTGGCTTACCAGGTGCGAAATGACAGAGGCATGCAGTTGCTGGTGCTGCACTGCGTCGTGTTGCTCGCCTAGCAGCAGTGCGCTGGTGTTGAGCGCATCCAGTGTGCTGGCTTGTGCCGCGTTGAGCGCGGTTGGTGGCTGCGCCATACTGGCGCAACCAACCAATGCGCTCAGTAACAGCGCAGCGGCGGCATGTCGCGCCGCTTCTTTAATGAACAACCAGTGGTGTTTGCGCCAATGTGGCATAGCCGTCTAACAAGCTTTCCACCTCTTCTTGAGTTGGTGTGTTGCGCTGCCAGTCGTTGATTTTGATTTGAAAAAACTCTGCCCAAGAGCCGTCCAGGTACAGCTCTTTGCCGTTGCGCTTGTCTACAATTTCAAAGCCTAGCCGCGGCATTTGTGGCGCAGTGGGCGTTGTCTGTTCAGCGGTTTGGGTTGGCGTGCCCGCAGCATCAATGGCCTGGCCTTCGTTGGCCAAAACGTGCAGCACCGAGAACGTATCCGAGTCGTACAACATGTTCATTCTGAATGTCCTGTGGTTCTCATGGCTTCAATATAGTCTTAAATGGAAGGCCTATTGGGTTGACCCGCACATTGCGTGTTGTAAATATGGGGATATTGCAGAATATGTCAAGCCAAGTCGTCAATGCGCGTGTGACTACGCAGGTTTTGCTCCAGCCAAGTGCCGTCGCTGTCTTCCAGGCGAATACGCAGCGGCAGCAACTCATCGGCGCCGCCATACCAGAGCGTGGCGCTGGTGTCGTCTGCGGTTTGGCGCACGCGTGACAACGTTTGCGCGGACCATTGTCCCATGGGCGTATCAATGACTTCGCGCGGACCCATATTGAAGTCCCACTGGGTCAGGCTGTTGGCACTGGACACGGGCACAGAGAAGGTGTTGCGCTGGCGTTGGCGTGCCTGCGCCATGAGCGCGGGCAGCGTGAAGTAAATACTCAAGCGGTCTTGTGTGTCAGGGGTATACGGCGCTGGGCCGCTTTCGGTGTAGTCGATGCGCCGCTCATGGGCGTTGAAGTTGGCTTGCCGAATGCGCTTGCCTTGGTCCACAAACAAGCTGGGTTGCAAGGTCTGATCCACAATGCGCCCCTGGCTGGTCTGGTTGCGCTTGAACACCACCAAAATGCGCGCAGACAGCGCAGCCACATAACTGCTGTTGTTGCGCTGCCAACGCAGTGTGGCAGTAGCGTTGTAGCGCAGACCTTTTTGCACGCCGGTCAGGTCGTACACCAAGGCCGTGCTGGGCAGCAGCAGGTTTGGCGCGTTATTTGCGTGCGCGGCGTGGCTCAAAGGCCATGTGCCCAGCAGCGCGCCCAAGGGCTTTAGCCACCTCGCGTTGCTGGCCACTGCTCCAAGTAGCGCACTTGAACCCGCCAGCTTGATGTGGTTGCGCCGACTGTTGTTCATGCGGATTGCCAGCCCAGGTCGTAGCTGAGTTGCGCGGCGGCTTGGCGCAAGGTGCTGGCCACTGAGCCGTCCCAGCTGCTGTCTAAGCTGCCTGCACCACCAAGCGCCACAATGCCCAGCACCATATGGCCTTGAGCATCAAACACGGGGGCGCAAAAGCCCGCCACCCCCGGAATTAAAGAGTCCACCACGCGAGCCAAGCCTTGTTCGCGGGTTTCCATGCGCAGTGCCTTTAACAGCGCTTGCGTGTGTGGCACGCCGTTGCGTGGGTGTTTTTTCTCAAGCGCCAGCTCGCGCTCTAGCATGTTGTGCATCAGTTGCTGGTCCGGGTTGCTGGGCGTTTTGGCGTTGGACATAAAGCTGATAAAGCAACGCCCAGTTGCTGAGCTGAGCAGCGGCATCACATCACCCAAGCGCAAGTTCACCGACACCGTTTTGCTGGCCTCTTGCCAGTGCACCATGGTGGGCCCCTGGTTGCCCCACACCGCCAGCGCCATGGTGTGACCAATGGCGTCGCCCCACGCAGGCATGGCAGCGCGCGCCAGGCGCACGGCGTCCAGACGGCTTAGGCTGGCCAAACCCATGCGCAATGCGCCAGGGCCTAAGTCATAGCGGTTGGTGGTGTCGTCTTGCACCACCAGTCCCAGGCGTTGAAAACTCACCAGGTAGCGGTGTGCTTTGGCTGGGCTCATGTTGGCGGCGTTGGCCAGGTCGCGCAGCATCATGGCCTGGTGGCTTGTAGACAACGCCAGCAGCAGCGCAAAACCCACTTCTACAGACTGAATGCCAGCGCGTGGATCATTGGACCGTGGTGGTGATGTTGGTGCTGTTGCAGTAGCCATAATTGGGTGTAAAGCGGTAGAATGGAATTCTATATTGGTAAACGAGTTTTACTAATCGTAAATTCATACCTATCGTCAATTGACCCATACAAAGCCGTAGCCCGGATGCGCAATTGTGGCACCGGTTTAGGAGTACATACGCATGAAACTTGCCACTTACAAAGACGGCTCACGCGACGGCCAGCTGGTTGTTGTATCACGTGATTTGTCACAAGCCCATTATGCAACCGGCATTGTCAACACCATGCAGCAAGCCTTGGATGACTGGGCATTTATTGCGCCGCAGCTTGAAGACTTGTATGTGAGTGTCAACCAAGGCAAAGCGCGCCACATGTTTCCGTTTGACCCCGCCATGTGTATGGCACCACTGCCGCGCGCCCACCAGTGGGCTGATGGCTCGGCTTACATCAACCACGTCGAGTTGGTGCGTAAAGCGCGCAACGCTGAAGTGCCTGCCAGCTTTTACACAGACCCTTTGATGTATCAAGGTGGCAGCGATGACTTTGTGGGGCCAACCGACGATGTGGTGGTGGCAGACGAGGCCTATGGCATTGACTTTGAGGCGGAAATTTGTGTGGTCACAGGGGACGTGGCCATGCAAGTCACACCAGACCAAGCCCTAGACGGTATACGCTTGGTCATGCTGGCCAACGATGTGAGCCTGCGCAACCTCATCCCAGACGAGTTGGCCAAGGGCTTTGGCTTTGTGCAAAGCAAGCCGCCACCGCGTTTAGCCCAGTGGCGGTCACCCTCGATGAGCTGGGAGACATGTGGCAAGGCGGGCGCGTGCACGGCGTGCTGCAAAGCACCTGGAACGGGCGCAAAGTGGGCATGTGTGATGCAGGCCCGGAGATGACCTTTCACTTTGGCCAGCTGATTGCCCACCTGTGCAAAACACGCCGCGTGCGAGCCGGTAGCGTCATTGGTAGCGGCACCGTGAGCAACAAAGACTGGGCCAAAGGCTACAGCTGTATTGCCGAGAAGCGCTGTATAGAAATCATTGAGGGGGGCACAGCCACCACCAATTTCATGCGATTCGGCGACCGCATACGCATTGAGATGAAGGGCAAAGACGGCGCGGGCCTGTTTGGCGCCATAGACCAAACGGTGGTGTCGCTACACCCAGCAGTAGCCGCTGCTGATCAAGTCAGCGCTGATTAGCCCGCGAACACCTGCGCCATATCGGCAAACCCCTTGATCTCTATGGGGTTGCCAAAAGGGTCCTTAAAAAACATGGTCCATTGTTCGCCTGGCAGCCCGGCAAAGCGGCAATGGGGCTTTAGTACAAAGCCTATGTGGGCTGCTTCTAGCCGCTGGCGCATGGCTTGCCACTGCGGCAGTGGCAGCACCAGGCCAAAATGCGGCATGGGTACCAGGTGTTCGCCTACACGCCCCGTGTTGGCTGTCGCAAAGGGCTCCCCAATGTGTAACGACAGTTGGTGATTGAACAACGAAAAGTCTACCCAGGTCTCGCTGCTGCGCCCTTCCGTGCAGCCCAGGGTGGTGCCGTAAAACTGGCGTGCGATGTCTAAGTCACGCACGTTAAAGGCGAGGTGAAACAGGGCAATTGATTGGTTTTCTGCGGTCATGTGGCTGTGTCTGTTGAGGCTTTGCCGCTGGCGTTGAGTTTGAGCAAGATAACAGCGCCCACCAGCAGTAGCGCTGCTGTGACCCATAGCGCTGCGTTGTAGTTGCCAGTCGTGGCGGCGGCATAGGCTGCCAATATAGGCGCAAGTATTTGTGCGGCGCCATAGCTCAAGGTGAGTTTGGCCATGGCTTTGCCTGGGTTGTGCGGCGAGCGCCTGCCCGCAAATGCCAGCGTCATGCTGACGATACCTAAAAACGTCGCGCCGTAAAGTACCGCACCACTTAAACCTGCCCATGCGCTGGCGCTGGCTGCGGGCAACACCACGCTTAGTATTTGCAGGCAGTAAGCCAGCGCCAGGGCCTTTAGCTCGCCCAGCAAGCGCGCCACGCGGTCCCATAAATAAACGGTTGGTATGGCAGCCAGGCCTACCAGCAGCCAAGCCAAATAGCCCTGGTCAGCCAAAGCAGGCACCGCTTCAACCACCACCACCGTAAACGTGGCGCTGATGGTGAAGCCGACGCCGGCGCAAAAATACGCCGCCACCATGGGCCACAACCAAGGCTGGGCGACTGACTGGCTTGAGGCGGTTTGCGCACTGGGCGCATCAGGTGCCGGCGGGCACCAGTGCCACGCCACCAGCGCGCAAGCCAGCGCCAACAGGCCAAAGCCCCACCAGCGCATTTGCCAGCTTAAGGCCCATGCCGCAAAAGTGGCGGCGGCAAGGGCCGAGACCACAATGCCAAAACCAATACCCATAAAGTGTGCGCCCAGTTCGGCGCGTTTGGCGCTACGGGTGAGCCAGTTCATAATGAGGCCGGTGCCCATCAACATGGCCGCTGCGCCAGACAAACCGCCCAAGTAGCGAATGAAGGCCCACCACACCATGTTGTCAGACCAGGCCATGCCAACGGTGCCCAACACGCCCAGCCACAATCCCCAACGGTACGACTGGCGGCGCAGTTGTGGCCCATCTATATAGGCCACCAACAAAGCGCCACTCATGTAGCCCAAGTAGTTCACGCTGGCCAGCCAACCGCCACCGGCCACAGACAGGCCGGCGTTGAGTTGCATCACGGGCAACATGGTGGTGTAAGCGAAGCGCGCCAAGCCCAGGCACAAAATGAGCGACGCTGCGCCGCCTAGCCAAACTTGCCAAGGTTTCAAAGTGGGGGGGAGGCTCATACGCCGAGCATACGCTCACCGCGAATGCAAAAAGGCTGGGCGGTGCAATTTGCTGCAACACGCGTGACAAAGCGCTGGTATAAAGATTGGACACGAGAAACCATATGAGGTACCCCTTGGACTACAGCCGTTACCAAACACTGAACATCACTCGTCGCGAGCATGGCGTCTTGGACATAGAGATGCGTTGCGACGGTCCAGGCGGCAACGGTAAGCTGCCAACAGCCGGCCATGCTGGCCACTGGGAGCTCAGCGAAATATGGCGCGATGTGGGCAAAGATGCTGCGGTTAAAGCGGTGGTGCTGCGCGGCAGCGGCATGGGGTTTTCAGGCGGTGGCGACCTTGATTTGGTGCAAGACATGGCCAATGACTTTGAGGTGCGCACGCGCGTATGGGCCGAGGCGCGTGACTTGGTCTACAACATCATCAATTGCGACAAGCCTATCGTCAGCGCCATGCATGGGCCCGCAGTGGGCGCGGGCTTGGTAGCCGGTTTGTTGGCGGATATTTCCATAGCCGCAACCGACGCCAAAATTGTGGACGGACATACGCGTCTGGGCGTGGCCGCCGGCGACCACGCCGCCATTGTGTGGCCGCTGCTGTGCAGCATGGCCAAGGCCAAATACTATTTGTTGTTGTGTGAGCCCATTAGTGGCCAAGAGGCTGAGCGCATTGGCTTGGTGTCTCTGACTGTGCCTAAGGAAGCGTTGCTGGACAAAGCCTACGAGGTGGCGCAGCGCCTGGCACGGGGCAGCACCACAGCGATACGGCTGACCAAGTATGCGCTTAACAACTGGCTGCGTCAGGCTGGGCCAACGTTTGACACCAGCTTGGCGCTGGAGTTTATGGGCTTTGGCGGCCCAGACGTGCAAGAGGGTGTGGCATCGTTGCGTGAGCGGCGCGCGCCCAATTTTGAATACAACACGACCTCAACCACTAGGAAACAGTCATGAACGATGCCACCGGATTTACTGCATTTGTGCCCGGCTTTGACTTTATTAAAAACCTGGGGCGGCAAGCCAGTGCTGCGTCACCTAACGCGGCTATACCCGGCATGGCGTGGGTAGCCCCCACCTTTGATGTGGAAGAGTTGGACAAACGCATTAAAGAGCTCCAATCTGTGCTGTTTTGGCTAGAGCAAAATGCCAGAGCGCTAAGCGCCACCATACAAGCGCTAGAGGTGCAAAAAATGACGCTGTCAACGCTTAAAAACATGGACGTGGGCATGGACGAGGTGGCCAAGGCCATGCATGTGAATCCGGCTGATCTGTGGTCAGCCTGGCAAACCGGTGGCACAAAGACTCACGCCACTGCGCAGTCCAAGTCTCAGCCAAAGTCAAGCCATACAGCTGATACCGCTGATGCAACAGAAGACACAACAGAGGGCACGGCGACTGGCGCCACCGGTGACAAGAGCAAAGAAGCCGTAGATCCCACGCAGTGGTGGGCATCGGTGAGCCAGCAGTTTCAAGACATTGCGGCCAGCGCCATGCAAGATATTTCAAAGGCTGCAGCGCAGGCCAATGCCATGGCTCAGGCGACCAGCAAATCGGCCAAACCCGTCGCCAAGAAGCCTGCCACCAAAAAAGCGGCGGCTACAAAAGCAGCACCTGCCAAACGCGGCCCTGCCAAGCGCCCAGTCGCCAAAAAGGCCAGCGCACGAACAGCTGCTACCAAGCGTCGGGCTTAGGTCTTATGAGCACGCGCAGCACTTTTGCGCACGCGCACGCCACCCATCCGCAGTGGCCTATGGCCTGTGCATTGGTGGTGGCGCAGTTGCGTGCGCAGCTGGGCACGCAGCAGCATGCCTTGCTGCACGGTGAACAAATCGCGGTCGGGCTGGTTTACATCACAGACCATTACGCCCAACATGGGCAAGCTTTGTTGCGAACCCTGGCTGAGGCCTTCCCAGATGTATTGCGTTGGGTGGGAACTGTAGGTATTGGTGTGGTGGGCACAGGCGTGGAGTACATGGACGAGCCTGCGCTGAGCATCATGTTGTGTGACTTGCCACCCGATCAAGTCGAGGTGTTTAGTGGCTTGTCGCCTTTGACCGCCAGTGGACGCAGCCATTGGGGCTGGTCTGCCTGTAGTGCGTTGTTGCATGCCGATGGCGCTGCCCCCGACTTGGCTGACCTGGTCCAAGAGCTGGCGCAGCGCACCACACACAATGTGGTGTTTGGCGGCTTGGCATCCAGTCGGTTTGATGCGGTGCAGTTTGCCTACGAAGATGCGGCGGCCGTGGGGCACACCTCGCGTGGAGGCATGTTATCGGGCGGCTTGAGTGGCCTGTTGTTTGGCCCGGATGTGGCTGTTAGAAGCCGTGTGACGCAAGGTTGTCGCCCCATTGATTCAGCGCATGCCGTGACGTCAGTGGACGGGCGCGTGGTGCTGTCTTTAGACGATGAGCCTGCCATGGATGTGTTGCTGCGTGCCTTGCGCATAGACGGTACAGACCGTGAGCAATTGGTGGCCATGTTGCGCCACACCCTGGTCGGACTTGAGTCGGCGCAATGGGTGGGTAATGGCGACTTGGTGCAAGCCGAGCGCGTGCAAAGCACGATGGCCAAGCGCGCAGGCTTGTTTGGTGCTCAAACGCGGGTGCGCCATATCGTGGGCTTGGATGTGGCTCGCAAAGGAGTGGTGGTCGCCGATCAAGTGTTGGTGGGCGACGAGTTGCAGTTTTGCGAGCGCCACGTGCAAGCTGCCAGAGCCGATTTAACCCGCGTGTGCGCCGATATTCGCGAAGAGGTGGAAAGCGCAGCCTTGACAGCAACGACTGGGCCATATGCATTGGCGGATGCCAGCGCGTTCCAGTCTGCACATGTGCGTGGTGCTATCTACATCTCTTGTCTGGGCCGAGGTGGCGAGCACTTTGGTGGCCCGCATGCAGAGATGAAAATCGTGCAACACGCCTTGGGTGACGTGCCCGTGGTTGGCTTTTTTGCGGGTGGTGAAATTGCCCATCAACACATACTGAGTTACAGCGGTGTGTTGATGGTGTTTGGCTAACGGGCGTTAAACGCCTCTTGCCCTGTCGGCGTGAAACTGCGCTACAAATGCGCCAAAGCGCCCAGCATCCAGAGCGTCACGCATCTCTTGCATGAGGTTCAAGAAGTAGTGCAGGTTGTGAATGCTGGCCAGCATAGGGCCCAGCATTTCGCCGCAGCGTTCTAAATGGTGCATGTAGGCGCGTGAGAAGCCACCGCTGACTGAACCGTTGGCATGCGTGACACCTTTGCAGCAGTAACAAGTGCAGGTCTCGTCAATAGGGGCCTGGTCTGTCTTGTGGCGCGAGTTGCGAATTTTGACGTCACCGAAGCGGGTAAACATATGGCCGTTGCGCGCATTGCGCGTGGGCATGACGCAGTCAAACATATCGATGCCGTTTTGTACGCCAGCAACCAAGTCTTCCGGCGTTCCTACACCCATGAGATAGTGCGGCTTGCCCTTTGGCAGTTTGGGGCCAATGTGCTTCAAGACACGCATCATGTCTTCTTTGGGCTCGCCTACGCTCAAGCCCCCAACGGCCAGGCCTGGGAAGTTGAGTTCTTCAAGCCCGGCCAATGACTCTTCGCGCAAGTCTTCAAACATGCCGCCTTGCACAATGCCAAACAAGGCGTTGGGATTTTGTAGGTTGGCAAACTCAGTCTGGCAACGCTTGGCCCAACGCATGCTCAATTGCATGGAGCTGCGTGCTTCTTCGCGGGTGGTGATTTGGCCTTGGGTTTTTTTCTCAACGCTTAAATAAGGCGTGCATTCGTCAAACTGCATCACCACATCAGAGTTGAGCACGGTTTGTATTTGCATGCTGATCTCGGGCGTCAAGAACAACTTGTCGCCGTTGATGGGCGAGGCAAAGCGCACGCCTTCTTCGCTGATTTTGCGCATTTTGCCCAGGCTCCACACCTGAAAGCCGCCAGAGTCTGTGAGTATGGGCTTGTCCCAAGTTTCAAACTCGTGCAAGCCGCCAAACTGCTTGATCACATCGGTTCCCGGACGCAGCCACAAGTGAAAGGTATTGCCCAAAATGATTTGCGCACCCATATCGTGCAAGCTGGTGGGCATGACACCTTTGACAGTGCCGTAAGTGCCCACGGGCATGAATATGGGGGTTTGCACCACGCCGTGATTGAGCGTGAGTTTGCCGCGCCGGGCGTGTGAGCCTGGGTATGTACCTTGCGCGGGGTCGGTGGTGAGTGTTTCAAATTGCAGCATGGCTACATTGTCCCAGACCTTGCGGGTTAAACAGATCGGGACAGCAGCATAGAGTCGCCATAGCTGAAGAAGCGGTACTGCTGGTCAATGGCGTGGCGGTATAGCTGCATGACGTGCTGATGGCCTGACAACGCACTGATCAGCATCATCAGCGTGGACTTGGGCAGGTGAAAGTTGGTCACCAAAGCGTCCACGACCTTGAATGCAAAGCCGGGTGTGATGAATATAGACGTGTCGCCGCTGGTGTGGCCATGCAGTGCCCAGCTCTCCAGGGTGCGTACCGAGGTGGTGCCTACTGCGATCACCCGCCCGCCTCTGGCTTTGCACGCCGCAATCGCTTGCAGCGTGGCCTGGGGGATTTGATAGCGCTCAGCGTGCATCACGTGCTGGCTCAAGTCGTCTGTTTTGACGGGTGAGAACGTACCCGCGCCCACATGCAAGGTCACGCTGGCGCGCTCTATGCCACGTGCTTGCAAGTCGTCCAGCACGCCTTGGTCAAAGTGCAAGGCAGCTGTGGGTGCGGCAACCGCGCCTGGGTGTTTGGCAAAAATGGTTTGGTAACGCGCCTCGTCTGTGTCGTCGTCTGCATGCGTGATGTAAGGGGGCAGCGGCACGTGGCCGTGTTGCGTCATCACTTGGTAGGCGTCGCGGTCTAACCTAAACCTGAACAAGCCGCCTTGGCTGTCAGGCCAACGTCCTAGCAGGGCGGCCTTAAACCCGGTCATGTCCAAGACGGCGCCAAGCGCTGGCTTCTTATTGACCTTCAAGTGCACCACCACGTGGCTGTTGGGCGCGTGCGGCCCAGCTGCCTCGTCGCCCGCAGGCTCGTTGTCGGCCAGTACACGCTCTATCAGCATCTCTACCTTGCCGCCGCTGGCTTTGGCGCCAAACAGCCTGGCTTTCACCACTTGCGTATCGTTAAACACCAGCAAGTCACCAGCTTTCAACAGGCTTGGGAGGTCTGCAAACAGGCGGTCAACAGGGGTTGGGCCAGTACCGTCTAGCAGTTTGGACTGGCTTCTAACCGGGGCCGGGTGCTGGGCGATGAGGCTGGGCGGCAGCTCAAAGTCAAAGTCGCTGAGTCGAAATGTGGTGGGTTGCTGCGTGGCTTTCATAGGGGCTTTCTTGCGGGCACAATTGTCCCATGGATAGCCCGCCAAAGAAGACTGCGCCCGCAAAGCCCGCACCCGCAACACGTGCGCCAGGCAAGGCCTCGCGCGCAGCTGTTGGCAAACCTAAAAGCGCGGCACAACAAGCGCTAGACAAATTGGGTTTGCGCGCACCCATGGATTTGGCGCTGCATGTGCCCATGCGCTATGAAGATGAAACGCGCGTGAGCCGCCTGCGCGATGCGCCCGTTGGTGAGGCGGTGCAAATAGAAGGTGTGGTGACCAGTTGCGAGGTGGGCTTTAAGCCTAGGCGGCAGTTGGTGGTGCAGCTGCAGGAGGTTCATGCTCAAGGCCAAGACGATGGCAGCAGAACCATTTGCACCTTGCGATTTTTTAGTTTTTATCCGTCTCACCAAAAGGCCTTGGCCGTAGGTCAGCGCGTGCGCGTGCGCGGTGAGTTGAGGGGTGGGTTTTTTGGTTATGAGATGGTGCACCCCTCCATCAAGCCAGCCGACGCCGCTTTAGCGGTTGCACTGACACCGGTTTATCCCAGTACAGCTGGTTTGCCGCAGGCCTACTTGCGCAAGGCTGTGGCCAAAGGTTTGCAGCGCGCCGACTTGACAGAAACCCTGCCGCACAAGGGCTTGCAGGCTTTGCACCACTTGGGTTTGCCGTCCAACTGGACGCTGCGGGCCAGCTTGGAGTTGTTGCACCATCCCACGCCCGACGTGTCGCTACAAGCGTTGGAAGACAAGGCTCATCCGGCATGGTTAAGATTAAAAGCCGAAGAGTTGTTGGCCCAGCAGCTTAGCCAATTGCAAGCACGCGCAGAGCGCGCCAGCATGCAGGCACCAGACTTTGCGGTGGGTGCCAAAGCGTCTTGGAGCGCCGAGTTGCTAAAGGTCTTGCCCTTTGACTTGACCGCCGCACAAAGCCGTGTGGTGCGTGAAATCAGCCAAGACATGACGGCCAGCACACCCATGCACAGATTGTTGCAAGGCGATGTGGGATCCGGCAAGACAGTAGTGGCTGCGCTGGCAGCCTGTGCGGCCATGCAAGCCGGCTGGCAATGCGCCCTGATGGCGCCCACAGAAATTCTGGCCCAACAGCACTTTGTGAAAATGCTGCAATGGTTGCAGCCGCTGCTTGAGCGTCACGGCAAAACCGTGGCCTGGCTAACCGGCAGCCAAAAGAAAAAAGATCGCACCGCCATGCTGCAAGCGATAGCCAGTGGGCAGGCGGCGCTGGTGGTGGGCACGCACGCCTTGATACAAGAGGGTGTGGCGTTTAACAAGTTGGGCTTGGTGGTCATTGATGAGCAGCATCGTTTTGGTGTGGCCCAGCGTTTAAGCCTGCGCCACAAACTGACGCACACGCACAACGGTTTGCAGCTGTCGCCCCATTTGCTGATGATGACGGCCACGCCCATACCGCGCACCCTGGCCATGAGCTACTACGCTGATTTGGACGTGTCCACCATTGACGAGTTGCCACCCGGGCGCACACCCATAGTCACGCGCGTGTTGCCCAGTGCCAAGCGCGACGAGCTGGTAGAGCGCATACGCGAGCAAGTCACACAGGGTCGCCAGGTGTATTGGGTGTGCCCGTTGATAGAAGAAAGCGAGGCGCTGGCTGGACTTGCGCCACGCCACGCAGGCTCACCAAGAGCTGTGTGAGGCGTTGGGCCAGGGTAGGGCGCAAGCTGATCAGGTCCATCAAGTGCCGACGGCGCTCGGTGATGTACCGCCTCTGGTCGGTTTGATGCACGGCAAGTTGCCGCCTGCGCACAAGCAGGCGGTGATGCAAGGTTTTATTGACGGCCATACACGGGTATTGGTTAGCACCACTGTGATTGAAGTGGGTGTGGACGTGCCCAATGCGTCACTGATGGTGATAGAGCATGCCGAGCGTTTTGGTCTAAGCCAGTTGCACCAGCTGCGCGGCCGTGTGGGGCGTGGCGCCGCAGCATCGGCTTGTGTGTTGTTGTACGAGTCGCCTTTGGGCCAAATTGCACGAGAGCGCCTAAAGGCCATGCAGCAAACCAATGATGGTTTTGAGTTGTCGCGCATTGACCTGGCGTTGCGTGGCCCGGGTGAGTTCCTGGGCGCGCGTCAGTCTGGTGCGGCGCTGTTGCGGTTTGCCGAGTTGGGCGTAGACGACGACTTGCTGGCATGGGCCGCAGATCAGGCCGCTGATATGCTGGCGAACAATAACGCTGCGGCGCAGCGCCACATGATGCGCTGGATGGGCGGCAAGGTGGATTATTTAAAGGCCTGATGCTTGCAGGCTTGTCTCATAAGGGAATCCTGGCGTGACACTGACAGAGTTGAAATACATCGTGGCGGTAGCCAGAGAGCGGCATTTTGGCCGCGCCGCCGTTGCGTGCAATGTGTCGCAGCCCACGCTGTCCATGGGCATTAAAAAACTAGAGGCCGATTTGGACTTGCAACTGTTTGAGCGCAGTGCCGCCGACATTTCACTCACGCCCATAGGCGAAGAGGTGGTGCGTCAAGCGCAAGTGGTGCTGGAGCAGTCGCAGGCTATTCGCGAAATCGCCAAGCGGGGCAAAGAGCCATTGAGTGGGCCGTTGCGCTTGGGTGTCATTTACACCATTGGCCCCTACTTGCTGCGGATTTGGTGCGCCGCGTGATTGAGCAAACGCCTCAAATGCCGCTGATATTGCAAGAAAACTTTACCGCGCGCTTGCTAGAGCAGTTGCGTGTGGGCGACCTGGACTGCGCGGTATTGGCTGAGCCGTTTTCAGATACCAACCTGGAAGTCATACCGCTTTACGATGAGCCATTTTTGGCGGCTGTGCCTGTGCAGCACGCCTTGGCGCAACAGACCAGTGTGAGCGCCGAGCAACTCAAGTCTGAGACCATGTTGCTGCTGGGTAATGGTCACTGCTTCAGAGATCATGTGTTGCAGGTGTGCCCAGAGTTTGCGCGCTTTGCCACAGATGCGCACGGCATACAGCGCACGTTTGAGGGCTCATCACTTGAGACTATCAAGCACATGGTGGCTGCTGGCATGGGTGTCACGCTGGTGCCCCGCTTGAGCGTGCCGCAGGCCTTGCTGGACAAACCACGCGCTGCAGCTGGCGCAGCCAATGTGGCAGACATGCCTTTGTGCGCTATTTGCCGTTTTCGGATGACACGCCCACGCGGCGTGTGGTCTTGGCATGGCGGCGCAGCTTCACGCGTTTGGAGGCGTTGGCCGCACTGCGCCGCGCGCTGGACTCGTGCGCGCTGCCTGGTGTGACACGTGTGCAGAATTTGGGCTGAAGGCTGCTATGACACAACGCATCAAGTTGTATTTGGATTTAATCCGTTGGAATCGCCCTGCTGGCTGGCTGCTGCTGTTGTGGCCTACGCTTGGCGCGTTGTGGGTTGGCGCAGGTGGCTTTCCAGGTTGGCACTTGCTGCTGGTGTTTACCGCGGGTACCGTGTTGATGCGCAGTGCCGGGTGTTGTGTGAACGACGTGGCCGATGCCGATTTTGACAAGTTTGTAGAGCGCACCGCTAACCGGCCTGTCACCACTGGGCGGGTGAGCAAGCCAGAGGCCTTGCTGTTGGGCGCGGCGCTGGCATTGCTTGCGTTTGCCTTGGTCTTAACCACCAGTGCGGCGACCGTGCTGTGGTCTTTTTCGGCAGTGGCGGTTGCAGTGGCTTACCCGTTTGCCAAGCGCGTGGTGTCTATGCCGCAAGCGGTGCTGGGTGTGGCGTTTAGCATGGGCATACCCATGGCGTTTGTGGCGCAAAGCACGCAACTTGATGTGTGGCGTCAGGCCTTTGTGTTACCCGCATCGGTGGGGTGGTTGCTGTTGGCCAATTGGTTATGGGTGTTGGCCTACGACACGGTGTATGCCATGGTCGACAGAAATGACGACTTGCGCATAGGCATACAAACATCGGCCATTACTTTGGGGCGCTTTGATGTCCTGGCCGTGGCTGCGTTTTATGCGGCTCATCTGGGTTTAATGGCCTGGCAACTCAATGTGTGGGCCAGCCAGCCCAGGCTGTGGGCATGGCTATTGGGCGCGGCTATGGCGGCCTACAGTGTGTGGCGAATCAGAGGCCGTGAGCGCAGCGATTGTTTTTGGGTGTTTAAACACAACCACTGGCTAGGCGCTGTGCTGTTTGCGGGTGTGTTGCTAGACGGCTTGGTGTAGCGCAAGGACCTGTACAACCACCCACAACCGCTCGCGCCAAGCTTTCAAGCGCTGCCAAATGCCTCGCCCATGGCCTTTGCGCGTGCGGCACAAGCGCCCATTGCATTTGCCACTGTGATGTTGAGCTGGGCCTGCTCAAATACGGCAATGGCTTCAAATGTCGCACCACCTTTGGAGGTCACGCGCTGTCTCAGTTGCGCCGGGCTCTCATCAGACTGTGTTGCGAGTTCGGCAGCGCCTCTGGCGGTGGCAATGGCCAAGGCTTGCGCCGTATCCGCTGACAAGCCCATGGCTTGCCCGGCCTCAGACATGGCCTGCATCACATAAAAGAAATAGGCTGGGCCAGAACCAGACACGGCAGTGACGGCCTCCAGCAAGTGCTCTTGCTCTACCCACACCAACAAGCCGGTTGTGTGCAGTACCGCTTCAACTTGGGCGCGCTGGGCTGCTGTGATGTGGCTTGCAGCGTAGAGCCCGGCCGCACCCATGCCTACGGTAGAGGGGGTATTGGGCATGCATCGAACCACCTGATTGCTACCCAGCCACGTGCCCAGCGCCGAGGTGCTGATGCCAGCGGCCACACTGATGTGTAAGCACTCAGGACCGAACAGGGCCTTGTTGGCCAATACGACTTCCTTGAGTACCTGGGGTTTGACAGACCAAATCACCACAGTGGCCGCTTGGCTCAGATCGCCTGCGTTGGCCACCACTTGCAGCCCCAATGGCCCAAAGTCATTGATCAGTTGTGCCTTGTTAGGGTCGCTGCGCTGTACCACGCTGATACGCCCAGGGGGTGTGGGTGACTGTAGCAAGCCACCCACGATGGCGCGCGTCATATTGCCGCCCCCCATGAAAACAATATGCTGTTGGCCATGTGTTGTGGAGGGGGGTGTGGAGGGGGGTGTGGAGAGGGTCTGCGTGCTCATGTGTGACTGTCAATAGGTTGCTAGCCGTTTGTTGTGGGCCTGTTTGCCACCCACAGCTTAGGAGATAATGGGGCGCTGGCAGGTGGTTTTAGAAATATTAATAAAAAAAACTTGCGCATGCATCAAAAGCTGCGCTATACTAGCGGGCTTCGCTTCTGAATGTTGCGGAGAAACTTTTCAGCCCAATCAATGCGTATGCAGGGTGCGAACTGGTTTTGCATAAGCAACTCCTTTGCGCGTGCTGTGTATCAACGACGGGCCCAAGACTGATCAAGCATTGCCGTGGTGGTAATGCGGATTCAAGTTGGGACTAAATACAAATGATCCAAACTCAATCTCGACTCAGTGTTGCCGACAACACTGGCGCTAAGTCTGTCATGTGCATCAAGGTGCTAGGCGGTTCTAAGCGTCGTTACGCCAGTGTTGGCGACGTCATTAAAGTCAGCGTCAAGGAAGCCGCTCCGCGTGGCCGTGTCAAAAAAGGTGAGGTGTACAGCGCTGTTGTTGTACGCACTGCCAAGGGCATTCGTCGCCCAGATGGCGCCTTGATCAAGTTCGACGGCAATGCCGCCGTGTTGCTAAACGCCAAGCTTGAGCCCATAGGCACTCGCATCTTCGGCCCTGTCACCCGCGAATTGCGCGGTGAGAAGTTCATGAAGATCGTGTCTTTGGCGCCTGAAGTTCTCTAATAGGACGCTCAAAAATGAACAAGATCCGCAAAGGTGACGAAGTCATCGTCATTGCTGGCCGCGACAAGGGTAAGCGCGGCACGGTTGCTGTGCGCGCTGAAAACGAGCGTTTGGTCGTTGAAGGTGTCAACCTCGTCAAGAAGCACGTTAAGCCAAACCCAATGAAGGGTGTGACTGGCGGCATTATCGAAAAATCAATGTCATTGCATCAGTCCAACGTAGCGATTTTCAACGCTGCGACTGGCAAAGCTGATCGTGTTGGCATCAAGCAGTTGGACGACGGCACGAAAGTGCGCGTTTACAAGTCCAGCGGCGAAGAAATCAAGGTGGCCTAATCATGTCGCGTTTCCTGCAGCAATTCCGCGAAAAAATTTCGCCCGCTCTGATGGAGCAGTTTGGCTACAAGTCACCCATGGAGGTGCCACGCATCACCAAAATCACCCTGAACATGGGTGTGGGTGAGGCGGTTGCCGACAAAAAGGTAATGGACCACGCAGTGTCCGACCTGACCAAGATCGCCGGCCAAAAGCCAGTGGTTACCAAGGCTAAAAAGCCAATCGCTGGTTTCAAAATCCGCGAGTTGCAGCCCATTGGTTGCATGGTGACTTTGCGCGGCGAGAAGATGTACGAATTCCTCGACCGCTTCGTATCCGTGTCATTGCCACGTGTGCGTGACTTCCGCGGTATCAACGGCCGCTCTTTCGATGGTCGTGGCAACTACAACATCGGCGTCAAAGAGCAAATTATTTTCCCTGAAATTGAGTACGACAAAGTTGACGCTTTGCGCGGTCTCAACATCAGCATTACGACAACGGCCAAGACAGATGCAGAAGCCAAGGCGCTTTTGACTGGTTTCCGTTTTCCGTTCAAGAACTGAGGTGACGCGTGGCTAAACAAGCACTACTCCAACGTGAACTCAAGCGCGACATGCTTGCGCAAAAGTTTGCCAAGAAATACGCAGAACTCAAAGCTGTGGCCAACAACGCCAAGCTTTCAGATGAAGAGCGCGATGCAGCGCGTCTGGGTTTGCAAAAGTTGCCCCGCAACGCAAACCCAACGCGTCAACGCAATCGCTGTGGCATCACGGGACGCCCCCGCGGTACCTTCCGTCAATTCGGTCTTGCCCGCGCAAAAGTGCGTGAGCTGGCCTTTGAAGGCAACATCCCTGGCGTGACCAAGGCTAGCTGGTAAGCCGCAGGAGAACCGATATGAGTATGAGTGATCCTATCGCCGACATGTTGACCCGCATTCGCAACGCCCAAATGGTTGAAAAAACCAATGTGGCAATGCCTGCATCCAAAGTCAAAGTCGCGATTGCCCAAGTCTTGTCAGACGAAGGCTACATCGACAGTTTTAAAGTGAACGACAACGCTGGCAAGTCAGAGTTGGTTGTGACCTTGAAGTACCACGCTGGCTCTCCAGTGATTGAGCGCATTGAGCGCGTCTCTCGCCCAGGTTTGCGTGTGTACCGTGGCTCCAAGTCCATCCCGCAAGTGATGAACGGCTTGGGTGTGGCTATCGTGACAACACCCAAGGGTGTCATGACCGATCGCAAGGCGCGCGCCGAAGGCGTGGGCGGCGAAGTGTTGTGCTACGTCGCATAACAGTTCACACCAAGGAGTAACACATGTCGCGAGTCGCAAAAATGCCTGTTGCCATCCCACAAGGTGTGGATGTTGCTATCAGCGCTGACCGCATTACGGTCAAAGGCACACTGGGTGCGCTTGAGCAAAAGCTCAACGCCTTGGTGACTATCGAGAATAAAGACGGTCAGATGACGTTTGCCCCAGTGGATGAATCTGCTGCGGCCAATGCAATGTCCGGCACCATGCGCCAGTTGGTTAACAACATGGTTACTGGTGTGAGCAAAGGCTTCGAGAAGAAGCTCACCCTGATTGGTGTGGGTTTTCGTGCTGCAGCCTCTGGTTCAAAGCTGAATTTGCAGGTTGGATTTTCGCACCCAGTCGATTTCGTGATGCCAGAGGGTATCAAGGTTGAGACGCCAGCGCCAACCGAGATTTTGATTAAGGGCGCTGATCGTCAGCGCGTTGGTCAGATCGCTGCTGAGGTGCGTGCTACGCGCCCACCCGAGCCTTACAAGGGCAAGGGCATCCGTTACTCGGATGAGCGCGTCGTGATCAAAGAGACCAAGAAGAAATAAGGACCAAGACCATGTTGACCAAAAAGGAACAGCGTGTACGTCGTGCAGGTCAAACCCGCGTGCGTATTGCCAAGCAAGGCGCAGCCCGCTTGTCGGTCCATCGCACCAACTTGCACATTTACGCCAGCGTAATCTCTGGCTGTGGCACCAAAGTGTTGGCCTCTGCATCAACTGCAGAAGCCGAAATTCGCAGCCAAATCGGCGGCGCAGGCAAAGGCGGCAACGTTGCTGCTGCAGACATCATCGGCAAGCGTATTGCTGAGCGTGCAAAAGCAGCTGGCGTTGAACAAGTTGCATTCGATCGTTCAGGCTTTGCCTACCACGGTCGCGTGAAAGCTTTGGCCGAAGCGGCCCGCGAAGCTGGCTTGCAGTTCTGATCAGGACGGGAATACAAAATGGCAAAATTTACAGCAGCAGCTAAAAAAGACGCCCCGGAAGACGGACTGCGCGAAAAAATGATCGCGATCAACCGCGTGACCAAGGTGGTCAAGGGTGGTCGTATCCTGGGTTTCGCAGCCCTGTCAGTGGTGGGTGATGGCGACGGCAAAGTGGGCATGGGCAAAGGCAAAGCACGTGAAGTGCCAGTGTCAGTGCAAAAGTCCATGGACGAAGCGCGTCGCAACCTGGTGAAGGCGCCGTTGAAAGACGGCACAGTGCACCACGCTGTATACGGCTCACATGGCGCAGCCAAAGTGATGTTGCTGCCCGCCTCAAAAGGTACTGGCATTATTGCTGGTGGCCCAATGCGTGCGGTGTTTGAAGTGGTTGGCGTCACCGATGTGGTTGCCAAGAGCCATGGTTCAAGCAATCCATACAACTTGGTACGCGCCACCATCAACGCACTCAAAAACCTGTCGACTCCTTCATCAGTAGCTGCCAAGCGTGGCAAGTCTGTTGAAGAGATCTTCAACTAAGGACTTGGCATGAGCACCGATAAAAAAGTGACCGTTCAGCTGGTTCGCAGCCCAATCGGCTGTAAAGCTGACCACCGCGACACCGTTCGTGGTTTGGGTCTGCGCAAAGTAAACAGCACACGCGAGTTGGAAGACACGCCTGCTGTGCGCGGCATGATCAATAAAATCAGCTACCTGGTCAAGGTTCTGTAAGTGGAGTCCGTCATGGAACTAAACACAATTAACGCAGGCGTTGGCGCCAAGCATGCCAAACGCCGTGTAGGTCGCGGCATTGGCTCAGGCTTGGGCAAAACCGCTGGCCGTGGACACAAAGGCCAAAAGTCACGTACTGGTGGTTTTCACCGCGTGGGTTTTGAAGGCGGTCAAATGCCTATGCATCGCCGCTTGCCAAAGCGCGGCTTTAAGTCACGCTTGTTGGCGATCAACGGCGAAATCAGCCTGTCTGACTTGTCAGCCCTGGAAGCGGCTGAAGTTGACTTGTTGGTGTTAAAGGCTGCTGGTCTGGTTGGTGAGTTGGTTCGCAAGGTAAAAGTTGTGAAAACTGGCGACATCACCCGCGCTGTAACACTTAAAAACATCAACGCCACGGCTGGTGCCAAGGCTGCGATTGAAGCTGCCGGTGGCAGTGTGCAAGCGTCTTAAGTTAAAGCAAGGTTAGGCTGAAGCTGTGGCAACAACTCCCGCATTGAACAACAAAAGCGCAGGCATGGGCGACTTGCGTCGCCGCTTGGTGTTTTTGTTACTGGCACTGGTGGTGTACCGTATAGGTGCGCACATTCCGGTGCCGGGCATTGATCCGGTTCAGTTGCAGCAGTTGTTCAAGGGTCAAAGCGGTGGCATATTGAGTTTGTTCAATATGTTTTCTGGCGGTGCGTTATCACGTTTCAGCGTGTTTGCGCTGGGCATCATGCCCTACATTTCGGCATCCATCATCATGCAATTGATGACTTACGTGGTGCCCACGTTTGAGCAGATGAAGAAAGAGGGCGAAGCTGGTCGTCGCAAGATTACCCAGTTCACCCGCTACGGCACCCTGGGTTTGGCCTTGTTCCAATCCTTCGGTATTGCCTTGGCACTTGAGGGTACGGCTGGCTTGGTGTTGTCGCCTGGTTTTGGCTTTCGCGTTGCAACCGTCGTAAGCCTGACAGCCGGCACCTTGTTCCTGATGTGGCTTGGCGAGCAAATCACTGAGCGCGGTTTGGGTAATGGTATTTCTATTCTGATCTTCGGCGGTATCGCCGCGGGTTTGCCCAGTGCCTTGGGTGGCTTTGGTTCACTCATCAGCAGCGGCTCAATGAGTCCCATTGTTGCGATCTTGATTGTGGCTGTGGTGTTGGCAGTGACTTACCTGGTGGTGTTCATCGAGCGCGGCCAACGTAAAATTTTGGTGAATTACGCCAGGCGTCAAGTCGGCAACCGTGTGTACGGTGGTCAAAGCTCACACCTGCCGCTCAAGCTCAACATGGCGGGTGTTATCCCCCCCATTTTCGCCAGCAGTATTATTTTGTTGCCAGCCACCGTGGTGAGCTGGTTTGCAACCGGCGACTCCATGTTGTGGTTGCGCGATATTTCAGGCGCCCTGGCACCTGGACAACCTGTTTATGTAGCGTTTTACGCCGCAGCGATTATTTTCTTCTGCTTCTTCTACACGGCCTTGGTATTCAACAGCCGTGAGACTGCAGACAACTTGAAGAAGAGCGGTGGCTTCGTGCCAGGTATTCGCCCAGGCGATCAGACCGCCCGCTACATTGACAAGATTTTGCTGCGTTTGACCATGGTTGGCGCCATCTACATCACATTCGTGTGCTTGTTGCCAGAGTTTTTGATTTTGAAATACAACGTGCCTTTTTACTTCGGTGGAACGTCTCTGTTGATCATTGTGGTAGTGACCATGGACTTTATGTCACAGGTGCAAAACTACATGATGAGTCAGCAATACGACTCACTGCTTAAGAAAGCCAATTTCAAAGGATCCATGGGCGTTTAAGCAACTTGTGTTGCCACCCATACAGATTGTTAGCCCATTGAGTGTCAAGCGGGCATGCCTTTTACTAGGAGAGAGAAATGAGAGTTTCGGCTTCGGTCAAGAAATTGTGCCGCAACTGTAAAATTATTCGCCGCCACGGTGTTGTGCGCGTGATCTGTACAGATCCCCGCCACAAGCAGCGCCAAGGCTGATAGACGTTTAGAGGAACACCATGGCACGTATTGCAGGTATTAACATTCCGCCACACAAGCACGCTGAAATCGGCTTGACGGCAATCTTTGGCATTGGCCGCACTCGTGCGCGTCAACTGTGCGAGGCATGCGCCATCGCATACAATAAGAAGATCAAAGACTTGGACGACAGCGATGTCGAGAAGTTGCGCGAAGAAGTCGGCAAGATCACCATCGAAGGTGATTTGCGCCGTGAAGTCACCATGAACATCAAGCGTTTGATGGACATTGGTTGCTACCGAGGCTTTCGTCACCGCCGTGGACTGCCAATGCGCGGTCAGCGCACGCAGACCAACGCACGCACTCGCAAGGGTCCGCGCAAGGCTGCTCAGTCGCTCAAGAAATAAAACGGAACTGAAATATTATGGCTAAGCAACAGAACAGCGGCGCAGCAGCTCGTGTGCGCAAGAAAGTCCGCAAGAATATTGCCGACGGTATTGCACACGTTCACGCGTCGTTCAACAACACCATCATCACCATTACAGACCGTCAAGGCAATGCTTTGTCCTGGGCGTCTTCTGGTGGCCAAGGCTTTAAGGGCTCACGCAAGTCCACACCATTTGCAGCGCAAGTTGCATCTGAAGTGGCAGGTCGCGCAGCCATTGAGCAAGGTATTAAAAATCTCGACGTTGAAATCAAGGGCCCAGGTCCTGGTCGCGAATCATCAGTGCGTGCATTGGGCGCACTGGGTATTCGTATCAACTCGATCGCAGATGTGACGCCAGTACCGCACAACGGCTGTCGTCCACAAAAGCGTCGTCGTATCTAATCACTTGATTAGCTGCTGACACGCTCTCCCCAAGAGGTGCTTCCGTTGAAGCACCTTTTCGTTTTGAAGCCCACCGCTTGCAGCATATTGTTGTGAGCTCCTGCTAAGACGTTCAATACGATTGGCAGCAGACAACCAAAGGACAATCCGTGGCACGTTACCTCGGCCCAAAGGCCAAACTATCCCGCCGTGAAGGCACCGACTTGTTGACCAAGAGCGCTCGCCGTTCTTTGAGTGACAAGGTCAAATTCGACTCCAAGCCAGGTCAACACGGCCGCACATCTGGTCAGCGCACCTCTGACTACGGCTTGCAGTTGCGCGAAAAGCAAAAAGTTAAACGCATGTACGGCGTATTGGAGCGTCAGTTCCGCCGCTACTTTGCCGAAGCCGACCGTCGTCGTGGCAACACCGGTGCCAACTTGCTGACATTGCTGGAGTGCCGTCTGGACAACGTGGTATTTCGCATGGGCTTTGCCTCTACACGCGCGGAAGCCCGTCAGTTGGTGTCACACAAGGCTATGACCGTCAACGGTCAGTCTGTGAACATCCCTTCCTACCTGGTCAAGGCGTCAGACGTTGTTGCTGTACGCGAGAAGTCTAAGAAGCAAGGCCGCATTTTGGAGGCCTTAGAGCTGGCCAAATCAGCTGGTTTCCCAGCTTGGGTCGATGTTGCTGCCGACAAGCTAGAAGGCGTGTTCAAGAAGTCACCAGATCGCGACGAGTTCGCCGGTGACGTGAACGAATCGCTGATTGTCGAATTGTACTCACGCTAATTCTCGAGTTTCTAAGCCCCCGCACAACGCACGCATACGTTTGTGCGGGATCACTTCGTCGGCCTTATCGGTGTAACGAGCCGAGGGTATTGAAGGAAGTTTCATGCTAAATCAATTGCTAAAGCCAAAGTCTATTCAAGTTGAGGCACAAGGCCACAACCGTGCCAAGGTTACCTTGGAGCCCTTTGAGCGTGGCTATGGTCACACTCTGGGCAACGCTTTGCGCCGTATCTTGTTGTCGTCCATGGTTGGCCATGCGCCTACCGAAGTCACCATCGCTGGCGTGGTACACGAGTACTCCACCATTGATGGCGTGCAAGAAGACGTCGTCAACTTGTTGTTGAACCTCAAAGGTATCGTGTTCAAGCTGGAAAGCCGCGACGAAGTGACCCTAAGCCTGCGTAAAGACGGCGAAGGTCTTGTGACGGCCGCTGACATCCAAACACCACACGATGTCACCATCATCAACCCAGACCACGTCATTGCGACATTGGGCGCTGGCGCCAAGTTGGACATGCAGATCAAGGTTGAAAAGGGTCGCGGTTACGTGCCCGGTTCAATGCGCCGTTTGGACGATCAGTTGCGTTCCATTGGTCGCATTGTGTTGGACGCTTCTTTCTCGCCTATCAGCCGTGTGAGCTACACCGTGGAAAGCGCGCGTGTTGAACAGCGTACCGACCTGGACAAGCTGGTTATCGAGATCGAGACCAATGGTGCTATTGCGCCTGAAGACGCTGTACGTGCATCAGCCAAGATTCTGGTTGACCAGTTGGCCTCTTTTGCTCAGCTTGAGGGCGGCGTTGCCGGCTCTGAGTCTGGCATGGGCGGTGGCGATGCTGGTGGGTCTTCTTTCGATCCTATTTTGTTGCGTCCCGTGGACGAGCTCGAACTCACAGTACGCTCTGCAAACTGCTTGAAGGCCGAGAACATCTACTACATTGGCGACTTGATTCAGCGTACTGAAAACGAGTTGCTCAAGACGCCAAACCTGGGTCGCAAGTCGCTAAACGAAATCAAGGAAGTGTTGATGTCGCGCGGCTTGAACCTCGGTGCCAAGCTGGACAACTGGCCACCAGCTGGTTTGGACAAGCACTAAGCATTTGAATCATCACCGCTTGCTAGGCGGGGGCTAGTCCCAAGCCATGGCAGGCCCCTCCATCAGTACCTGATACGGCTGGTGGCATAACACGCAAAGGAAAATAACATGCGTCACGGACACGGACTACGTAAACTTAACCGCACCAGCAGCCACCGTTTGGCTATGTTGCGCAACATGATGAACTCGCTGCTTACGCACGAGACCATCAAGACCACACTGCCAAAAGCCAAGGAATTGCGCCGCGTGGTAGAACCCATGATCACGTTGGCCAAGAAGCCCACTGTGGCCAACCGTCGCTTGGCGTTTGACCGCTTGCGTGACCGTGATGTGGTCGTCAAGCTGTTCAACGACTTGGGCCCGCGCTTTGCCGCACGTCCAGGTGGTTACACACGCATTTTGAAAATGGGTTTCCGCGACGGTGACAATGCCCCAATGGCATTGGTGCAGTTGGTTGACCAAGCTGATGACGCTTCACAAGAAGACAGCGCAGCTGAATAAATATTGAAAAACGTGGGTTGGCGCGGCAAATCGTGCTAAACTACAAAGCTTGTCGCGCGGTGGAGCAGCCTGGTAGCTCGTTGGGCTCATAACCCAAAGGTCGCAAGTTCAAATCTTGCCCGCGCAACCACTTTTAAAACCCAAACATGGCAACATGTTTGGGTTTTTTTACGTCTGTCAATGGGTCGGGTGGTTCATTTGCGGAGCCGGTGTGGCTTATTCCAAGCGGCGACTAGTGGGTAGTCGGTACCACGAAAAAAAAGGAGCCTATCGGCTCCTTGTTGTGTCAAGGCGCTGTACAGCGCCTTATGACTGCTGCTCAAGCACTAGTTGGCGTATACAGGGCGCTGGAATTGCACCGGGGCTGTAGGGGCCAGGGCTGGCACGGTTTCCCATGCTTGGCGAATGTCGTTCATCAGGCTGTAGACCTCATCGATGGCAGCGACGTCGTTGTGCATGTTGGCATGCAATACGCGGCGTGTGCAGTACATGTACAGCTCATGGAGGTTGGTGGCCAGCTCGCCGCCTTTGTCGTGGTCTAAGGCGTTTTGAAGGCCCAACACAATGCGGCTGGCGCGGCTCAAGGCCTTGGATTTTTCGCCGATGTCGCCGTGCATGATATGGCCTTTGGCGGCCGACAGGCTCTCTAACAGACCGTCGAATAACATTTGAATCAGTTGAACGCTGTTGGCGCCAGACACGCCTGTGACGACCTTAACGGCACCGTAACTTTCCAACGCTTTGTGATTGATACGCATGTAAATGATCTCCGGTTATGCCGCCGACTGCGGACAACTAGAGAATCGGCTACTCGGACAAAACCTTTAGCCCGGATTAACGTTTTGCAGGCTTGCGACTGACCGTTTCCACTGAGAAGTTTTCAAGATCATCCGCCATATCGTCCAACTCATCGCCAGGCGTATCGTCTGCAGCGACTGCTGCGTCGGGGCTGTCTAGTAAAGCAGGGTCGTTGGTAGCGTTTGCATCGCCAAATACACGCGTAGAAAAAGGGTTCACCAACGCCAAATCACAGCGAGCGTACAAGGTGTCGCAGGTTTCATCCAGGCTTTGGGCAATACGTGGGATGTCGTCGGGATTGGCGGCGGCCTCGTAGCCCGCCTTGTACAACGCACTGACGTGTTGTGCCGGCAGGTAAGACGCTACGCTTGCGCGCAAGGTCTTGATGTCGCGCGTTGCTTTGGGTGAGCTGGTTGTACCTGCGGCCACGTCTTTGGCGCCATCTTGAATGACTTCAAGAATGTGTTTTTCAAGAATGGGCTCATAACGCTCGCGCAGCGATGCCAGCTCAGCCGGCTCAAGCGGTGGATTGGCCTTGCCGCAGACCGCATCCCATAGTTTTTTGCCACTAAAGCCGTTAAACCCGTTGTTGACGTCTACCGTTGAGGCGGCAGTTGCCACCGTGTTCAAGGCTTGGGCTGCAGCGTCTGCCAAAGAGCTACGGCCTTCGATAGCGTTGACGCGGTCTACAAGATAAATCAAGACTACGATGATGCCTAATATGACCAGGGCAATCAGCCCCAAGAATAAATTGTCCATGCTCGCGCACTCCTACGCATAAGGTATCGGCTCAAGCCAGTGACACTGAACCAGGTCTGATTAATCGCCAGTCGGCTCCGATAGTGGGTCTTCGTTGCCCTCGGCCTCCTCAGCCAACTCATCCCGCAAAAACTGCAGAGCCGTCAGCGGCTCGTCCAGCTTGAACTCAAAGCGGCAAATTTGGTCGATTATGTTTTGTACAGCATCAATAGCCGTTTGCGCTGTGATGTCCATGCGCTGATACCGCATGCCAAGTTGAAAAATCTGCTCCACATATTCTTCGGGTACGTAAACCCAGACGGCCTTGCCACCAGAGGTATCAACCAATTGAAATACAGTGAATTGGGGTTCCGGCGGCAGTGACTCGCCAGCTGCCAGGGCCGCCATCATCACGTCTTGGTAAACCGCCATTTTTTCGGCGCCGTCAATGAACGTTTTGTCGATATGGGCACGTGTTAGCAGGCCCATGCGTATGCGCAAGCTGCGCGCCGTTCGACCGTTACCCTCAAGCTCGGCAACCTTGTCAAAGTCTTGCTTTGCCCGTTTCTTTAGCAGCGCAGGACTTTTGTTGTCAAAAATAGGAAGCATTGAACGCCAGTGTGTTGAAGAGCTCACAAGCCATGATGGCTAGCGACCGCCCTCAATGTTAAGGGTTGTGCGAAGTTTCTTCACCGTTGCGGACAAAATCTGACTCACCCGCGACTCACTCACCTCCAAAACCTCGCCAATCTCTTTGAGGTTGAGCTCTTCTACGTAATACAACTGCATCACAAGTTGCTCACGCTCGGGCAAGTGTTCAATGGCGGCTGTAACAGCGTCCATAAACTCAGCGTGCTCAACAATGGCTTCTGGTTGTCGGTGTATGTCGTCGGCCATGTTCATGACCTCGTCATTGACCACCTCCATGGAATAGGTCTCAAACCGCTTGGCGTGGCCGCGCTCCTTTTGGAACTCGTTCATGTCCATGCCCATGTGTTGGGCCATCTCCGCTTGCGTGGGCGTGCGCCCCAGCTCAGACGCCAGGGTTTGCGTGGCGCTGCTGTGTTGCTTGTTGAAGCTTACCGCCGAGCGGGGCAATGCAGACAGTCGACGCACTTCATCAATAATTGCGCCGCGCACCCTGCTGTGTGCGTAGTTTTCAAACTCGACACCCTTGGACATGTCAAAGCCGCGCGCCGCCTCAATCAGGCCCAGCATGCCGACTTGCACCAGCTCGTCAACCTCCATGAAAGGCGGAAGGCGTGCTTTGAGGTGCAAAGCCACACGCTTGACCATGCCCATGTGCGCAACAATCAGGTCGTCGCGGTTGTTGACTTGAACCGACTCGTAAAGGGCGACTGCAGCGACCATGCTTAGGCTCCTTGCTCAGCATCCAACAAGCGCTGGAAAAAGAACTGCGCATGACCGTGTGCTTTTGTCGCCGGTGGTAAGTCAATACTGAGCTCTGCCATTCGCCTAAAGTCACGTGCACCGCTGCTGCCTTGCGCAAAGCTCAGCACGGGCTTGTACTTGCGCAATGCAGCAAAAATCAGATCATCTGCCTCGACAGAGGTCAGGTAATTGACAGACCGGCCCAGGAAGCGGGTGCAGACCTCGTTCATGCGCTTGAACAATTGCCAGCCACTGGCTTGTGAGCTCATCATATTGGGTATCAAATACACCTCATCCAAACCCAGCTCGGACGTCATGACTTTGATGGTGCCGTAAGCGTCAGCAATACTGGAGGGTTCGTCCCTCAACACCACGTAGCGCCTGTGGCAGGCCGCTAGAAATGACATGACAGACGGCGATATGCCGGCAGCTACGTCAACGATGACAAAGTCAAAGTCGTCGGCAACCTCATCAAAGGCGTGAATGATGCTGGAGACTTGGGCTTCTGAAATGCCAGCCATGTCACGCCGGCCAGACGCGCCAGGAACCAGGTGAACCCCATCTTCAGTTTTGACCATGATCTCGCGCAGCGTCTTTTCGCTAGCCAACAAATGACTAACGTTGAATGGACTGCGGCTGCCCAACGCGATTTGCGCATTGGCCAAACCCATATCCGCATCCAACAAGGCAACGCGTTTGCCGGCCATGGACAGGGCGACGGCCAGGTTAACGGCCACCGTTGTCTTGCCAACGCCACCTTTGCCACTGGCAACGCCAATAACTTGTGGGCAATGTGAATTAGCCATGGATAGCTTTCTCGTGCGGGGCACGCATTTTCAAAATGGTGGCGGCCATGCTGTCGGCGGCCATGGTGGGGTTGTGGGCTACGCTGTCTTGGCTAAGCGGCAAATGCGCCAATGCCTGTTCAACAATACGCACACCCGAGTACGGTAGCGCGGCCTCGCTTAGGCGCGCGCTAGGACCCATTAGCGACATGGGCAGTGGGCTGTCGCATAAGGCTTGCAGCAGCGGCCAAGGCTGTGACGCCTCGTCCAGCTTGCTGACCATGACGCTGTCCCATTCAAACGCTTGGCGTACCCGTTTGATGGTGACAGTCGACGAGTCGGCGGCCAGCACCACGTGAGCGAGTGCTTGCGGTGCAATTTGCTTGATTTGTGCAACGCTGCGCTCAAACTCAACGCCGGCTGTATCAATCACGATCAAGGTGCGTTGCGACAACTCATCCAGCAGCAACGACAGGGCGTTGGCGTCGCAGGCGCGGTAGCAATCAATGCCGGATTGAGCGGTGAGCATTTGGACTTGACTCCAGGCACCCGGACGGGTGTCCGCAAAGCTGATCATGACAACAGCGTGCGCACCGTGTTGCAGCGCGCCAGCTTGTGCCAAGCGCGCAGCCATCAATGTCTTGCCCACACCGGTTGGGCCGCTCACTATGTGCTGGCCACGTTCTGGTACGGCCACGCCGACATTGGGTAAAGCCTCTACCAAGTGGCTGCGTAGTGCCGCCATGGCGTCGTCTAGGTCGGCAGCCTCTCGTATACGGTCTATCAACAAACCGCGTAAACCAGCAGGCACGCCCGCTTCGGTTAGCGCGTTGATCAAAGGCTTGATGGCGGGTGAAATAGGCAAGGTGTCCTGCCAAGGACTCATGCGCTGGCTGAGCGAAAATTCCTTGCGTAGTGCGGCGATTTCGTCTCGCACCATATCCACAATTTCACGGCCACGTGCGGCATCGCGTTGCGCTTGCAGCGCGCTGGTGTCCACTTCGGGCTCCGCACGCTCAACGGGTTTGGCAGCTTCAGCAGCCGGTTGTGCTTGTTGTTCAATCAGTTGCAGGGCTCGCGTGGACGCGGCCCCATCGTTGGTCGTGCGGGCACGGCTGGCACGTTGCAAGCTGGCTGCTGTAGATGCAGGACTGGTCTTTTGGCCGCGCAGTCTGGCGCGTTGGCGCTGCATCATGGTTTCTTCAAATGCAGCCTCAAATGAGTTCAGCGGTTTGGCGGCTTGCGCTTGGGCACTGGTTGCACCATGTACACCGCCCATGCTCAGGCTTTGGTCATCGTCCATGCCGTCACCTGGTTGTATGTCCACCGCGACCAACAACTCGGTTTGGCCGTTTACGCGCTGGTTGGAAATAATGAGCACGTCCTGCCCATACTTGGCCATGGCCTGGTCGGTGGCAGCGCGAGTGTCTCTAGCGAGTATGCGTTGTATTTCCATAACGGGTCTCTGATTGCTCTTTGTCTGTTAAGTGGTGTTTGGGCGTTTATGACTTATTGGTAGCCTGTACGGTGTGAATCACATTCACGCCCTGGTCATCTGGTATTTCGCTGTACGACAACACGGTCAGGTCGGCGACGCGGTGGCGCGCTGCCTTGGACAACCATGAGCGAATGCTGGGGGATACCACCAGCACGGCGGTGTGGCCTTTGTCTTCGACTTCGCGTGTGCCATCGCGCAGGGCGCTAAACAGGTTCTCGGCCAAGCCGGGCTCCAGCACCATGCCACCGCCTTGGTTTTGTTGCAGCACGTTGTGCAGCAGCTGCTCCAAAGACGGGTCAAGCGTCATCACAGCCAAGCTCTCGTCGGCGTCTATCAGGCCTTGCACAATCATGCGGCCCAACTTGGGACGCACCATGGTGGTGAGCTGATCGGGGTCCTGGGTTTTGGTGGCCGCGTCTGTGAGCGACTCAACAATGGTGCGCATATCGCGAATGGACACGCCTTCGGCCAACAGGTTTTGCATGGTGCGTGTGATCACGCCCAATGACAATTTGCCAGGCACCAGGTCTTCCACCAACTTGGGCGACTTGGCAGCCAGCTTGTCTAACAGTTGCTGGGCTTCGTCGTGGCTTAACAGCTCGGCGGAGTTGTCACGCAGTACTTTGTTCAAGTGTGTGGCAATGGCGGTGCTGGCATCGACTACTGTGTAGCCCAGCGTGCGGGCGTAGTCGCGCTGCGCAGGGTCAATCCAGACAGCTTCCAGGCCAAAGGCAGGCTCTTTGGTGGCCTGTCCTTCAACCTTGCCGTAAACCTGACCGGGGTTAATGGCCAGCTCTTTACCCACGCGCACTTCGCCCTTGCCGCGCACCACGCCGTTCATGGTGATGTGGTACACGTCTGGGGCCAGGTTCAGTGCGTCGCGAATGCGCACAGGCTGCACCAAAAAGCCCAGCTCGGCAGACAGTTTTTTACGCACGCCTTTGACGCGCGGCATCAGTTGCCCGCCAGTTTCTGGGTTCACCAATGGAATTAGGCCGTAGCCAATTTCCAATCCAATCAGGTCAACTTGGTCAACATCGTCCCAGTCCAGTTCTTTTGGCGCATCGGTGCTGTCTGTTGCCTGGGGTGCAGACTGTGCAACCTCGTCAGCCGCATTGCCACGAACCACCATAAAGCCAATACCGGCAGTGGCAGCTGCCAGGCTCAAGAACACCATGTGTGGCATACCGGGCACCAAGCCCAAAATGGTCATGATGCTTGCCGCTATAAATAGCGCTGAGGGGTTGGACAGTTGCGTCTTGGCCTGCTCTGTTGCTGACTCGGATGTGGTCACGCGTGTCACGATGATGGCGGTGGCCAGTGACAAGAACAATGAGGGAATTTGTGCCACCAAGCCGTCACCAATGGTGAGCAACACGTAAATGCGACCCGCATCGGTAAAGCTTAAGTCGTGTTGAGCCAAACCAATCGCCAGGCCGCCCACGATGTTGATGATCAAAATCAGCAAACCCGCCATGGCGTCGCCACTGACGAACTTGGAAGCACCATCCATAGAACCAAAGAAGTCGGCCTCTTGTGACAGCTCTTCACGTTTCTTTTTGGCTTCTTCCTGGTCAATCACGCCTGCGTTCAAGTCGGCGTCAATGGCCATTTGCTTGCCTGGCATGGCATCCAACGTAAAGCGGGCGTTCACTTCCGAGACGCGGCCTGCACCCTTGGTGACCACAATGAAGTTGATGATCATCAAAATCGCGAAGATGATGAAACCCACCAGGTAGTTGCCACCGATGACAAACTCACCAAATGCGGCAATCACCTCGCCGGCAGAAGTCCCGCCTTCGTGACCATTTACCAAGATCACGCGGGTTGACGCTACGTTCAGCGCCAGGCGCAGCATGGTGGCAAACAGCAATACGGTTGGAAAGCTGGAGAACTCAAGTGGTTTGCGGGTGCCAATGGAGATCATCACGATCACCAAAGCCGCCACAATATTGAATGTGAACAAGATGTCCAGCAGCAGCGGGTGCAGGGGCAGCACCAGCATGGCCATGATCATGAGCACGAGCGCAGGTATCCCCAGACCGGAGAAGTCAAAGGCCGACAAATTTTGTCGAATCGTTGACAGGCTTAGTGCGTTCATGCGTTGAATCAATCAAAAACAAATTCTTTGGTAGTAATTCCGAGGCCGGATTCACTGCGTATGCATGGTTCAAAGCAAGCCCTGTGCCACATGTGGCTGGCCGCGAATCAAAGCGGCAAATCCCTTCCGGTCATGCTTCTTGCTAACAGTGGGTATGCCCGGGAATTGCTCCTGGGTGCCACGCATAGATTTGGAAGACCGGATATGCCACAACCCACCGCCGCTCAAACCCTTAATGCCTCTTATCTAGAGGCTTCCAAGGCATTGGCGAGAACCGATGCCACAGCGCCAGCCAGCGCCTGGAGCTCACCCAGCCAGGACTTTGGCCAGCTGTTTGCCCGCGTGCACGCGGCCAGCAATGGGCAACAATTTGCCGCTGCCGCTGCGCAGGCCTCTGTGACTGGCATGGGCAGCAGCGCCAACATGGACTTGAGCCGCTTTGACAGTGCCGCAAGTTGGCAGGGCCCAAAATACGAGCCGCAAGACTCGCGCCAAAGCCCTGCCCACCAAGACCGGCGAGACCATCAAGACCGCCAGCATCGGCAGGTCGATTCGCGCTTTGACCAACGCACAGCTGCGGCGGACACGCATCAGCCAAGCGGCCCGGCGCAGCAGGGTCAGACCAAGGCAGTTACCTCAGCCAGTGAATCCCCGGCGGCGCTTGAAGACCCAGCGTCTACAACCAAAGAAGCCTGGCAAACGCTTGCACAGCAAGTGGCACAAGCGCTCAAGGATGCTGCGCAGGCTGAGCCCGGCTCGGATGAGCCGCCAAGCGACATCATGGCTGTGGCGTTGGCGGGTGGCATGCAAATCATTACGCCTACACAAGTGCCTAACGAAGCCAGCTTGGCTGCGTTTGCCAAGGCCCAGGGCATGAGCCCCGAGGCGGTGGCCATGTTGCTGAACCAGGCAGCAGGCCAAGGCACACAAGGCGGTGGGCTAATGGGTCAAACCACTGCGCAGTGGATGACGCCAGGCGCGGCTGCCCCAATGCAAGCCGATGCCGCGCTGCAAGTGGCCATTGCTGCCATGGGGCAAGGCGAAGCAGGCGACGTGCCTGAGTTAAGTGTAGAGGCGCTCAAGCAGCACCTGCAGGCACAAGCGCAACCCACACAAAGCGCACCGCCAACAGCTGCCTTGACCAATGCCATAGGCGGACAGGCCTTGGCACTGGCGCAACAACAAGCCGCCTTGCTGGGCGGCCTGGACGGCAAGCCCATTGCAGGCGGTGGCGCGAGTCCTTTGTCTGCCCAAGTGGCAGCGCAAATGCTGGTCTCCGGCCTTAATGCGCAAGCCGGCGGTGCAGTCGCTGCGCCCGGGGCCAACACCTCAACGGCGCTGGCCGCGCAAGCCATGGCCTTGGCGGGTGTGAGCGAGGATGATATTCAAAGCCTGTTGGGTGCGCGAGGTGCTGCCGGTGCCAATGTCTTGGGCAGTGAGCCCACCTTGGGAGGTTTAGACAAGCTGGCCGCTGCCGTGCCACGCGCAGCCCAGCCGCTGGGTGTGGTGTTGGGTGCGCCCGGCGCGGCGATCGCGCAGCGCACGGAGATGTACCAAAACATTGCCAACCGCCTGGGCGAGGCCATGGGCGCGCTTGCGGGGCAAATTGCCAAAGGCCAGTGGAGCATGCAGCTCACTTTAAAACCTGCCAATTTGGGCGCCGTTGATGTGGACTTGTCCATGCGAAATGGCGAGTTGGAGGCCAAATTCACCTCTGCCAACCCACTCACACGGGATTTGTTGCAAGACAGCTTGCCCAAATTGCGAGAGGCCTTGAGCCAAGCTGGAACAAATATTGCTTCCATGGACGTACATGGCGAAAGTGGCCAGAAAAATAACGGAAATCCGACACCGCAGCAGGGGGCAAACACCCGTTTGGGTGGCGAACAGGCTGCAACAGACACTGTAGGCGACGGTTCGTCGTTGCTACCAGCGGGCTCGGCCAGTGCTTTTGATGGCGACGGACCACTGAACGTTTGGGCTTAATTTAGAAAGAGGTATGGCTATGGCTGACGAAGTTGAAGACGAAGAAGAAGGAAAAAAAGGCGGCGGCTTACTCAAGATCATCTTGATCGTGGTGTTGGTGCTGGTGCTGCTGGTCGGTGCCGTGTTTGGCACCTTGTTCTTCACCGGCTTTTTTGACAAGGCAGACGCACAAGCTGCCGAGGAACAAGTTGCAGCACTTGAGGCCGAGGCTGAGGCGGCGGCAGATACTGCTGCTGCGGTGCCTCAGCGCGTGACAAAAGAGTCGCCTGAGCTGACCCGTTTTGAGTACCACTACAAAGAGTTAGAGCGCGAATTTTTGGCCAACCTCACCAACTCACGCAAAGTGATTCAGGTGCAAATGGCCATCATGACCAACTACGATGAGCGCGTGTTTGCAAACGTAGACAAGCACCAGTTTGCGCTGCGCTCTGCTGTGCTGGATGCGCTGCGTCAGACCACAGAAGCTGACTTGGTGAAGCCGGATTTCCGCAAGGAGCTGGCGATGACCTTGAAGGTTGAAATGAACACGGTGCTGGAAAAATACGAAGATTTTGGTGGCATTGAAGAGGTCTATTTCACCAATTTCGTGGTGCAGTAACCGCACACATAACAGGACGTAACTGTGGACTCACTACTGAGCGCTGAAGAGCTGGACGCACTTGCCGCAGGCATGAGTGACGGCTCTATTGAGGTGGACACTGGCTACAACACGCAAGCCAATGTGCGCAAGCACGACCTTGCCAGTGAAGACAGCAGCCTTGGCGTGAACATCTCGGCGATCGACATGATCAACGAGCGCTTTATTCGTCAGTTTCGCCTGGGCATGCTGGAGGTGCTGCGCACCAGCCCGCGTGTCAACCCCGCGCGTGTACAAATCACGCGCTTTGGTGACTATCTCAAAACGCTTCGCGCACCGCTGAGTGTCAACGTCATGCGTGCCAGCCCATTGCGCGGCCACTGCATGGTGGTGATTGAGCCCACAGTTGTCTTCAGCTCGTTAGACAGTTTTTTTGGCGGCTTTGGCCGTGGCGTGGGGCAATTGCCACCTGGACGCTTGTTCACGCCCACAGAAACACGCATTATCAAGATTATTTTGGACGTGTTCACCAAGTCGCTGAAAGACGCATGGGCACCTATTTACGCCCTGGACTTTGAACACGTCAGCTCAGAAATTAATCCGCAGTTTGCTCAGATTGCCGATGAAAACGACTTGGTCATTCTCAGTCGCTTTGAGGCCGAACCTACTGAGCAAGGCAAGGGGTTTGTTGACTTGGTCTACCCCTATGCGTCGCTCAAGCCTATTCGCGATTTACTGCGCAGCCGCGTGCAGTCTGGCGATGGCAACGAAGCCTCAGACAAGCAATGGCGTGCTGATCTGGAAGCCGCCGTACACGACTCTGGCCTTGAAATGCAAGTACTGTTGGGCCACTTGACGGTGCAGTTGTCACAGCTGGAGACCATGAAAGAAGGCGACGTGCTGTACTTCAAAAAACCAGACCTGGCGCGTGCTTACTTTTCGGACATCCCCGCATTTGATGTGGAAGTCGGTAGTGTGGGCAGCCAGATTGCTGCAAAAATCGAACATGCAGTTGACCCCGATCAGCTGTAAACACCTTTTTAGGAATAGCCATGAACGACAACGAACAAGACGACAACGGCACCATCAATGCCGATGTGCTGGAGAATATTCCGGTCACACTCTCTATTGAGGTTGGACGCGCCGTTATTAAAATTCGCGATCTCATGCGCCTCACCCAGGGCAGCGTGGTCGAGCTAGACCGTATCGCGGGCGAGCCGCTGGACCTGATGGTGAACAACACCGCAGTGGCGCAAGGCGAGGTGGTGCTGGTGAATGACCGCTACGGTATACGCCTGACGCGTGTAGTGCCCGCGTCTGAGCGCATGAAAAACCTGCAGTAAAACCACCATGACACCTTCTGTATCTATGGCGGACTGGCTACAACTTGTAGCCAGTTTTGCGTTTGTATTAGGCCTGTTGGCATTGGTGTTGTGGGGCTTGCGTCGCATGCAGCACAGCAAGGCCTTTGGTCGCAAGGACGCACAGCTGCAGCTGGTTGATACCTTATCTGTGGGACCAAGGCAAAATAATTATTCTGCTTCGCGTGCGCGACCAGGAGCTGGTGGTGGGTGTTGGCCCACACGGCATGACCGCGTTGGGCGCACCCGGCGAAGTGGTTGTACAAGCTACAACGACGGCCCCGCAGTCAGGCGACTTTGCGCGCACATTGGCAGGCATGAAAGACGACGCGTCATGATGAATCAATCCCAACGCCACCAGCGCCGTTTGGCAATTGCTGTACTGGCCCTGATTGCCACGTTGTTGCTAACGGCCATGCCGCAGCTGGCCCACGCTCAAGCCGGCGGCATTCCGTTGGTCAATGTCACGCAGCAAGGCGGTGGTGGCTCGCAATACAGCCTCACGCTGCAGCTGCTGGCCTTGATGACCACGCTCACGCTGTTGCCGTCGCTGTTGTTGATGATGACCTCTTTTGTGCGCGTCATCATAGTGATGTCGTTGTTGCGCCAAGCGCTAGGCACTGGTCAGACCCCCCCCAATATGGTGCTGGTGGGCTTGGCCATGTTTCTCACGCTGTTCATCATGCAGCCTGTGTTGTCGGATGTTTACACCAATGCTTTGCTGCCCTATATGGACGGCACCATGCAGTTTGATGTGGCATTGGCAGCAGCAGAAGCGCCTATTCGCGCCTTCATGCTCAACCAGACGCGTGAAGACGACATCGCCATGTTTATGGAGATTGCGCGCAACACCGATTTCAATTCGCCAGCAGACGTGCCCTTCACCACACTGGTGCCGGCCTTTATCACCTCTGAGCTCAAGAGCGCTTTCACCATTGGATTTTTGATTTACATACCGTTTGTGGTGATCGACTTGATTGTGGCAAGCGTGTTGATGTCCATGGGCATGATGATGCTGTCACCCATGATGATCTCCATGCCTTTCAAGCTCATGCTGTTTGTGTTGGTAGATGGCTGGTCATTAATCATGGGCTCTGTGGCCTCAAGTTTTGCAATGCCGTAGCGGCGTTGGTGCTCTAAGGAATACACAAATGGATACCGCAACTGTCGTTGATCTTGGGCGCTATGCGCTATGGATGACTGCGCTTATATCCGCGCCCTTGTTGGGCGTGGCATTGGGTGTGGGCTTGATTATTGGTATCTTGCAAGCCGCCACTTCTATCAACGAGATGACGCTTAGCTTTATCCCCAAGCTGGTTGCCTTGGGTGCGGCCATGGCCTTGTTTGGGGGCTGGCAAGTGAATACCCTGGTGGAATTCACGCGCATCATTTTTCAGCGCATTCCAACCTTGTTCCAGTAAACGGGCGGTCACGTGAACCTGCTTGCAGCCGAAGTCATAGAGCGCTTTTACAGCTTTCTGTGGCCTATGCTGCGTATCTCTGCGCTGTTGATGACAGCACCTTTGTTTTCACAAAGGGCGGTGAGCGTGCGTATACGCGTGCTGTTGGGTGTGGCGCTCACCTGGCTGATTTACCCCTTGTACGACTGGCCCCGGCTTGATCCCTTGTCTGCGCCTGGCCTGTTAGAGGTGTTCAACCAGATTTTTATTGGCGCGTCCATGGGCTTGTTGTTGCAAGTGGTGGTCGCCGCCATGATTGTGGCGGGCCAAAGTGTGTCTGCTGCCATGGGCTTGTCTATGGCCAACATGATTGACCCTAATATGGGCAACGTGCCTGTGGTTGCCCAACTGCTGCTCATCATGTCTACGCTTATTTTTGTGGGCAGTGGCGGCCACGCGATTTTGATGGGGCTGGTTCTGGAAAGCTTTCAGGTTTTGCCCATAGGCCAAAGCCTGCTAGACCAAAACCACTGGGGCCGCTTGGTCACCTGGAGTTCCATGATGTTTGTGGGTGCTGTGCTCATAGCCCTGCCTGTGATGGTCACGCTGTTGTTCATCAACGTGGGCTTGGGCGTGGTGACCAAGGCTGCGCCTAGTCTCAACATTTTTGCGGTGGGCTTCCCAGCCATGGTGTTGGCGGGTTTGATAATTCTGATTTTGTCCCTGGAAAGCGTGGGCGGGCGCATGGAGTGGCTGTGGATGCAGTCGTTCATCATGTTGCGCGACTGGGCAGGTCCTGGCGTGGGCGGGGCTTAAACCATGGCTGAAGAAACCGGCGCAGAAAAAACGGAAGAACCCACCGCGCGCAAACTGCAAAAAGCGCGTGAAGACGGGCAGGTGGCGCGCTCCCAAGAGATGCCAGGTGCCACCGTGATGATTGGCACTGTGGCCTTGATCGTATTGATGGGCGGCTGGCTCATTGCGGGGCTTATTGAAGTTTTTAAAGCCGGTTTTGTGTTTGACCGCACCACCTTGGCCTCGCCAAACCTCTTGCCGCTGTCGTTTGGTTCGCAAGCGGTCAGCGCCTTTGTGGTGTTGATTCCGGTGTTTATCGCCACCATCGTGTTGGCGATTTTGTCGTCGGGAGCGACTGGCGGCTATTTGTTTTCGCTCAAATCCATTGCGCCCAAGGCCAGCAAAATAAGCCCTATTGAGGGCTTCAAGCGCATGTTTGGTCCCAAGGCCTTGATCGAACTGACCAAAGCCATTTTGAAATTCACATTGGTCACAGGCGTGTTGGTGCTGATGATCAGCATCAACCTGGACGAATTGATTCAGATTGGTCGCATGCCACTAGAGCCAGCCATGCAAAAGTCAGGTGAGCTTATTGCTGAGGCGGCGCTTTATGTGACCTTGTCCTTGGTGGTGATTGCCGCTATTGACGTGCCGTGGCAAAAGCGCGAGTTCAACAACCGCATGAAGATGACCAAGCAAGAGGTCAAAGACGAGTACAAAGACATAGAAGGCCGTCCCGAGGTGAAGGCGCAGATTCGCCGCCGCCAGCGTGAGATGTCCAACCAACGCATGATGCAAAGTGTGAAAGACGCCGACGTGGTGGTCACCAACCCTGAGCACTTTGCGGTGGCTTTGTCGTACGACCCAACTGGTGACGGCGCTCCCATTGTGGTGGCCAAAGGCGCTGACCTCATTGCTGCCAGCATTCGCGAAGAAGCCACTACCCACGGCGTGTATATTTTCCAGGCACCGCCACTGGCCAGAGCTTTGTTTTACACCACCGAGGTGGATCAAACCGTACCCGAAGAACTTTATGTGGCGGTGGCCCAGGTTATCGCGTATGTATTCAGCCTGGACACGGTCAAGCCTGGCCAGCCAGGCATGCAAAAGCCCAAACCACAAGTGCCACCAGAGATGGCCTTTGACGCATCGGGTAAATTGCAGTGATGTCACAACTATTCGGCGCTGAGCCCCGCCAGCGTCCACGCAAGCCACTATGACCGACACAACAAGCCCACAGTTTGCCCATGACGACTTGTTTTTGCGCGACGCCGACCGTGAGCGCATGGCGTTGGCCTATGGCGCACTAATTGCCAAGCGTCAGAGTTTGTTGCTGGCCAGTAGTAGCGATGTGCTGCTGGAGCACTACGGCAAAATCCTGGTGCAACAACTCAGGTGTCACGACGACGTCCACGTTGAGGTGTACTTCCCCAGCAGCTCTGAGGCATTGATACAGCGGTTTAACGATGTGTTGGCCCCCATGTCTCTCGAGGATGCGGTGTCAACCCAAGGCGCCAGTTTGCCGGCGCGTATCTTGGTGTTGCACGACGCACGCTCTGTTCAGACGTCTCAGTTGGAGCTATTGGCGCGTTTGGTCAACGACTTCCCGGGTGCCAATGTGCGCGTGGTGTTGCTCATCAACACGCAAAGTCAGCTTGAAAAGGACTTGGCCGCATTTGGCAAGCGCATGTCGCGCTGGACCATAGACATGCCAGATGCAGATGGTGGGCAGGCGTTTTTGCGTCAAGCCACCCTGGCCGGGCTTGAACAGCCCGCCACCTTGTTGCTGGAGCGCTTGGGCTTGCTGGGTCAGGACGATGACTTGCTGCCAGATGACACGCTGGATTTGGCTGAGCGCGACCCCGCCGCCGAGCAAGCCTTGCTGCAGGCGGTTGCCCAGCGCGCACATGCCAGCACCGACGATGCTGAGCGTGCCCATCGTGTTTGGGGTGTCAAGTGGATGGTATTGGCTGTCGTGTTGTTGCTGGCTATATCTGCCGCTGCCGTGGTGGGTTTGTCTGACAAGTACCGCCAGGCAGGCTTGGCTGCTGTGCAGTCATGGAGCGATCAATTAAAAGCCTTGGGCGCAAGTGCTGAACAAGGCGCTGAGGAGACCGCGGTTGAGCCTGGCAACGCTGGCGAAGAGGCGGTTGCGCAAGATCCGGTGGTGGTCGGGCGGGACGACCTCACCGAACGCTTGGCGGCGGCCTTGAAGGCCGACGAGCAAGATCAGGCGCTACCTGAAACTGAACAAGCGTCCGAGCAAGAGCCAGTGGTTGCAGAACCTGAGGCAGACGCACAAGCCGTTGTTGAAAGCGGGGAGGTTACTGAGGAGGCCAACGCGCCCCCCATTGATGCCTTGTGGACCGATGCACGAACCGACTTGCGCATAGAGCTCACGCAACGCAACTTGCAGGCGCAGGCCGGTGAAGACGTGGTTGCGTCTGATCGGTTTACACCTGTTGTGACTTCGCCTGCCACGCCTGCGCCGGAGCCGGTCGTCTCTGCGCCTCAGCCCGAGAGCAGCACTGCATCGCTGCCCAGCGGTAACAGCTGGGTGCGGCAGTTGCCGCAGACCAACTGGTTGATACAGTACGTCTCCGTATCAGAGCTGGCCCAGGCGCAGCAGTGGGTTCAGGACAGGCCTCAACTTGAGGGCTTGCAGATTTTGGCCATGCTCAAGCGCAACAACAAGCAGCTGCACTACGTGGTGGTGCAAGGGCCGCACACGAGCCAGGCGCGAGCACAAGCTTTTGCGTCTCGTGCCGAATCACTTAAAGAGTACTGGATTCGCACGGTTAGGTCCGTACGCGGCGACATGGTTCAGCCTTGATCCAGCACCTTGATGAATTGACTTATGGCCACTAAACCGACTGTTATTGCCAGCCAAAGGCCGCGCGAAATCCGATTGGATCAAGCGGGGCAGCGTGCGTCTGTGCCTGTTGGCGATGAGCCTAAAGGCGATGTGCGCCAGGTGGGCACTTCCAACACGGCATTGCCCGCGCACAAGCATGTCGAGGCTGGGCCCATGGTGGTGCGTCCTGCTACCAAGCTGAAAGTGGTGGCGCCGCCGCCGGAGTTGTTGGCAGCCATTCTCAAAGCCAAAGAAGAGCCGGCCAAGGCAACGCAGGTCGAGCCGGACGCTTTGTCTACCAGGGGCTTGGACTTTTCTGCCAGGCTAAAACTGATTAAAGAGCAAAACGCAGCATTAAAGAAACAGATGACGTCTTTGGAACGAAAGCCCCTAGCCGCACAGGCGACGGTCTCCAAAGCGCAATCCCGTATCAAGGCCGTACTGGCTAGGAGAAAAGTGACATGAGCGACGACAAACAAGCAGGGCAAGATTTTGAGGCCGCACAGCCAGCGCCACAGATCGATGACAGCGATGTCAGCAGCGCTGCAGACTTGCTGGCGCAGACGACGGCAGCAGTCCCAAGCGCCACCGAGTCCGAAGAGGCTGTCGAACAAGCAGAACAGCTTGAGCCGGTTGAACAAGGCGAAGACGCGTCTGCAGATATGGCCCCGGTGGCTGCGACACCTATGGAGCGCAAGCGTAACGCCTTTATTGCAGAGCTTGAAGAGTTGGACGAACGCGATGAAGAAGTGCCACGCGACACACTCAGCGTGGGTTTGAGCCAAGAGGTACAAGACCATTTAGACGCCTTGAGCTCTGTTGTGCTGGACTCAGCCGACGTGGCGGCACGCTCTGCCAACGTGGCAACTGGTTTGGCCAGTGAGATGCGCAATGCAACCAAGGTGGTGGACAGTGCGCTGGTGAAGGCCACGCTGCACAGCAAAATCGTGTTGGGCGTAACCGCAGGCTTGCTGCTGATTGCCATGGGCGTATTTTTTGCCATGGCAGCATCGCTGCAAAGTCGTATTGGCCAGGCAGACGACATGCTGCTGGCTGTAGGTAAGCGCGTGGTAGAGCTCAATGCGGGCATTGAGGGTATCAACGCGATGAACCGCACGCTGGCCACCTTTGGCGACAGCACCAACGCACTGATGGAGGCGCAAGCCAAACTGGAAGAGCGCGTGAAAACGGCGTTGGGCGAATCCAACGCGCTGGTGAGCAGCTTGCCCCAAGAGGCTGCCAAATCTATTGAAGCAGGCAGCCAAGCCTTGGTGAAGCAAGTCGGCGCACTGGACGGCCAGCTCAAAAAACAAGCTGGTGCCATATCAGCGCTTAGCGGGCAGATGAAAGCGCTTAAAAGTGCGGTGGGTGAGGTAGACCCGCTCAAGCGTGATGTACAAGCCCTGATCACCTTGCAAAAGCAGCGTTATCTAGAAGCCTTGCAGCAACAAAACAGCTCCAACAATCGCGAGCAAGCGCTTACCTACCCACGCCCAGCGCCACCCAAGAGTGACGCGCCCAGCGCAGCAGCTGCACAATAAACAGCCAGCGTTGTAGCTGCAATGGCGCGACTTGCTCGCGCCATTGTCATGGTCATTGAGTGAATGCAAAGCGGTAGCTGTTGCTGGCGGTTCATCGGTTTGCAGCGTGCCAAGCGGCGTGTAGCCCATTTGCCAGCACCATTTGCCAGCACCATCATGTACCCCTGGCGGCTTGCCGGTCAGCCGGGTGCATCACCTCGTACCACCTCGCACCACAGGTCATGACTCAATGACGTGGGCATACCCTGGCCAACACCTTCAATACCGTTCACGCCTCCATGGTGTGGCGACGTTGTAGCGAACACGATGTGGGCTGCCACCGCGGCCTTGGTGTGGTCTGTACGCCTGAGTGGGCTTGCGTGTTGGCTTGCCGTGTAGGTGAGTCTCAAGTAACCCATAGCCACCAGTGCAGATACAAAAATGCCGCATCAGCTGCGGCATTGTGGGTTGAGACAGGCGTTGTTGGGGGTTAGCCACCACCGTCAATAATGACTTCAATACGGCGGTTGCGTGCGCGTCCAGCAGCTGTGTCGTTGGTCTCAATGGGGCGTGTATCGGCATAGCCGCTCACACTCATAGTCCCTCTGGTACGCCTGCTCGTGCAGTAAGGTAGTCTGCCACCGCGCCTGAGCGTGCGCCCGACAAGTCCCAGTTGGATTTGAAGCGCTCGTTGAATACCACGGGCACATTGTCCGTGTGGCCTTCAATGAAGATGCGCCCGGTACTGGTGGCAATGGACTGGCCCACGCTGTTGAGCACTTGCGTAAAGCCTGGCTGTAGGTCGGCTGAGCCTGAGGTGAATGAGCCCTGTTCTGCCAGGCGGATGATGATCTTGGCACCATCGCGTTCAACTTCGGCTTTGCCAGCCTCAATCTCCTTGGCCAGCTCTTTGCGTATGCGTGCAAATTCATTATCGGTTTGCGCTTGGGTTGCAGCGCCTATACCGCCGCCTGCGCCACTGGCTTGGCCAGCGGTTGCGTCACGTACCTCTACCTGTGCATCCACTTGGGCTTGCACCTGGGCTACTTTGGCATACAAGTCAATGGTGGCTTGGGCCACTGAGCCGCCTTGCGCCTGGCCTTGTTCAGCGGCACCTGCTGCGCTGGCGCCACTGGCGGCAGCGCCTGCAGCCAGCGCACCATTTGCTGTTGCTCCGCCTGCTTGCGAGCCTGCTGTACTGCTGCCACCACTTTGTGCGCCGCTTGCGCCGGCACCGCCAGCGGAGTCGCCGTTTGCGCCTGCGCCGCCTTGTTGCGCGCCAGATGCACCAGCGCCACCACCGCCCGGTGTGTCGTTGACCAACACCACCACTTTGCCGTTGTCGGTGGTCACTTCAACCTGGCCAGACGCAATTTCGTTGGCCAAGGCTTTGGCAACCTCTTTGGCCGCTTCCTGCGGGCCGTCGCTGCCGGGGCCTTCATCGGTTTTGACAACAGGTTCTGGCTTACGCTCGTCTGTGGTTTCTTGCTTGACGTTGTTCAGCGGGGTGGGTTGCGTAATAGCCGGGCTGAATTCGCGCGCAATGATACTGGTACCTTTGGGTGACTCCACCACCGGAATAATGCGCTGCACACCAAACGAATTTTTGAGTGAGCCGTTGATTTGCTTGAACTTGGGTACGTTCATTTCGGCGAACGACAAAATCAGCACAAAGAAGGCCATTAGCAGCGTCGCCATGTCGGCAAAGGTTGCCATCCAAGCGGGCGCACCCGCCTTGCATTCGGGGCATTCCTCGCACTTGGGGCATTCCGGCTCGGCCGGCGCTATGGGCGGCGGCGCTTCAGCCTCTTCCGCGGCCGCGGCTGCTGCTACGGCTTCTTCGTCTGTGGGTGTTTCTTCTGTTGCCACGGCTGTTCAGTCTGTTGTGTTGCTTGTGGGCGAGCGGATTAGGCCGCTGCAGCTTCCAGCTTGCCGCGAGCCTTGGGGTTCACGAAAGAAATGAGTAGGTCGGTCAACATGCGTGGGTTGCCGCCGCTTTGAATGAACATCACGCCCTCGATGATGAGTTCGTGGTTTAGCGCTTCGGCTGCGTCATGCTTGGCCAGCTTTTGGTTCAACGGAATGCAAATCACGTTGGCAATCACAGCGCCATACATGGTGGTCAGCAGCGCCACGGCCATGGCTGGACCAATTGATTTTGGGTCGGACATGTTGCCCAACATCAGCACCAAGCCCACCAGGGTGCCAATCATGCCCATGGCAGGCGCAATCTCCTGGGCAGACGCGATAAAGCCCATACCGTCGGCATTGCGGTTTTTGATCATCGCCATCTCGCGCTCAAGAGAGCTCTTGATCATGGCGCCGTCTGTGCCGTCTACCAGCATGCGAATGCCTTTGGCCAAAAACGGGTTGGCAATGTCTTGGCCTTCCAGTGCAATCATGCCGTCTTTGCGTGCGATGGTGCCCAGATTCACCAGTTGCTCAATCAAGTCTTCAGGTTTGTCGATTTTGTATTTAACGGTTTTGAGCACCACACTAAAAATACCAACGAATTCAGGGATAGAGCTGCGCGCCAAAACTGCTGTGAGCGTGCCCAGCACCACGATGTAGACCGAGGGCATGTCGATAAAAGGCGTCGGGTCGCCCATGGCCATAAGAATCAGGCCAAAGGTTGCTGCAAAGCCGATGATGGTTGCGATATCCATGAGTGTGGTCTCGTCGGTTGACTGTGTGACGCAACGCTTGCATGGCGTAAACGTGCACGTGGGTTATGTGGACTGTGCCTGGTGGCGCTTTTAAAAAAGCGGTGCCTTTAATTTTGGCAGTTTTCAGTGCTTAAGGTATCGTCACGCATGGGTTTTTCTTGAGTTTGCGCGGTCTTTTTTAAAGCTGGTCAATCCTTGGTTTTCAGTATTGTGCGCTTGCAGAAAAAACTAGTTCTTTTGTGTTTTTCAACTGCCGCGAGCCGCTTGCAGTACAGTAGCCGCCAGGCAGCCGATTTTTTTCACAAGTGCCCGCCCCGGTGTGCACACACTCAATTTTCAAGCGCCACAGTTATGACATATTCGACAAGCCGAATAGCCAAACAAAGCATTGCCATAAGCCTTTGCGCGGCCGCGCTGGTGTTGCTAGCCGGTTGCCAGCGCTATGAAAACACACCGCAATGCGCTGAAGTGACCAGTGCTGGCTATACGGGCTACTTTGAGGTGAGTGATGACGGCTTGGCCAGAGACCGGGTAACAGGTACACGCTGGTACCGTTGCAACGCGGGTGAGCGGTTTCAGGATGGGCAGTGCGTGGGCAAGTCTGTGAATTTGCCGCTGGCAGAGGCCTTTGCCTATGCCGAGGAGTTTTCCAGAGCGTCTGGCCGCCAGTGGCGTTTGCCCACACAAGATGAGATGGAGACTTTGCGTCTGGACCACTGCGTTAACCCGTCCATCAACCCCAATGTGTTTCCCAGTGTGCAGGTCAGCAACTACTGGACGTCAACCAAGAGCACGCGCAATGCGGTGCTTGGCTGCACCACCTACACCTACGACGGTAACAACTTTTGTGGCGAGCGCAAAGACGTGGAACGCCCGTTTTTGTTGGTGGTCAACTAAGCCGCTCGCAAATCGTACTTGTTGATTTTCTCGATCAGCGTGGTGCGCTGCAACGATAGCAATTTGGCGGTCTTGGACACGTTGCCCTCTGACATCTCCAAAGCCTGCGCGATGTAGTTGCGCTCTATATCGGCCAGGCGTTGCTTAAGCGGCACGCCTTCTGGCGGTAACTCATCAAGGCCTTGGGCCAGCATGATGATGTCTTGTACAGAGCTGTCATCCTCCATTGGCAACAAGGCTTGCGTGGCGTGTGAGGCCTTGACCTCTTGCGGCATTTCGGGGAACAGCTCCAGTACGTTGCTGGCTGCAATCTGGCCAAACAGCTCATCACGCAACGACGCCAGGCCCTTGGGCAGCATGGCCGCAGGCACAGTGCGCAAGCCAATTTCTTGGCCTGGAAAAAGCGCTGTGAAACGGTCAATCAGGTTGATGAGCTCGCGTACATTGCCTGGCCACTGGTAGCTTTTCAGCGCCAGCATCATGTCTGGACTGATGCGAATGGGGTTGCGTTCTTTGGCAGCCAAGCGTTGTGCATGGTGGGCAACGATTTCTGGAATGTCTTCGGTGCGCTCACGCAGTGCAGGTGTACGCAGTGGCAGCACGTTGAGGCGGTAGTACAAGTCTTCGCGAAAACGCCCAGCTTTCACCTCAGCCTCTAGGTCTTTGTGCGAGGCCGACACCACACGCACATCGATGTCTACAGACTTGGTAGAGCCTACGGGGTCTACCGAGCGCTCTTGCAACACGCGCAGCAGCTTGACCTGTATGTCTAGCGGCAAGTCGCCTATCTCGTCTAAAAACAAGGTGCCGCCATGGGCCAGCTCGAAGCGTCCCACGCGATCAGTCACCGCGCCCGTGAACGCGCCTTTGCGGTGGCCAAACAGCTCAGCTTCTACCAGGTCTTTGGGAATGGCGGCGCAATTAACCGGTACAAAGCGCCCGCCCGCGCGGTCAGATTGGTCGTGCAAGGCCCTGGCGACCAGTTCTTTGCCGGTGCCGCTTTCGCCTGAAATCAAAACGGTTGCGTTGGCGTTGGCGACAGTGGTAATTAGCCCTCGCAGCGCACGCATTTCCTCCCCCCGCCCAATAATAGGCGTGGATTTTTTGTCGTTTGTACTCATAAGAGGCCATTGTCCAAGCGGGGCGTGCGCACGCCAAGTCAACAAAAGTTAGTTTTCAATCTAATTTGAGAAAGTGCTGTAACTCTTTGGTATGTATTCAGTTTTTCATAACTTGCGTGTATCGTTGTTAAAGACTCAGGACGCTGTGCCGATACTGTGTGGGTACGCTTCAATGCGAATGAAACACCTAGGAGTTCCGTCATGCAATCCCATTCATCTGTTGTCGCCCGTCTCATGAAATTGGCAGGTTTGAGCGCCCTTGCCGGTGTGTTGGCAGCTTGCCAAACCATGGATGCACCGAGTGCCACGCAGTCTGGCGGCGAGATGGACGCGCCTGTTGTGCGCTCTGCGCGCGCTTCCATGATTGCCCCCATTGTTGAAACCCGCGAGACGATTACGGCTACCGGATACGCTGTGATCAGTGTGCAAAATCACAAAACGGCTGCGCAAAAGCGCTTGCTGGCCATTCGCGCCTCCAAGCTTGACGCCTACCGCTCACTCACCGAGCAGGTCTACGGCCAGCACTTGGACGCCACCACCACGGTTGCCGACATGACGGTGATGAGCGACACCTTCCGTTCGCGCGTTGAAGGTGTGATTTACGGCGCCGTGCTGGTCAGCATCACGCCCGCTGGCGAAGACACCTACGAGACCACACTGTCGCTGGATTCGCGTGTGGTGGATGATTTACGGGCCTTGTACCTGGGCCAGCTGGCGTCACGCGTCAACTGATGCGGCTTGGCCAGCACTTGCAGGTGCTGGTCGCAGCGGTAATCGGGTGCGATTTGTGCTTGTAAAACACCATGAGTCGTCAAATCGTCACCCCTCAATTGCTTATTGGCAGCCTGCTGGCTGCCTGTCTGGCCTGTGCCAACAGCGCTTGGGCGCAAGCTGATACGCCATTGCGTGTCTTGGAAAAAGAGTTGGGCATCCCATATGGTGGTGTCGTTGAGGTGCAAGCCGGCACTGCTGCAACCGTTCAACCTGGCGTATCTGGGCCTTTGGCTCAGACCGCTGCTACAGCGGCAGAGCCCAACCAGCAAGAGGCCAATGCCGATACTGCACAGCCGGCCACTGCGCCCACGCCTGAAGCGCAACAACAAGCCAGACTAGATGCCATGCGCGCACTGGTCGGCGTGCCCACGGCTGAGCCAGAGCCGTCAAAGGCAGGCCAGCAGGCGGACCCGCAAGCCGAGCCAACAGACCCGTTTGAGCAACAGCTGGCCGCCATACGCAAAGCCTTGGTTGATGAGGCCTTGAAAGGCCCCACCCGCGTGGTGTCTACGGCATGGGTGGATCAAGAAGGGCGTTTGCACGAAGACATGGAAGTCACCAACGGCATGAAAGTGCGTGGTGTGCGCGTGCTGGATTATCTGGATAACGGCAAAAACAATATCGTGGCGCGCATAGCCACCGAGCAGCAGCAAGCCGAGACACCGCAGACGCGCACTTGTGCCGCACCTGAAGACCCGCGTTGGGCGCAGCACGTGAGTTTTATCAGTGAGTTGGGCCCAGGCATTCGCGGTGAAGACATGCACTATGCCGCTGAGATACTAGGTGTGTGGCGCAACACCTGGGTTGCTGTTGCCAACAGCCAGGCCCAACGCTGGCGTCAAAGCGTGCATACGCCCAGCCAATTAGACGCCTATCAAGCGGCTTTACAAGGCGAAAGTAACGCGCAAATGGGCGACTGGCAATTGCGTCTTGTCGTGCGCGCCGCGCCGCCTGCGCCGCCAGCAGCAGCTGCAAATGTGGGGCAACTGGGCCAAGCAGTCGCCCCTGAGCCGGCTAAAGTCACAGACTGGCAGGTCGATATAGCGTTGACCAAGCGGGGGCAAACGCAGCCCATCATGCGTGACACCCAGCGCCTGAGCTGGTCTGTGGCCGAGCTGGGGCTGGTGCCGCCGGATGTGCCGCAAGCGCTGATTGAGCAAATACGCCAGGCCAGTGCGACCGGTGTATTGGCTCTGAACGAGCAAATGGCCTGTGAGCCCATACAGTTTTCGTTAATGAGTCAAGATGGCGCTGACCTGGTCATCAGTGGTGGCAGTCACAATGGCTTGCGCGTAGGGGACCGATTGGTACTGGTAGACAGCCGAGAGTTGCCCAAACGCGTGTTGCACGCAGGTGTGGTGAAGCGCCTCGCTTTGGCGCAAGTGGCCCAATTGGGTATGGGGCAGTCAACCGTGCGCCAGGTGGCAGGCCCCGCGTTGCCAGCATCGGCTGACAGCGCTTGGGTGGCCATGCCGTACTAAGTAAGCGCCACATGTGGCATAGATATTTAGAGAGAACACCGAGATGATTCAGCAAACACATACCCATTGGTCACGCCCGCTAGCCCTTATGGCCGCAGGTCTTGCAACGTGTGCCTTACTGGCTGTGGGTTGGGTCGGCCAGACACATGCCCAAGGCGTGAGCATATTGGCCAACGACGCGTTGAAAGCCTTGCTGGGCGACCAAGTTGACCTGCCCCCAGCGGATGCCAACGACGCCGCGGGCAGCACCGTTGTGATGGGCGGTGCGGTGGCCAGCGATGGCTCACGCAATACCTACCGCGTACAGCGCGGCGAGACGCTGGACCGCATCATTCGCAAGACCATGCCCGGTAGTGTGTTGAGTATGTCTGTGCTGCGCAAAGCCTTTACAGCGCTGAACCCACACGCATTCCCGCGCGGCACACCCCACATTATTCTGGCCAATGCGGTGTTGCAAGTGCCCACCATTGATGACTTGCGAGCCATGGCCAATGGCCAACCCATGACCGCTGCCAGCGACGCCAGTGGTGGCTACACCGGCACCGATAAACGCAAGTGGGTACGCTTCCCCTGAACAGGGGCAAGTTGCTATGTTGTACACGCCCGAAACCTTGGCGTTGGCTGGGCGTGCCAATCCTGTACTGTTAGAAGGGCGCTCACCCATTATTCAGGCCGCGCAAGCACGCGCGTTGGGCCTGACAGACGGCCAGGTGGTCAGCGCGGTTGCCGAGGTTCGCGGCGAGCGTCTAAAGCTTATGCTGCAGGGCAGAGCCATTGATTGGCCGGCTGGCATGCGCCTGAAGGCGGGTGACACAGTGACCTTGAGCGCGCATGTTCAAACCAATGGCAGCTGGTTATTTAAGCCTTTGTCAGTAGGCGCTTCGCGCCCCGATACCAAATCGGCCCCACCAGCCAGCGGCGCACCGCAGACCTCCGCTTACGCACCTTTGGCCAATGCCGATGCTGCCATGTCGGGGCGCCTGTCTGGCTTGTTGGCCCGCGCACCTGACACAAGGGCTTGGACGCATTTATTTCAAAGCGGTGCCATCAGTCAACTGGCCAGTGCCTTGGGCAGTAGTTTGTCTGGTGTATCCAGTGCGCAGCCTGGTGCAGCGGCTACTGGACGCAGCGAGTGGTTTGATTTTTGGCCAGCGCTGCGCCTTAGCATGGCCAGCCTAAGCCCCAGAGGTTTGCGCGAAGCCATGCTGGCCAACGGTTTGTCGGCCGAAGCGCTGTTGGCCAGAGGCTCTCCAGCAGCCGCCCAAGACACCAAAACCCTGCTGCGCAATTTGTTGCGCAAGCTGGGCCCTACTGCGCCTAACAGTGCGGTGGTGAGTGAAGCCCTGGACGACTTGGAACGGGCACAAGTGGAGGCCGTGCAAGCGCTTGACAGGCGAGAGCTGCTGTTTTCAATGGTGTTGCCGTTTACGGACGCCGACCCCATTCACCTGCGGTTCAAACGCCCTGCGCGCCACAGTCCCGACGACCCAGCTGTGTTTACAGTAGACGTGCACACCAACAACCAGCGCCTGGGTGAGTTGTGGCTGCGCACTGTTATCACGCAGCCAAGTGCTGGCACCACCGAGCCACCGTCTGTTGACATGACCATGTGGGCCGTACGAGATGACGTCGCACGCGCCGCCCAGCTTGCCGGTGCTGATCTGGCCGACGAGTTGGAGGCCAAAGGATTGGCTATGACCAAGCTGCAAGTGTTCAACGCGGCCAGACCGGCCAGCAGTCACGCCTGGCACCCACCCAGTGCTGGTACCGTTGTGGATGTCAACGCATGAAACGCACCACTCTAGAAGCGGTGGCGCTGGAATACGGCGAGCACCAAACCCCAGTGGTCACGGCCAAAGGTCAAGACGAGCTGGCGCAGCGTATTTTGGATGTTGCCAACGCGCAAGGCATTTATGTGGCACAAGACCCGGCCCTGCTGGCCATGCTCAGCCGCTTGGATATTGAGCAAGAAATACCGCCGCATTTGTATGCGGCTGTAGCGGTAATTTTGAGTTGGGCTTATTGGTTGAAGGGCATGGAGCCTGGGGATGAAAAACGGCATTTGTGATGGGGCCGCTCCCTGTGTGGCTTAAGCCTCGTTGTAGCCGCGAGCCCGTTTGACTCGGCTAAGCTTGCCCAGGCGGTCGTACACCTCAACAGAGGCCTGACCGCTGGCGCCTTGCAGGGCAGCGATAGTGCCGCGTATGGCGTCTAGTTGACGCGCAATCAATAGTTCGTTGCGCCTGTGTGCGTCACGGCACTGGGCCATGGTGTCTTTGAAAGCGTCCCACGCCGGATCGCTTAAAGGGTGTTGCGCGGCATTGGTCGCGTCTGGTGTGATGCCAGTGATTTGGCCAATCGACGCGAGCAACTCAGCTTTGCCGGGTTGCAGTTGCTCAAAGCTGTCAATTTGTTGGGTTTTGAGTGCCGCGAACTCTTCTTCCAGCAACGCTTGCAACCTGTTCGCGCGCGCAAGCGCCGCCGCAGCCTTATCGGCTAGGTTTGTTGCATGGCTTGCGGCTAAGGGTTCAGGCATGGGCTACCAAGAAAGCTTAGTCTTGGATCATTTGCTCAATGGCCACAAAATTCTCGGCAATGCGGCGTGCATTTAACGGGTAGTTGCCGTCACGAATAGCTTGCTTGATACCGTCTACCTTGGCACGGTCAAACTCGGGCTCGGCCATGGCTTTTTGGGCGACGTCGCTCAGACTCAGCATATCGTCTTTCGGTGCGGCGCGCTCTGACGGCTTGGATGCGGCTGCACCTGTAGCGTCGTCAGATTTCTTTTGCGCCTTGTCCATTGCTTGGCGCGTACTCAGGTCTGGCTGGGCCACACGTGCTTGCTGCGTAATGGGGTTGGTCATGATGTGCTCACTTTTAAATACAGTGCTTTGAAGCCTAAATCGCCTCTATGCCTTTGAGGATTCGGCGCGACTTTGAAGAACTTAAGGACATTGTGCGTTTTTTTTCGGATGTTGTTGCAAGTCGTTTTTACAGCGCCACAGCTTCGTTCAAACCTATTACTTTTGCAGTAATTTCTCGCCCAGACTCCACATTTTTGAGTTTGACTTGTTCGCCCATGCGGGCATCGGCCTGTGCCTTCAGACGCACTGAAATTTGTAAACCACCGGCACTGCCCAACGACATCAACACCATGGCGCCGCGCTTGACCAACACGGCAGCGCGTACATCGTGGCGTCGCACAGCGCTGCCTGCAGCGATGTCTCTTACCAATTCGGCATTAACGGCTTGTTCTAAAGACTTAAGCGCCGTATGTGTCGGTGTTTGTTTGTTTGCCGGGCGAAGGCTTAGCATGGCGGGGGTCAGACGGGTGCCACGTGTCAAGTGCTGGTTGGCCGTCACCACCCACTCGGCAGGCTCAGCCTGCACGGGCTCTGCTTCCTCTTTGGCAAGCGCTTGAGCGCTCTGGGTACGCACAAAGAGTTGCCAGCTGGGCTGCGTGCAGCGCACGCGCAAGTTGGCGGCTTGGCCAAATGGCGCGTCAACATTGAGCGCGCGTTCGCAGGTGGGCACCATGATGCGTTCATCCAACGCCGCCAATGTCAGCGTAGGCTGATTGGGTAGATTGGTGTGCCCCCAGCTCACCACGGCTTTGGCCAGGGCCTGTTCTGCCGGCGTCTTGGCCTGCACAGCGGTGGTCAAGCACATGCTGGTCAACGTGGCTGCAACTAACAAAAAGCGGCACGACATTTGCATGATTGACTCCAAGAGATAAGGGTGACGAAGTGTTGACATCAACCTGCTAAAGCAAGAATGAGACCAACCTTGTTTGATGTTGTTTTTCACAAGCGATTCCCATACATATTGATTTCAAACGCTTTTTACAAGCGCCAATGCGCAAAAGGAGTAGCCCGTGGGTCCCGTCACGCAAGACACTGCCAATGCACTACAGACGAATAACCGTCCGACAAGCAGCGGGCGCGTATTGCATTTGGGCAAACCCACTTGGGCATCGCAGGCGGCTGCGATTTCTAAAAACCTGACAGACAGGCCCAACTTCCGAGCCGACGCCAAGCCCTTTGCGCAAGCCATGCAGCAAGCCATGCCGGTTGTAAAACAGCCAGCGCAAGTCTCGGCACAAGTGGTGGCTAAAGCACCAGCGTCAAGCGCCACGTCTGTAGCAGCGCCAGCACCCATGCGTACATCGACCCCGTTCACGCCAAACGTGCCAGTGGCTCAGCCCGTGCTCACCGCACCACCGGCTTTGGGCGACATACACATCAAGCGCGGTGACACCCTAATAGGCGTTGTCCAGCAAGCCGCAGCATCGCAAGGCAAAACGGTCAGCGGTGCACAGGCCTGGCAAATCGCCCAGCAGTTGGCCAGCAGCAACGGTATTGACGACCCCAACCTGATTCACCCGGGCCAACGCCTAAAGACCAGCACCCTGAGCAATATGCTGGCTGCGTTACCCAACAAGGCTGGCGTGCAAACCGCTGCCAACGTGACGCCAGTTGTGAGCACTCAAGCCGCGCTCGCACTGCGCATGACCAACACCTTGTCTGCCAAGTCGCTCAACATGTTGCAAGGCAGCAGTCAAACCACAGCTGCCAGCAGTACTGGCCAAGTGAGCCATATTGGGCCCGCGCAGCAGCGTCGTTTGATGAATACGCCTGTGCTGGACAAAACCCTGCAGCGCGCGGTAGACAAAGGCTTTATGAGTGCAGCAGAAGTGCCGCACGTACAGCAAAAAATTGTGAGCTTGGCGCAAAAGCACAAGTTTTCGCCGGACGACTTTGCCCGCTTGACCCTAATGGAAAGCGATGGCATGAATCCCAAAGCCAGCAACGGTAGTTGCCACGGCATTATCCAGTTTTGTGACGGGGACGACAGAGGGGCTGCCTCGGTTGGCTTTGCCAACAACCCGCGTGCCATTTTGAATTTGAGCACTTACAAACAATTGGACTTGGTGGACAAGTACTTTGAAGAAGTTGGCGTGGGTCACAAAGGGCCTGTGCGCCTGGATGATTTGTACCTAAGCGTATTGACACCGGCCGCCAGACAAGAAAATCGCCGTCATGTGCCTTTAGATATTGCGGGCACACAAGCCACTTACCTGCACGTAGGAAAAGACCGCGACAAGCCTATTACGCGTCAGTCTATTTGGGCTGGCTTGCATGCCAACGCCAACCAGCGTTTGCGCGATGTTGAGGTAAGCCCAACCATTAATGTAGGGCGCGGCACAAGAGTGAGTGCTTACAACGCGGCTCAAGGGCTGGTGTCGCGCTAAGTTGTCAGGCTTGGGGCAACAGCAGCGGACCCAGCTTTCTCAAGGCGGCAAACCCTTGCCACCCACCCGTCAAAAAACGCCTGGCACAGCTATTGCATCACTCCCACCAAAGACCCAGCGCTGATCGCTAGGTCGACGTTTCACAGTACCGGTATCGGCACGGTTTGCAACAACTTGAATGTTGCAAGCAACACAGTCGCTACTGCTCAGTTGGTAAGGAGCATTTATGTCATTGATGGGAAACCCCTTGGGTATTCACGAACGAGCGCTGCAGGTACGCAGTCAGCGCATGGAGATGCTGGCCCAAAACATTGCCAACGCCGATACGCCGCAGTTCAAGGCGCGTGACCTGAACTTCAAGCAGCTGATGTCTGACGAAATGATGCAGCCCATGGAGCACACCAACGACATGCACTACCAAGCGGGTGACTTGCCCGGCAGTGATGGCGTGGTGTATCGCGTGCCATTTAACACCTCGTTTGACGGCAACACCGTTGAGATGAGCGTAGAGCAGGCCAACTACGGTAAGGCCTCGGCGGACTACCAGGCCACGCTGAGCTTTCTAGAGAGCCGCGTGAGTGGCATTCGCAAAGCGTTGCGCGGTGAATAAGCGCCCAGTCAAGGAGTAGGACCATGTCTATAGGAAACATTTTCGGCATTGCAGGCACAGCGCTCAACGCGCAGTTGGTGCGCATGAACGCCACCGCCTCCAACTTGGCCAACGCCGGCACAGTGGCTGGTTCTGAGGCTGAGGCTTTTAAAGGCAAGCGCGCTGTGTTCAAGGCCTTGGTAGACGAGAACATGACACACGCGGGTGCACAACACGTGGGCGGCGTCAAGGTGGATTACATGAAGGACGACGCCACACCCATTCAGCCCATCTTTGACCCATCCAACCCCTTGGCCGACGAGGGGGGCTATGTCTACCCAGCCAACGTGAATGAAGTCACTGAAATGGTAGAGATGATGGCCTCAGCGCGCTCTTACCAAAACAACGTTGAAGTGGTGAACACCGCGCGCCAGTTGATGTTGCGCACGCTTGAGCTCACACGCTCGTAACCCGCAGCACGCGCGCATCTGATTTTTTGACAGGTAAACCACCATGGCCTTAGATATTGCAAGTAGTCAACTTCCCGCTGGTATTACCAGTTACGAAGACTACGTCAACACCCCCAAAGTCGCTGATGACCAAATGGGTCAGCAGCAATTTTTGCAGCTGTTTACCGCACAGCTACAAAACCAAAACCCACTAGAGCCCGTTAAGAACGAAGCGTTTGTGGCGCAGCTGGCGCAGTTTTCATCGCTAGAGGCCAACCTTTCCATGAAAGATTCGTTGGACACCATGGTCAACTCACAAGCGGCAGACCGCGTGATGTCAAGCGCTGCACTCATTGGCAAAAGCGTGGCTGTACCAGGTGGCGCAGTCAACCTCACCAACGGCACAGGCGGCGAGGGCGTGGTGAATTTGCCTTACGGCTCTGCCGGTATGAAGGTCACCGTGCTCAATGACAAAGGCGTTGCGGTGCGTGAGCTGGTGTACGGCGCGCAGTCGGCTGGAGACTTTGCCATCAACTGGAATGGCCAAGACCAGAACGGCGAAGTCGTACCCGATGGTGCCTATACGTTTAGTGCCCAAGCCGTGGTGCAAGGTGAAACAACGCCCGTGAACGTCAATGCGCTGGCCAAAGTCACTGCGGTGAGCTCCAGCTCAGCCGATGGCAGCCTCATTCTTGAATTTGTGGGCGGCAAAACCTTGCCGCTGGCAGACGTCAGGCGCATAGGCGTTTAAGTCATAGCGCACCACAACCTACCTTGTTTCTCCCTTTTTCTGTCTTAGGAGTCATCACTCATGTCTTTCTACACCTCACTGACCGGCTTGAACGCCGCCACCGCCCAACTCGGCGTGACCAGCAACAACATTGCCAACGTGGGAACAACCGGTTTCAAGCGTTCGCGCGCTGACTTCGGTGACATTTTTGCGACCTCGCCGCTGCAAAAAGCCTCTAGTACGATTGGCCAGGGTGTGGCGCTAAAGCAGGTGACACAAGAGTTTGGACAAGGCAACGTGGCCTTCTCGGCCAACGCCTTGGACTTGGCGATCACGGGTGACGGTTTTTTCCCGCTCAAGTCGGCTGACGGTTTGCAAGACATTTACACCCGCAACGGCTCGTTCATGATGAATGACCAGTACAACGTGGTGAACTCTGCCGGACAACGTCTGATGGCAGCATCAGTGGACTCGTCCGGCAAGGCCGACTTGGGCAACCTCAATGTGCTGACCATTCCCCAGCAAACCAATGGCGAAGCGGCAGAAACATCGCTGATCAATCTGGGTTTGAACTTCCCTGCTGATGCGAAAGTAATTACAGAGCCCTTTAGCCGCAACAACCCAGAGACCTACAACAAGAGCACCGCGCTGACCGTATATGACTCGGGTGGCAATGGCTATCTGGCCACTGTTTACTACGCCAAAACACAAAACGCCAGTCAGTTAAGCCCCACCAACAAATGGCAAACCTACGTGTTTGTAGGCGATACGCAAGTGAACCCGTCACTGATTCAGGCCACAGACGACAACGCCGAAGCCTTGTACGTGAACAAGTACGGCGAAATCAAGCCCGAGTCTGAAGTGAGCGATTTTTTGGTGAACGGTAAAACACAAATGTTTTCGCTAGACGACTTGACCGACCAGCGCGTGTCACAGCCCGCGGCTGTGACGGGTCAGCAGTCCCAGTTTGACCTCACCGCAGACACCACTTACAGTTTTGCAAATGTCTCAGCTGACGACTTGAAGAACATGTTCACCATTGACGTGGACGGTTCGGGTAATGCGGTGACTGTTGACTTGAGTGACTTGGCCAGCACTGAAACCACCATGACTGGTGTGGCCATTGCGAAGGAGCTGACCAACCGCTTGAACGCAGCATTTGGTGATGAGCGTTACTTTGACTTTACCGGCAACACCAAATTCCAAATCAACGCCACCGTTGGCGGCGTGAACAAAACCACCAATGTTGACCTGGCCGATATTGGTATGTTCAAACAGGAAAGGCTCAGCTTTTCTGCCCCCACCATTACCAGCGGCACCACTGACATCAGCGTGGCTGGTGTTGCGGTAACCGTTGCTGCAGGTGACACAGCGGCAGAAGTCGCCGCTAAAGTGAAGGCCGCACTAGAGGCCGACGCCTTCATAACTGGCACGGACGGCCGCAGTGTTACAGACAACGCAAACGGCACGTTAACCCTCAGCTGGGCTGCTTCTGATGAAGCCATAGACGACGTCGTGTTGGTAGATAAAACTGGTGTCACAGCGACAGCGTCGGTTGAGACTGCGTACGCGGCTACCCCTAAAGCGACTACCCTTACATTTGGTGCGGCCACTTCAGCGGGTGACATCACAGTGGCTGGCGTAGCGGTGACTGTTGTGGCGGGTGATACAGCCGACCAAGTTGCGACCAAAGTCAAGACAGCGCTAGACGCCGACGCCTTTATTACCGGCACAGCAGGTCGTAGTGTGACCGACAATGCAGACGGCTCTATCACCGTGAACTGGGTTATGGCAGATGCAGACGCAACGGATCCCACGTTTGTCGATACCGGTACTACGGGCGTAACCCAAACGGCTGCGGTAGAAACCGCTTACGCATCAGCCGCTAAAGAAACCAAACTAACAATGTCCCCAGCTACGGCGGACGGCATTGTGCAAGTTGCCGGCGTACGTGTAGACGTGGCTGCAGGTGACACCGCCATTCAAGTTGCAACTAAGGTCAAGGCTGCTCTGGATGCCGACGCCTTTGTTACCGGCACGACGCGCACTATTACTGACAACGCAGACGGCTCTATCACTGTGAACTGGGCTTTGGCTGACGCAGATGCAGCCGACCCAGGGTTTGAAGACGGCACTGGCGTCAACGCCAGCACCAGCGTAGAGACGTTCTATATTGAAGGTTTCACCGACATCGAAAAAGTCACTAAGAGCGCTGCTGTTGATGCCATGCAGACCTTGATCAACGCACAGGGCTTGACCTCTATTACGGTTGGTTTTGACCAGGTCAACGGCGGCTTTACGTTTACGGAAGCCAATGATGGCGAGATCAGTTTGCAAGCGCCGCAAAGCGCCAAATCGTTTGCTTTCAACGGCAACGCTATCGCAACCGACGACAGCTTGTCTTTGCAAATGGTACGCAATGGCGTAACCACCACGCTGCAAGCCACAGGTTTGCCAGCAGGTGCCAGCCTGGATGAAGTCGTGGCCAAGTTTCAGGGTCAAAGCGCTTACGGCACGTCGGGCTATACCATTGACAACGTAGATGGCGAGCTGCGCATTGCGCGCAACGATGGCACAGCCTTTACTGTGGCAGCAGTCATTCCCACAGACGGTGCGTTCGCGGGCTCACTCACAGACGCGGCCACCTCAGCCAGCGCTGTGGGTGCCACGGCTACCTCAGTAGTAGCTTCCAGCGTGACCGGCAACGCCGTTTTGGGTTTGGCGCAAACCAGTGCCATCGTGGGTGAGGGCGGCCTTTATGTGCCCGTAGGTTCAGGCTTAAACGGCAAAGTCATGCCCAATGGCGACCTGATTCGCCCGTTGTCCGAGCAGCGCTTTGGCCTCAAGGTGGGCTTTGACAACGTGAACGAGCGCTTCACCTTCTCGTCAGGCAGCACGGGTGACAGCTCAAGCATCACCATCAGCGGCACCAATTCATTGGCCGAGTCGCTGCTGGGCTTGTCGGCGCCAGTGGGCACACCCATTGAGGTGGCAACGTCTGACGTAGCGCTTCGTGGCACCACCTCCAGCCCAGCCCAAACCGTGGGCACCCAGGTGGCCATCAACGTGAACAACAATTTCTCGGTTGACAACACCAACAACACCTTTGTGGTGTCTGTGGACGACGTAAAGGGCACAGTGAGCCTGCCACCAAGCGACGCTTACACATTGGACGGCTTTATGGCTGCGCTGGAAAAAGAGATCAACGGTTTGGCCAGCACCACTGGCAGCACCGTATCTGGTGTCAAAGTCAGCTACGACCGCGCGCTCAATGCCTTCCAGTTCACCACGGGCACCACGGGCACCGACTCGTTTATCAAAGTATCTGGCAGCTCCAACTGGGGCCTGGCCAACGTAGAGGCGGGCCGTGGCTCTACCTCTACCTGGATCAAGCCCACCCAGTTCACCGACTTCTCTAGCGGTGTGGGTGTGTCCAAGTACATAGACGAGTTTGGCAGTGAGACCTCCAGCGCAGACGGCTTTGAAAGCCTGCCAGAGTGGTCACCCATCTACCTGGACAAAGGTGAGCTGACGTTTAACACCAGCGGTAACCTGATTTCGCCACAAACCGGCTCGCAGCTTGATACGGTTTATTTGGCAGACGGTAAGGGCGCGTTGACCATCAACATCGACTACTCCGCCTCTACCCAGTATTCATCAGCCTTTGCGGTGTTGTCCCAGTCACAAGACGGCCGGCCCGAGGGTGACTTGGTGGGCCTGGACATTGGCGACGACGGTTTGGTGAGTGCGTCTTACTCCAACGGCACGCAGCTCACGCTGGCCAAGGTGATTTTGTCCAACTTCTCAAGCCCAGCAGGTTTGCGCCAGATTGGTGACTCCAGCTTTTACGCCACCGCCAAATCAGGTGATCCCAAGATCGGCGAGGCGGGTTCAGCTGGCTTTGGCACGATTCGTGCTGGTGCTACAGAAAGGGCCAACGTGGATTTGACACAGGAATTGGTAGACCTCATCACGGCACAGCGTAACTTCCAAGCGAACTCTAAAGCCATTGAGACCAGTTCCACAATGACACAGGCCATCATCAACATCCGCTCGTAAGCGCTAATGCCGTAATGTTTTAGGGCCGCGAGCGACGCCCAAGGCCAAAAGCCTTGGGTTGTAGGAGTTCGGTATGGACAGACTTGCATTCACGGCAGCTTCAGGCATTACAGAAAAGGCCGTTGCACGCCAGCTTATGACCAACGAGTTGGCCAATGTGTCAACAGTGGGTTTTAAGCGCAGCTTTGACGTGGCGTTAAAGGCCATCAAGGTCGAGGGCGACGGCTTTGACACCCGGTTTGAGCCTCAAGCCGTGCCCACAGAGCGCGTGCTCATGACCCCTGGCACTTTAATGGCCACGGGTCGAAAAACCGACATAGCCATGAACGGCGGCACCGTCATGGGCGTACAAGCGCCCAATGGCGACATCGCCTTCACCCGCAGAGGCGACTTGCGCCCCGATGCGCTAGGCACACTCACCAACGGCGCAGGCCACATTGCCATGGGCGAGGGCGGGCCTATTGTGGTGCCACCTGGATTTGATGTGCACATCACCCGTGACGGCGGTGTGTACGCCACCGACCCCTTGGCCGCGGGCCCAGCTGCACCCGTATTGGTCGGTCAGCTCATGCTGCGTGACGCCACAGACACGCCACTCAACAGACGCGAAGACGGCCTGTTTGAACAAGTGACGGGTCCTGGTGACTTTGAGGGTGGCCTGAATATTGCTGTAACTCCAGAGACGCTAGAGGGTTCCAACGTCAGTGCTGTCGAAGTGATGACACGGCTGATAGATCACTCTCGCAGCTTTGAGGCCAACATGAAGGTCATCAAAGAAGCCAAATCTATAGACGAGTCGGGCGCATCCATGATGCGTGCCTCGTAAGTTAACAGTCACCAGAGGTAACATGCCATGGACGCTTCATTATGGGTAGCCAAGACAGGCTTAGATGCGCAGCAAACGCGCATGAACGTCATTTCCAACAACTTGGCCAACGTCAACACGACAGGCTTTAAGCGCGACCGCGCCGTGTTTGAGGACTTGCTGTACCAAAACATTCGCCAGGCGGGCGGCCAAACCGGTGCCGACACACAAGCGCCTACAGGCTTTCAGTTGGGTACAGGTGTGCGCGTGCTGGCTACCGAAAAAATAACCGCTCAAGGCAACATGCAAACCACCGAAAACTCGTTGGACATTGCCATTGCCGGCGAGGGCTACTTTCAAATTGCACAGGCCGACGGCACCATTGCCTATACACGCGACGGCAACTTTCACCTGGACAACGCAGGTCAAGTGGTGACCAGTGGCGGTCAGTTGTTGCAGCCCGCGTTGAACATTCCGCCCAACGCATCCAGTCTCACCATTGGCCGTGACGGCACGGTGTCGGTTGAGTTGGACGCCGGCGGCGGCCAACAGGTGTTGGGTCAGATTCAGCTGGCACGCTTTGTGAACACCAGCGGCTTGCAAGCCATTGGTCAAAACTTGCTTAAAGAAACACCAGCCAGCGGCGCACCCGTTGTGGGCAACCCGGCTGCAGACGGCACAGGCACCTTGATGCAAGGCGCACTAGAGGCCTCCAACGTGAACGTGGTGGAAGAGATGGTCAGCATGATTGAGACGCAGCGTGCGTATGAAATCAACTCCAAGGCCATCTCTGCTGTAGACGGTATGTTGCAGTACCTGAACAACAACTTGTAAGCCACTTGAACATCACTTGTACCTGAGCGCGACCATGCTAAACAAATTCTCCATTCTTTTATGTGCCAGCTTTGGCTTGGTTGGCTGCGTCACCACGCAGCACGAGCCGCTAAAGCACTCGGCCGAGTTTGCGCCGGTGTACCCCGTTGCCAAAGTTGAGACCAGTGCCAACACCGGTGGCATTTTCAACGGACAAAGCGGCAAAGGTTTTTTTGGTGGCAGCGGTCAGCGCTTCAAAGTGGGCGACATCATTACGGTGTTGTTGTCTGAGCAAGCGCAAGCCAACCGCACACAAAGTACGGAAACCAGCCGCGAAGCCACCAACGATGCCTTGCCCAGCGGCTTCAACACCAAGATTGGCAACATCTCACCGTTTACAGATGGCATCAACTTGAACACCGCCACCATTGACAGCTCAGGCTCAGGCACGGCGGGTCAACAAGCGTCACTCAGCGGCGAAGTAGCCGTAACAGTCATTGACGTATTGGCCAACGGCAACCTGGTGTTGCGCGGCGAAAAACAACTGGCTTTGTCTGAAGGCACCGAAGTGATTCAAGTCTCTGGTGTCATTCGCCCAGACGACGTCTCGCCCAACAACACTGTGCAAAGCCGCCGTTTGGCAAATGCACAAATTGCCTACCGTGGCTCAGGCGAGTTGCAGCAGGCCTCTCGTGCAGGCTGGGCCACGCGTTTGCTATTTAACTTTTGGCCTTTCTAAGTCCTGAGTTGCCTTAATCAAAGAATCGACACCAACCATGAATGCTTTAACGCTTTTTGCCCGCACCGCCTTATTGGCTGTGGGCTTGCTGGCAGCCACGCATGCCAGCGCAGACCGCATTAAAGACATCGCCAGCGTGGCGTCTGTGCGTTCCAACCAACTCATTGGCTACGGCTTGGTGGTGGGTTTGCAAGGCACGGGTGACGGCGCAGACGTGTCCTTCACCACCCAAAGCATGAAGGGTTTGTTGAGCCAATTGGGCGTGAGCTTAAACGGCCCACTGTCTGACTTTGAGTCAGCCGCCAGCAGCGGCAAGATAGACATTGCCAACGTCGCAGCCGTGATGGTCACGGCTGAGTTGCCTGGCTTTGCCAAGCCTGGTCAAAAAATTGACGTGAATGTTTCTGCTATCGGTAAGGCCAGCAGCTTGCGCGGCGGTAATTTGTTAATGGCACCACTGCGTGGCGCTGACGGCGAAATCTACGCCTTGGCCCAGGGACCTATGGCTGTGACAGGCGTCGAGACCACCGCCGCGGGCTCTCAGGTGTCCATAGGTGTGCCCACATCTGCACGCATCCCCAATGGTGCGCAAGTAGAGCGCGCCGTAGACAACCCATTTGCCAAGTCTGACTCTGTGGTGCTCAACGTACGCGAAGCCGACTTCACCACGACCAACGCCATTGTGGATGCCATCAACGACACCTTTGGCCAAGGTGTTGCCAAGGCCATTGATGGCACATCTATTACCGTGCGTGCGCCAGCTGATACCGGCCAGCGTGTGGCCTTTGTGTCCATGATTGAAAACCTGGACGTGCAACCAGGCGAGCCGCCAGCGCGCGTCGTCGTTAACGCACGTACCGGCACTGTGGTGATCAGTCGCAACGTCAAGGTGACTGCCGCAGCGGTTACCCACGGCACCATCACCGTGTCTATTTCAGCCACCAACGAAGTGTCTCAGCCCAATGCATTGGCCAATGGCCAAACCGCCCCTGTGCAAAACGCTGTAGTGGGCATTGATGAGCCTACCAAACCTATGTTTTTGTTCCAACCCGGCGTAGACCTGCGTGACGTGGTGGACGCCGTCAACCAAGTGGGGGCCACGCCCTCGGCGCTGATCGCTATCTTGGAAGCCCTCAAAAGTTCTGGCAGCCTGCGCGCCGAGCTGGTGGTGATTTAAGCGCGAATTACGCCAACAACCGGACGACATCATGGACGCCAGCAACAACGTAACCAGCTCTTACCTAGACTTTAGTGGCTTGGGTGAGTTGCGCGGACGCGCGGCCAAAGACAGCCAAGGTGCATTGCGCGAGACCGCCGAACAGTTCGAGGCCTTGTTCATCCAGATGATGATGAAGTCCATGCGTGAGGCCACGTTCAAAAGCGACATGATGCAGTCAGATGCCTTGGACACCTACCAAGACATGTTTGACAAGGAGATTTCTGTGTCCATGGCCGCGCGCGGCAATATGGGTATGGCCAATATGTTGCAAAGCCAGCTTGGCCAAGAGTCTGCACGTTTGTCACCATCCAGCGCGCTGGATGCCGTAGATACGCCCAGGCCGTTGCACAAAGCGCAAACGCCCATGAGCGTGCCCAACACGTCCGCTGCCACCAATGTCAGCGGCAACGGCTGGCCGCTTACTGGCCATACCGCCGGCCAACCTATGCCCATGCCCAGTCACTGGACGCGTCAATCGCCCAGTGACAAGCCCAGCACCGGAGATGCGTTATGAGTGACATGCTCAGCATCAGCAGTACAGCTGTGATGGCCTACCAGCGTGCCTTGGGCACGGTGAGTAACAACATTGCCAACGTTGGCACAGAGGGCTACTCACGCCAAGACATCACGCTGAACGCCAACACGCCCAGCAAACAAGGCTCGGTGTACATAGGCAACGGCGTGGTGTTTGACGGGGTGAAACGCCAAGTGAATGACTTCGTAGAAAGCAACTTGCGCAACAGCCAAAGTGACTTGGCCACGCAAGAGCCTATGCTCAGCTACGCCAACCGCGTGGTCGACATCATGGGCAGTGAGTCTACGGGCCTGACCACCGCGCTCAACCAATTTTTTGCAGGCGCACAAGCCTTGTCGGCAGACCCTGCGTCTACTATTTTGCGCGCCAACTTCATGAGTGACGCAGACAGTCTGACATCGCGTTTTCGCGAGCTGTCAGGCCAACTCAGCTCCTTGCAAGACGAAACAGCACAAGCGGTAGACGCCAAAGTGGGCGAGCTCAACACCTTGGCCAATCAGTTGGCGCTGGTGAACAAACAGTTGGCTAAAAACCTCACGGTAGCCAAGCAGCCCCCTGAGTTGATGGATCAACGCGATTTGATCTTGAAGCAAATGTCGCAATTTGCCAGCATCAAAACCAGCTTCACCACCAACGGCTCGGTCAGCGTGAGCTTGGGCCAAACCATAAGCCAGGGCAAACTCGTAGACGGGCAGCAGGTTAACCCGCTGACCGTTGCGTTTAGCCCTACGTCACCCGACAAAGTCGACCTAGCCGTGCGCTTAACAGACGGCAGTTTGCAAACGCTGTCGAGCATCAGCAGCGGTGAAATTGGCGGCCTGTTGGCGTTTAGAGAGCAAGTGCTGTCACCCGCTCGCAGCTCTCTTGATGTATTGGCCACCACCTTTGCCAATGAAGTCAATGCGGTGCACACCCAAAGCCTAGACGGCTACGGCAACCCGGGCCAAGCCATGTTTGGTTTTGATACGGTTGCCGGCGACACCTACGTCACTGGCGGCATGCGCGTGCTACTCGATGACCCACAAAAAATAGCCGCTGCCGCGCAGTTCAGGGTGATAGAAGAGCCCAACAACCCCAGCACTGTGCGCGCCACGCTGGCTTACCAAGAGCCTTTGCCGTCCACCACGCCAGCTGATATCAGCGCCAACCTGGTGAACAACCCAAGCCCCAGCGCCGGTGTGGCCGTCACGCTCAGTGCAACGCAACCGTTTGCCATGCTCACCAGCGTGGCCGCAGGCACGCAAAGCGCAGTGGTGTATTTGGACGATTTGCAAGCGGGCCAAGCCGTGCAGGTGATGACACGCGAGGGCGTGCACGTGTTGGGCGACGAGCTCACACTTGACGAACAAAACATGATGCTGCGCGACACCTACGGCTTTAACGCCCAGGCCAAGTACAGCACCGACTACCTAAACGTGGAAGGTGAGGCCGCCTACCGCAAGTCAGACTTGTTTTTAGGTGCCAAAGCTGAGCCCTTGTTGGCGCAGGTGTTTGACGATGCCGGTTTGCCCATGGATGGTCAGCCGCTGGAAGCCTTGCTGCAAAGCGGGCGCATCAGCGCCCAAATTGGCGAGGCCGGTATTGCTGCCGGTGCGCTCACGCTAAACGGCGTGTCGCTGGGCGAACTGGTGCCAGCTGGTGAGTATCTGCAAGCCAGCGAAGTTGCCACGTGGCTTGACAGCGCTGGTGTGCCAGGCCTCACGGCCACGGCTACCAACGAAGTACGGGTTGCAAGTGCCTCGCTAAACCTCAGCCGCACGCTGGAGCTACAAGGCGAAGGTGCCACAGTGGCCACCATCACACCGCCAGCTGGTGGTTTTGCCGACGCCGCTGCGCTGGCAGAGGCTATCAACGCACAAAGCGTTGTGAGTCAAGTGAGTGCCAGCTTGTCAAAAGACGGCGAGTTGGTGCTGACCAACGTGGCCGGCAGCGAGGGCAAACACATTGCGGTAGGTCCAGCCCAGCTGGGCGGCCAACCAGACAATGCCCTGGGTATTCCCGCGCAAACCTTTGCCGGCAGTATTACGCTGAGCCGCAGCCTGGACGACCCATTAGACCAAGACATTCGCGTAGGCATAGGTGCCAATGGCAGCGCACAAGACTTAAAAGCCTTGGGCCTTCGCACAGCGGTGTATGTGGCTGATGAGTCTCAAGACGAATACCTGGTGATGGTGACAGGCGCAGGCAGCTTAAGCGCCAGCGCCAGCTACACCGCCAGCACCCAAGACGCCACCCAAGCCTTGCGCGCGCAGCCGTTTGACATCACGTTGACGGCGACCAACGAATACACCATTACCGACCGCAACACTGGCACCATAGTGGCCACGCGCGCCTTTGACCCCAACGCCTTGCCGCCTAGCATCAGCTACCAAGGTATTACGCTCACGTTCACCAGCCCACCAGCTGTGGGCGACCAGTTTGGCGTTGACGGTAACCAAGACGGCGTAGGCAACAACGAAGGCATGCTGCGCATTGTTGGCTTGGCCTCAGACAAGGTCATGCCTGGCAACAAAACCTTTGCCGAGGCCTACATAGAGCAGGTGAGCCAAGTGGGCAACATGTCGCAGCAAGCGCGAGTGGCCAAAGACGCACTCACTGTGGTGTACGACCAAGCGCTTGAGACCCGCGACGGCATTTCAGGTGTGAGCTTAGACGAAGAAGCCGCCAACCTCATTCGATTTCAACAGGCCTACCAAGCCTCAGCCAAAGTGATGCAAACCGCCAGCACGCTGTTTGACGCCATTTTGGCGGTTCGCTAACTAGGACGACGTTATGAAAATATCCACCTCATTCCTATTTGACCGCGCCACCAACCAAATGAGCACGGTACAAAACAAGCTGTCTACCGCGCAGGCGCAAATGTCGCAAGGCAAACAAGTCATTGCGCCCAGCGACGCACCAGACCAAGCAGCCGTCATCACGCGGTTTAAAGGCGTGATTCAGAAAAACGAGGGCTACCTCAACACCCTAAACGGCGCCAATGCACGCTACCAAGCCGAGGAAACTGCGCTGGGCAACGTCAACGACTCGCTTATACGTATGCGGGAGTTAAGTATTCAAGCTGCCAACGACACCGTAGGTCCGGCTGACAGGCAAGCCTTGGCCATGGAAATGTCTGGCTTGCGCGACCAAGTCATGAGTTTGGCCAACACCCAGGATGAAAGTGGGTCTTACCTGTTTGCGGGTAGCCGCGTGGGTGAGCCTGCATTTGGCACCAATGCACAAGGCGAGTTTGTGTACCAGGGTGACCAGTCGCGTATCAACGTGTTGGTGGGTGACCAGCGCACCATACAACTCAACCGCCCCGGCGCTGATGCCTTTACACGTGCAGTGCGTGTAGACGACGAGGGTAAGTCGTATGGCGTCAGCTTTTTTCAGGCCATGGATGACTTGATCAACGCGGTAAAAAACTCAGACCGCGACGGTATGAATCGCGGCGTGGGCGAGCTAGACAAACTGCAAGAAGGTGTTGGCTTGTCATTGGCCCAAATTGGTACCGACATGAATGTTGTGGCGTCTCAGCAAACAGTGATAGACGAGACTGTGTTGCGCCTCAAGAGCCTGTTGTCCGAAGTTGAAGACCTGGACTACGCCGAGGCCATCACCAAAATGAACAAGGACATGCTGGCCCTAGAGGCCGCGCAAAGCAGCTTTGCCAAGGTCACGCAGTTGAACTTGTTCAACTACATCAATTAAGTCTGGCGTGTTTGCTAATGCCAAACGTTTGACTAAAGTATGGATGAGTCGCACCGATGCTTAATTTGTTGTTGGATATACAGGTAGGAGCCGGCAATGGCCACTAACATGATTAGCGCCTTGGGCGCGGGCTCTGGCGTAGACGTGCAAGCCTTGGCCCAAAGCTTGGTGGATGCCGAGAAGGTGCCTCGCGAGGCGGCCATCAATACCAAAATCGACGATCAAGAGCGTCGAGTGGCAGGCTATTCAGCGTTGATGCTGGCTTTGGAAACCGTTAAAACGGCATTCGAAAAGCTCAACGACGTCACCGACTTCAATGCCTACGAAACGACCAATAGCCAGCCAGATGCTTTGGGCGTGGCCGTTACATCTGGCGCAGCACCCGGTAGGCATACCGTTGAAGTGCAGCAATTGGCTGCATCTCAAAGAACGGCGACCAACCAATTCGCCAGCGCAGACCAAGTGTTGTCGGGTGGCAACCCATTCAGCATTCAGCTGACTTTAAACGGCGAAAGCCAGACCAGTATCCGTGTGAGCGATCCAAGCCCGCAAGGTCTTGTCGACGCCATAAACGACGCTGAGCAAGGCGTTACGGCGCAGCTTTTGAATACTGGTGACGCCACAAACCCCTATACGGTTGTACTGACTGGCCCTGTTGGGTCTGTTGGGGCATTTGGCTACACGACCGACGATGCAACGGGCACTGGGCAGCTTGAAACGCTGACTTTTCAGGGTGCAACAGAAGACGGCACCATAAGCGTTGGCGGTGTTGCGGTAGAGGGGACTGCCGGCCAAACTGCCACCGAGGTTGCTGAGGCTGTCCGAGCAGCGCTTGAGACCTCCAACTTTATAACGCAGGCAACAGGGCGCTCTGTGGCAGCGGGGGCAACTGATGGCACTCTCAGCTTTCAATGGGCAGCCTCAGATGGGGCAGCGCCAGAGCTGTCTTTCGCAGACGCCGACACCACAGGCGCTGCCATGACAAGGCAAACCGATACAGCGTTTGGCGCTGGCAATGCACTGTCAGATGTGTCATTCAGCGACACCAACCTGCAAGACGCGCAAGACGCACGGATGGTGGTGAACGGGCTCACCATTACCAGGGGCTCAAACGCGGTAGACGGTGTCATACCCGGTGTTTACCTAGACTTGTTTGCGATGACAGCAGGTACTGCAGCCAATATACGCATTACCCGTGATACCGCTGCCGTAAAGGAAAACGTGCAGGCAGTGGTGCAGGCCTATAACGACGCGACGTCTGACTTTGCCATTTTGACGGGTGCCAGGTCTGAGGACGAAGAAGATATTTACAGCGGATCGCTTGCGGGTGACAGCACGGTTAGGCGCGTGAAAGAGCAGTTGCGCAGCATGTTCTTGAACGACTCTTCAACACCTGGAAGCAGTCTTAGTGCCTTTAGAGACCTGGGCTTAGACATAGATAGAACGGGTGTCATGTCTATCGACGAAGACAAACTAGACGCAGCGCTTGCGGACAACTATGACGATGTGGTCCAGTTGTTCAGCGCCAATACCAACAGGCAGTCAAACTATGGCACGGCTAACCGCGGGCTGGCGGGTGACGCCGTTAAGGCGCTGGACGACCTCATCGCCGCGCGCGGTGTGTTGGCCACCCAAAGTGCTGGCTCCGAGCAACGCATTACCAGCTACGAGGCCGAGCTGGAAGCTTTGAATACCCGTATGGAGTCATTACTAGCCCGCTACAACAAACAGTTTGGCGTGATGGAGTCGCTGGTGGGGCAGTCCAACGCCATGCGTGAGAGTCTCAAGTCCACGTTTGAGGGCATGATGGCTATGTACACCAATAATTAAGCCTTAGTCAGTAACATCAAGGCCTGCTCATGGCCTTTAAGCGTCTATTTAAGACGTTTTGCAAAAAAATCCTCAAGTTCTTTTTTCAGGTGCCGACCCTAGACCTGATGGCTGACTATGCGTGTCGTGCGCATTTACCTACTTCAATACAGCTCGTATTGAAAAAAGCCAGACAAGGACGGATGTCATGAGCAATGAAATGTCAAACATAACCGCAGTGGCCCAGCCTGCGGTCAGCGCCGCCAAGCAAGCTGCGCCTCAACCCCGAGCGGCAGTCCCGGCCCCTGATAGAGCGCCCGTTGCGCCAGCTGTACAAATTGACCCAGAAGAAATGCGTCAAAACTTGCACGAGGCCATTGAGCGGCTCAACGAGCAAGTAGAGCGCAATGGCCGAGGGCTGAACTTTGCGCTTGATGAGCGCTTAAACCGCCCCGTCATCACTGTTCGCAGCACGGCGTCAGGCGAGATTATTCGGCAGATACCCAATGAGGTCGTCATCAAAGTGGCGCACAGCATCGAAGACATCAAGGGCTTGCTAACCGACCAGCTTGGCTAGTGCTTGTGCTGAGCGGTCTTGGCTTTGAAAAAAGTTTTTAAAAAAAACACCGCATCACTAAAGAAGTTAAACAAGCCACCGAATCACTAGTCATCAGGTAGGGCAAATGCTCTTTCTGCCAGGGGTGTAGCGACAAATCAGTTTGCCGCTCGCCAAGTTCCTTAGCAGTTCAAGGCCCCCAAGGCAGCTGCTTTTTAAAGATCAAGTTCCCTTAATTTCAGGAGAATCATCATGTCAGTTATCAACACCAACGTTAAATCGCTTGTTGCACAAAACGCATTGGCGGCAAACAACAAGAGCCTGTCTACCGCTATGGAGCGTTTGTCTACGGGCTCTCGCATCAACTCTGCAAAAGATGACGCGGCGGGTTTGGCAATCAGTTCTCGAATGGAATCGCAGGTTCGAGGTTTGAATGCTGCAGTTCGAAATGCAAGCGACGGTATATCCCTTGCTCAAACAGCCGAGGGTGCCATGGAGGAAATCTCCAGCATGTTGCAACGTATGCGTGAGTTGGCTGTTCAGTCCAGTAACGGTACCAACAATAGCCAAGATCGTGCAAACCTGGACGCCGAGGTGCAACAACTAAAAAGTGAAATCGATCGTGTTGTAAGCACTACCGAATTCAATGGCCGTTCAGTTTTAAATGGCTCACTGAATGCGCAGTTGCAAATCGGAGCTGATGCTGGGCAGACAATGACCATGGCAGTCAATGATCTTTCTACACTGTCCTTAGGTACTATTAATGGCACGAGTACAACTGCTGGCGTGACAGAAGGTAGCTTCCAGGGCGTTCAGGCTACCCCCACTGAGGCTGAAATCACCTTTAATGGCAATGGCGAATTCAAGTTTGTCCTTGAGGTGGACATGGGGGCGGGTATTGGACACGAGTCTTACAATATCACCGGAACGGTAGCAAATGGTAGCGCTGAAGACGTAGTAGACGCTATCAACTCGGCCATACGTAATACCCCTGTTGGCGGTACTGGTGTGGTAGCAGGTGCTTCAGACGCTATATCTGCCAGCTACAACGGCCGCACGGTTTCTATTAGTAACGCTGCCGGTGGTCTGATCAAGTTGCATGCTGGCGTCGCCAGTGGTGTGACTTCGGGTGCGCCAAACGCTATGACCTCCACAGCCTTGTCGAGTGCCGGTACAACTGCGACCTACAACTCCGTCTCTGGAGGCGCTTCGTCTCAAGATCTGATCCTCGGTGGCGCTTCAGGCACCGCAACTGCCATTGACGTTACAACACGCGCTGTCGTTGATAAGGCGGCTACTAGTGAGGTATACACGTTTGGTGGTACGACGAAGGCTACTGATGTGGCTCAGATGACACTCACCGCTAACGGTGTGACGACCGTGCTGCAAGGTACGTTGACAGCAGCAGGCGTGTCTGATGTGGTAACACAGCTGACCGCAGACCCTGCTTACAGCACATCAGGCTTTCTCATTTCTGAAACTTCTGATGGGAAATTGCAGGTTGAGCGTTACGACGGCGCCTCATTTACAGTCGACGCTTCGCATTTGAGTGGAGGTGCTGCTGTAACTTCAACGCCTATGACACTCACTGGAGCAACAGGTCTCACTGACATTGTGGCGAACGGTGCTCAAGTGGTTGCGGCGGGTGCTACGAGCACTGCGGAACCTGTTGAGTTGGCGTTGACGGTTGGTGGCCTGGCCACCGGTGCTACCACAGGTGACAAGCTAGCCTTCGATCTTGTGAGCGGTGGGGTTACAGAGTCAGTGAGTGTCTCGCTGGCAGGTGGCGCTAATGGAGACAGCGTCGACAGTATCATCTTGGACTTGCGCGATGCGCTGTCTACGGCGTCAAACACCAACTACGAAATTGGAAAAAATACTGACGGCCAAATGGTTATTGCACGCAAAGACGGTGCTGCGTTTGATACCCGCGTTACGCAACAAGTGACCGCCGGCACTGTGGCAACGACTAACCTGTTGACGCTTCAAACCTCGGGTGGTGCGGAGCTTGTCTCCTCCACAGGCTTCTATCAAAGTGCAAACGCAACAGCGACTTCGGACATGTACTTGAGCCTGATGGGTAACGACACCTATACAGTTCAGTTCGGTCAAACTACTGGCGGCTCCGTACCGCTAACCGCGACTAATCTGGTTACGTTCAGCTACGATGGCACCGACGCTTCGCTGGCAAGTGCCGCTGCCGACTTGCAGGCCAATTTGTCCACACTGCCCAAGTTGGCTGGTAACGCGAACGCGTACGACTTTTCTGTGACGGTAGAGGGGGGCGCCTGCGAGTCTCTGAGGCTAACGGCTACGACTTTGCACTCTTAGGCTTTGAATCCGCTGGTGCTGGTCGGATCTCCGCCTCATTGGGTGATAACCAGTCTGGTACCGGTGGTGTGACTACCAAGTTGCTTGACGATACTGCTTATGGTCTCACTGCGGCAACGACTGCCACGACGCCCTCATTAGCGGCCACTGCAGTGACGATGTCTTTTGCACCTGCCGCAACAGCTACAGCTTCTGATACATATTCTTTTGAAATTACCGATGGTTCTGCCACCGCTGTGATCTCAAACGTGCTATATGACGGTTTTGATGCGGACGATACCAGCATGGAGGCAGCTATCAACTCCGCGTTGACACGTTCAGGTTTGGACAGTGTGATGTCTGTTACGTATGACGCAACAGCTAAAGCCTTTACGTTGACACATACGCTCGGAAAAGAGGTGAGTATTCAAAACTTCCAGTCTGATAACTCTGAAAACTTGTTAATCCAAGCGGGCACTGGCACTACGGGCGTTACTAGGTATCTTGACGACAATTACACGTCGTCTGCAGGGCAGTCTGTCCGTAGCATAGCTATTACATCCGCAAGCTTAGCCAGTGATGCGGTGGGTATCTTGGATGCTGCTATCGAGGACGTCTCTGCGGAGCGTGCCAATCTCGGTGCCATTCAGAATCGATTGGATCACACGATCAACAACTTGACCAACATTAGCACCAATACGTCCGCATCACGTAGCCGTATTCAAGATACTGATTACGGTGCGGAAACCGCCAGCTTGGCCAAGGCGCAAATTATTCAGCAGGCTGCTACAGCTATGCTGGCCCAGGCCAACCAGTCGTCACAGTCTGTGTTGAGCTTGCTGCAGTAAGCTGATCATTAGCCAGCACCTTAGCGGAGCTGGCTAATGTAGAAAACCCGCCAAGTGTTGCAACTCGGCGGGTTTTTATATTTGTGGGTACAAGAGCGCTTTTTGGGCATGGTGTTTGCTTGAGCAATGCGTAACAAAACTATTTGTCCCTGCCTACCTAGGAGTTCTCCATGACCAGCCTTTTAAATTCTCTTCGCAGTCACAACCTCACCAGTGCCAATGCTTTTCCATTGTCGGATTTGCAGCGCTACTCGCCCTCAGACATTCGCGTCACCATTCAGGCCTTAATGGCTGAAGACCGCACAGACCTGGCCTTTGCTTTGGGCGAGGCGGGTATCAGCCTGTACCCACACAGTGAGGACATGTTGGCCATTACGGGCTTGCTGGCCGCTGCGCAACAAGATTGGGCCTGCGCTATTGAGCGTTTGACTGAGTTAAAAACCTTGCAAGGTGAGCGTACCCAAGCGTTTACCTACCTCATGCTTACACGCGCTTACCGCTGCGACTTAGACCCTGTATCTGCCCTGGAGACTGTTGAACTGGGTTTGGCCTACTACCCGGAAGACACTGACTTGCTGGCCCAGCATGCCCAGTTGAAGGCAGATGGTGTGCATACCTTTTCTGCAGTGAAAGCCGACTAGGGCTTACTCAGCACTTTATGTAAGAACCGGCTTTTGCCGGTTTTTTTTCGTCTGCACCGCTTGGCATTGGGGTTGATATTGCCGCCCAGCGGCAAAGTGTCTCCATCGGGCAATTTATTGCCGCTTTTCCGTCACTCGCAATCAGGAAATTTAAAAAACCAAGCTTTTTCAAGCGTTTCAAGCAGATTTTTAACCGCTGACTCAGTCGTGCTACTGCACATAGGTGTGTTGAAAAGCTGGCACGCATCCTGCTAATCGGGGGTATAGGTACTTTCTTTAGTGCCAGTTTTTAAAAAATGTGCCCAACCAACTTGAAGGGCAAGGAGTAAACATCATGTCCGTGATCAATACCAACGTTAAGTCGCTGTACACGCAAGCCGCCATGAAGACATCTGGTCGTGAGCAGGCCACTGCCATGCAGCAGCTGTCGACTGGCAAGCGTATCAACTCTGCGAAAGACGATGCAGCGGGCATGGCCATTGCCGACCGCATGACGCAGCAGATCAGAAGCCTAAACATGGCAGTGCGCAACGCGGGCGATGCCATCTCACTGATTCAAACGGCTGAAGGCGCAACCAGCGAAATTACCGACATGTTGCAGCGCATGCGTGAATTGTCTATTCAGGCGATGAACGACACCAACACGGGTGAGCAGCGTGGGTACCTGGACTTGGAATTCCAGCAGCTCAAGCAAGAAATTGTTCGTATCTCTGAGACCACTGAGTGGAACGGTTACCCACTGCTAAACGGCACCAACGGCGTGGCGCAGGGTGAGCAGCCTGTGTACAAAGTGCAATCCACCCCTGAGACTGTAACCGCACCCGTTGCCGCCGGCACAGACAAAGCCATTGCCGAGCCCATAGAGCAGCAACTCATGAGCTTTACAGATGCAGATACGCAAGTCAGGCCAGTAACGTTTGGCGCATCGGCTGCGAACGGCGCAATTTCAGTCACCATGGACGACAGCGTTGCCGTCAATTTTTTGGTAACAGCGGGTGACACGGCGGCAGAGGTTGCGGCCAAAGCTGTAACAGCTTTAAACAACGACAGTACATTCGTTGCGCTCAACCGTTTGGCGGTGGACGAGGGCGATGGTGTCGTCAATATTGTGATGTCGCGTGATGATGCGGGTATTGACAAAAACGTAACCATTGCCCAGCTGACGACGGATGCTGCGGCAGCAAGCGTGATAACTACTGCATATGATGGCACGTCTAGTCCTATTCAACCCCAAATAGATACTTTGACGTTTAGCGGCACAACGGGTGGTGCCGTATCTTTGACCGTGGACGGTCTTACCGGTGATACGCCAACGATACTGGTCCAGGCCGGTGATACGCCTCTGCAAATGGCAACAAAGGCCAAGGCGGCGCTAGAAGCCAATGCATCGTTTGTGTCGTTGGGCCGAACAGCTGTGATAAGTGCAAGTGGTGAGCTTGAAATAAACTACGCTGCAACCGATGGTTCAGTCACTGCTGCTGCTGCCGCTGCGACCACCTCGGCCGGCACCATCACGTTGGGCACAGCAACTGGCGGCGGCAACATTACAGTAGGCGGCGTTACAGTGGCCGTTACTGCCGGCGACACCAAAGAGACCATCGCCACCAACGTGGCTGCGGCTTTGTCTGCCAGCACATTCGTGACGGCCAATGCAGGGCGCTTGGTTACAGACAACGGTGACGGCACTGTCAACGTGACTTACAACCGCATAGACGCGGACATTGCCGATACATCGTTTGTTGATACAGGCACAACAGGTACAACCGCAACAGTGGCTACCCAGTCTGTTGTAAGCACGACCAGTGCGTTTGCCAACGCTGGCGCTTTCGAAAAGGCCGGTGAATTAGAGTTTGCAGTGGTACCGGAGACGTCTGAAGTGCAAACAATTGCCTTCGGCCCGGCTGCAGCAACTGGCACTATTACAGTAGGCGGCGTAGCCGTTACCACGATTGTTGCCGACGACACTGCAGAGCAGGTTGCCTCAAAGGTTGCTGCAGCACTGACTGGTGACCCGTCGTTTGCCGCTGCTTCTGGACGGACTATTACAAACAATGTAGATGGCAGCCTCACCATCAACTACGCCGCAGCAGATGGCGATGTTGACCTTATCAGTTTTGCTGACACGGGTTCAACTGGCTCAACGGCGTCACGATTTACAACAACCAACTACGGCAGCGTCACCGCAACCTACGACGTAGACGATGGCGATACAGTGACCTTGTCTGGGTCAGTCAATGCCGCCAACGGCACGGTGACGTTTGCGCATACCGACGTGGCACAGGTTGACACCTTTACCCTGGGTGGAACCACGCGTGCCGGCGACATATTGAACTTGACGGTTGGCAACTTTTCTTACAGCTACACCACAGCAAGTACAACGCAGGCCGACGAGGCTGATGCCTTTGTAGCCGGTATCAATGCCGACACCAACCTCAAAAACGTAGTGACAGCAGCTGTCACACGAGACGGCACCATTACCCTTACTGCCAAGACGCCAGGCACACCGTTTTCTGCGCACGCGACGGTGACACGTGTACCAGCGGCTGGTACGGCAACCATTTCATCAGAGACCACCACCGCCAACGTGACAGCAGGCAACAACAGTTTGGTTATTTCTGATGACCTCACTGTCACCATGCTGGGCGCCGATGGTTTTAGCGAAGACATCAATTTGCGCGCACCTGCGGTAACACTGTCGGTTGCACGCAGCTACCCTAGCCTACCGCTGTTGAGCGCATCTGATCTCATCATCAATGACATCACGGTAGGCCCATCTTTGGCTGAGGACGATACCTTATCGGTCTCTAACAACGCTGGTGGTGCGCTTGCAAAAGCGGCAGCCATTAATCGGGTGTCAGAGCTGACAGGTGTTCAAGCGGTGGTTAGCGAGGCTGTATTGACAGGTACCGCTATGGCTGCTGGCGAAGCTGTAACAGGCACGCTGACAATCAATGGCTATACCTCGCCTGTCATTACAACAACACTCAATGACACACGCCAATCACGCGCTACTGTGGTAGAAGCCATTAACCGCATGACAGCGCGCACAGGCGTGGTGGCAACAGACACTGGCAGTGACCAAAAAGGCATACGACTGGAGGCCGCAGATGGCCGAAATATTGAGGTGTTCTTCAATACGGCCGCCGAAAACGCGACGTTTGCCAGCCGTACAGGCCTGCGTGAAGGCTTAACAACAGGCTCTATTGCTTTAGAGTCAAAGGTAGAAGCCCCCGTTGTATTGACCTCAACAGGAGATATTACCAACGTAGGATTTGTTGCCGGCGACTATTCAGCCAATAAAACCACGGTGGCAAACAGCGACCGTGCTGTGGCTTTGCCGCCAACTGCGCAAATTACGTCCGTGGATGTGGACGGCACTATAGCTGTTGGAGACGAGTTCAGCATTACGCTAAACGGTAGAACAAAAACCTTTGTTGCTACAGACACCAGCCCTAAAACGGTCATCGATACACTCATCGCGGCCATTGCCAGTGACAGTGCCATGTCGGCAGCGGTGTCTGTGGGTAAGGGCCTGAATGAATCACAAATTCTATTCACGTCTACTATCCCAGGCATAGAGTTCACGGCAACGGCCAGCACAACAGCTGAGAGTGGCTACATTGATGTGGCCGAGGTTCAGGCGAATGCAGACGCCAGCAATGTGAAACTCAATACGGGCGACCTGGTGCTAAACGGCATTCCTGTGCCAGGCTCCACAGCTTCCAGCGATACGCGCTCACCAAGCGGTGTGTTGAGTGGTCAAACCGACTCCAGCGCCATTGCCATCGCAGCCGCTATCAACAGCATTGCGGACAAAACAGGGGTGTCAGCGGATATCAAGCCCGCGAGCATCGTTGGCACCACCACCACCACCGGCTCGCCCAGCGTGTTCCCGGAAACAGGTATCCAGTCGCTGTACATCAACGGCATCGAGGTTGAAGTCACTCTGACCGAGGACGAGCCAGCTGATACGCGTCGCGAGAACGTGTTGGCTGCAATTAACCGCAAGCTGGATAGCCATGGCGTTAGTGCCAGTAACAACGGAAACGGCTTGACCCTGACATCCAGTGATGGCCGCAACGTATCGGTTTGGTTTGACAGCTCAATTGCTGGTTTAAGCCCCGCTAGTTTTGGTTTAAGTGCAGGCGATGAGGTGGCGCAGTCCAGCACCATTACCGTGGGCAATGCCATTACGGACGACGCAACAGTCAGCTTTGAAATCAATGGCGTTTCGCTGACAACCGCAACGATTGCGCAGCCAGCGACATCGTCAGATATTGCGGCAGCCATCAAGGTGGCGGTTGAAACGGGCATGAACAACGGTTCACTGACCAATATGTCCGTGAGCGTTTTGAACAGCGTTGTCACCGTCTCATCGACAGTGCCCGGCTCTGGCTTCACCATCATGGGTGCAGATAGCAGCACCGGAGCGGTGGAGTTGGCAATCGCAACGCCAACGCCAAATAGTCTGGGAAGCTCGGCCGTAACAGGCATTTGGGGTGGCAACGCAGATTCGGATTCAGCGCTAACGCTTTACAGCAGTGTTGAGCTAACCAGCGAGCAGGAGTTTACGGTGGCAGCGGGTACCAATGGTTACTCAAATCCCACCCACTGGAAAAACCTTGGCTTTACGGAGGGCAGTTTTGGCGGGGACTCAAGTGTTGACATGTCGCCACCCAGGGTAGGACGCATGACATTCCAGGTGGGGGCCACATCCAACCAGGTCATAAATGTCGACTTTGCAGACTTTGGTAAAGGCGGTCCGATTACCAGCGGCATCACTGGCGATGTCGATTTGTGGGACTCAGAACAGCGTGTCAACCGCATCGATAGCCGCGAGGCCGCCGGAGCCGTGCTCAACAAGCTGGACGACGTGCTGGACAAAGTCAACGGCACAAGGGCCACCATGGGTGCGGTGATGAACCGCCTAGAGCACGTGATTGACAACCTCATGAACGTGTCTGTCAACACCGAGGCATCACGCAGCCAAATTGAAGATGCGGACTACGCTGCAGCCTCAACAGAGTTGGCGCGTACGCAAATCATGCAGCAGGCTGCTACGGCGGTGTTGGCGCAGGCCAACGCCGATCAGCAAAACGTGTTGAAGTTGTTGCAGTAAGCTGCTAGGCAGTAAGAAAGAGACAAGAAGCTAGGCCTGCGAGGGCCTGGCGCTTGGCAGTCTGTCCCAGTGGCTTAGTTCTCTTCTTTGGGCGCACCATCGCGGCAAATTGCGAACACAAAATGCTGTGTTCGGTTGGCCACAATGTATTTGCGTTCTACCTGGCAGGCTTGCATGCTTGGAAACAAGTACTCGCCGACGGTGCCGCATTTGCCCATAATCATGCCGTAACAAAGTACCAGTGTTGCCATGTCTATGCCTAAAGTGAGTTGTTTTGTATTGCTAGCACGCGTTGGGGTTAGTGCCGCAGCGGGTGCATCACCACGTAATTGTGGTTACCCTTTGAGGAATCGACCAAGGTCCTGAAAAGTTGAACCCAAGCTGTACCTAAATTTGTCATGCCTGTTGCCAAACCTTCCCTGTCCAAGAAAAAGCCCTGCCTTGTGTGCATGCGCATACGCAAGTTTTTGTATGTGGCCGCCATTATCTTGGCGGTCATGTGGCTAAAGCCTGAGTGGCGCTTGCCTCCGGGGTACAACTACTCCGCTATTCTGGGCGACTTGTTTGTAGCGGCTTTTGTCATTGTGTTTGCCTACAAGTGGTGGGAACACAAGCGCGACATCAAGGCAAACGGCGACACGCAGGAAGAGCGCTTTGAAAAGCTGCGCGAGCGTACCAACAAAATAGTGGCCGAGCTTGATGAAAGCGCTGATTCGGCTGCGCCAACAAGCCCTGCAAAGCCCCCAGAAGCCCAAGCCGGTTCGGCCAACGTTGCCCATTCCGGTGAGCGCAGCAACAATGCCTGAATCGTCTACCACGTCCTCTATCAAAGGGCCTAATTGCTGGCAGTGCCAACACTTTGGCATCAGCTACGACCCCAGGTTACCTTACTTGTGCCGCTTGATGGGGTTTAAAACACGTATGTTGCCCGCTATAGAGGTGCTGCGTGCCGACGGCCAGTACTGCCAAGGTTTTAGTCCAAAAGATGTACTAAAAGACCGTAAACGCATAAAGCCATTGTGGGTGTAAGTCGTACTGGCTGGTGCGTTTTTGCGCCGACCAAGTGTGGCGTTACAGTGTGCGGTGTCGCTCGTCTTTATTACAAATCCCCTGTGCCAGTCACTATGTTCAAAACCATTTTTCGCCACATGCAAACCGTCTCACTGGCAGCAGTTTGTGTGCTGTTACTGAGTGCATGGTCCGCCAGTGCTGCAGCGCAAACCACCAGCAAAGACACCAATGAAATTGGCATTGCTGCCATGCAGCGCGGCCATTACGCCACCGCCATGCGCGCATGGCTGGTACAGGCCAAGGATGGCAGCGCATTTGCTGAAAACAACATTGGGTACCTGTATGAGCATGGTTTGGGGGTAAGCCAAAGCTATGTAGAGGCCATGACGTGGTACCGCAAGGCGGCCAACAAAAATTTGGCACAAGCGCAGTTCAACATTGGTACGCTTTACTACTATGGCTACGGTGTAGAGCGGAATGCGCGCGAGGCGGTGCGCTGGTTCAGACAGGGCGCGCAGCAAGAGCTGGCCGAGGCCCAGTACATGATGGGTGTGGCCCACTTTGAGGGCCAGGGTGCCATGGCCTCTGCACCCATTGCCCTGGAGTGGTTCATCAAGGCGGCCAAGAAAAACCACGCCGGCGCTCAACTCATGGCGGCCAATGTCTACCTCAACGGGGACACCGGCGAGGTAGACGCCTACTCAGCACACGTTTGGGCCGACTTGGCCACACTGGGTGGCAACGAAGAGGCTTCACTGGTGCGCGACTACGCCTCATTCAAACTGGAGCGAGCAGACATAGCCAAAGCCACGGCCACTGCCCAGCAGTGCTTGAGCACTGGCTTCAAGCGGTGTTTGTAAACGTCATAACAAGCTTTACTAGGTATCTGTAGCAGTACCAGCCACGCACTGGGAAGGAAAAATCGCTTCTTACAGGTGTCAAGCGGCAATACATTGCCCAGCCTTGCCGCTGCTGTCGAGAAAGCGGCAAGACAAAGCCGTTGAGTTATTAGGTATTCATATTTTTGCAAATAGGCAGCGATTGTCTTAAAAACCAATACTGCTAACCTATTGGCACACGGGTTGCTAATGAGAGGTCTCTAACCCTATTGAGACCGACCTGTGAACGCTAATCAACAACCTCATTTCTCTGCCGTTTGGCTGGACCCCATGCGCGCGCTGCAAGACGACGAGTGCGCCAAATTGGGCGAGTGCGGCGTGGCACCTGTCACCATCAACATTTTGGCCGACTTGCGCCAAGCGCTAACAAGTGCGCATGTGGTGGTGGTGCGTTTGCTGGACAGCTTGGAGTTGTTCACAGAGGTCACGCAACTCATTGCCACACTGGGCTACCAAGTGCCCGTGGTGTGCCGCGTAGAGCGACGCAACTTAAGCCTCACCGTGCAAGCCATGCAACATGGCGCTTTGCACGTGATTGCCACAGACGACTACAGTGCACAGGCGTGGAGCAACGTTACCAAAGCGCTCACAGCCAAGCAGATGGACAAAGCCACACAGGTCAAAGCGCCTAAAAGCGCGGTATTTGTTGATCCAGCCAGCCAGCACTTGTTGGCCTTGGCCCAGCGCGTGGCACAAACCGACGTAACAGCCTTGTTGGTAGGTCCAACAGGTTCAGGCAAGGAAGTGTTGGCGCGTGTGTTGCACGAGTCATCCAACCGCGCCAAGGCACCGTTTGTAGCGCTAAACTGCGCGGCCTTGCCAGAGCACCTGATTGAAGACTTGCTGTTTGGTCACGACAAAGGCGCGTTTACGGGCGCACTGAAGGAGCACAAAGGCTTGTTTGAGCAAGCGCAAGGCGGCACCATTTTCTTGGATGAAATTGGCGAAATGCCCATGGCCTTGCAAAGCAAGTTGCTGCGCGTGTTGCAGGAGCGCACACTCACACGTTTGGGAGGTCAAAACGCCATTGCACTAGACGTGCGCGTGGTGGCTGCGACCAACAAAGACCTGCGCGAAGCCATGCAGGCACGCGAGTTTCGTGAAGACTTGTACTTTCGCATCTCCACATTCCGCTTAAGCCTGTTGCCATTGGCGCAGCGCCCAGGCGACATCTTGCCCTTGGTTGCGCAAATGTTGGTTACACACGGCCAAGCCGGCATGGCTTACAACCTGGACGAACAAGCGCAAAGCCAGTTGCTGTCTTACCCATGGCCTGGCAACGTACGTGAACTAGAAAACGTGGTGCAACGCGCCGTGGTGTTGTGTGGCAACGGCCTTATTACAGCCGCGCACTTGTTGTTTGACGACTACCAAAACGACACAACGGTAAACAGCGTGTTTGGCGCAGCCATGTCACACACAGCCGCACAGTCTGTTGAAGCTGACACCGCACAGCTACCCACTACACCAGTAGCCACACAAGTAACAAAAGCAATACCGGTGCAAACCAGCATGCCCATTGACTTGCAAGACGCCATGAAGCAAAGCGAGCACCAAGTTATTGCTGCCGCCTTGCAAAGCACAGACAGCCGTATGGCCGCTGCCAAGTTGTTGGGCATTAGCCCACGCACGTTGCGCTACAAGTTGGCGCAGTTTCGTGAGCGCGGCGTGAACTTTGCCGGCGCCAGCCTGTAAGAACGAGGACAAAAGCCATGATTGAAAAAGCTACATCCTCAGCCAACATTGCCTCTATGTTGGCCACTCTTAAAAATGCACAAGCGCAAGCCCAGCAAGGCGTATCGCAGCAGCCCAACCTGGGTCTTAACCACATAGAGTCCAGCAACAAGCCCAGCTTCATGGAAGCGGTGCGCGGTGCAGTCAGCGAGGTGAACAACACCCAGCAAGCATCACGCAGTTTGCAAACCGCCTTTGAGCGCGGTGAAGACGTGCCTTTGACCGATGTGGTCTTGGGTATGCAGAAATCATCTTTGGCATTTGAGGCCACCTTGCAGGTGCGCAACAAAGTGTTGAAGGCCTACGAAGAAATCTTAAACATGCCTGTTTAAGCCACAACCAACAGCAACAAGCGACAAAACAGGTAAGGACAAGACATCATGAGTACAGCGGTAATGAACCCCACCACCTTCCAGGGTGCAGACGCAGCCAGTGGACCCAATAATGTGCCAGCCACGGCAGGCAACAATGCAGGCGCGATGACTGCGGGTCAGGGCGGTGACGCCGGCGGCACAGGCATGGTGGTGGCAGGTGGCCCTATGGCGCAAATGCGCCAGGTGTTGCAGCAGCCCACTGTTAAAAAATCAATGCCTGCCATCGTGGCGTTGATGACGGTTGTGATTCTGGCCTTGGCCTACAGCTGGATGCAGGCACCACAAAGCCGCACCTTGTTGCCAGGCTTGCAAGGCGCTGACTTGCAAACGGCCTACGAGAGTTTGCAGCAAGGCGGCTTTGGCCCACACATTGACGACATGACAGGTCAGCTGCGCGTGCCGCAGTCCCGCTTTCATGAAGCACGCATTTTCCTGGCCGGTCAGGGTATTCCTAAAGAGCCTATTTCGGGTTTGAGCGCTCTGAGTGAGCAAAACGCCATGACCACCAGTCAGTTCATGGAGCAAGCGCGTTACAACGCCGCCATTGAGCAAGAGCTGGCGCGCAGCATTGGCCAAATATCTGGCGTGCAGCACGCCCGTGTGCACTTGGCCACGCCCAAGCAAAGCGTTTTTGTACGTGACCGCACACCGCCCAAGGCGTCCGTGGTGATTACCCGCTACTCAGGCCGCAGCGTGAGTGAGCAGCAAGTACAAGCCATCGTGCATTTGGTCTCCAGCAGCATCCCTTACCTCATGCCTGAAGATGTGACTGTGGTGGATAACTTTGGCAACCTGATGACCAAGTCGCCAGACACCGCACCGCTGGGCCTGACATCGGCACAAGCTGAGCACAAGCGTACACAGGAAGAGTTGCTGCGCACACGCGTGGTTGAGATCTTGTCGCCAGTTGTGGGTGAGGCCAACGTACGCTCACAAGTCAACCTCACACTAGACTTCACGCAAGTCGAAAGCACCACCGAAGACTACGACCGCGGTGGCAATGGCCCGCGCACACGGTCTGAGGTCATGGCTGAAGACCGCAACGCCAACATGGATGCGGCGGGTGTGCCGGGTGCAACCACCAACACACCACCTGCCAACGCTTCTGTGACGCAAAACACAGGCATCACACCTGGCGAAGGCGGCGGCGTGAGCAACCTCAAATCCAGCCGCACCACGCGCAACTACGAGCTGGACAAGTCTGTGCAGCACGTTAAAAACGCGCAAGGCGGCGTGAGTCGCATGACAGTGGCGGTGGTGATTAACGAGCGCCCAGTGGTGGTGCCCGAGGGTACAGAAGTAGACCCCGCAGCACCAACGTCTGTGGCCTACACCGACCAGGAACTGGAGCGCATGTTGAACCTGGTACGCGGCGTGGTGGGCTACAACGAAGCACGTGGCGACAACGTAACCATCATGCCCGCCAGGTTTGAGCCAGTGGCCCCGCTAGAGCCCATGGTGCCCTGGTACCAGGACGATATGGTGATCAACAGCTTTAAGTCTGGCTTGATGACGATTCTGTTGCTGGTCTTCCTCATCATCGTGGTGCGTCCAGTCATCAAGAGCTTGATTGGCATCACACCAGAAGAGGCAGCGGCACGAGCATTGGCCGAGGCAGCGGGCACAACGCCACCGGGCGAGCTCAGCGAAGAAGAGATGAACATGATTCAGATTGGTGAAGGCGAGAGCTTGGAGGACATCAAGGCCAAGCTGCGCCCCAAGAAGTCCAGCATCTCTGCCGACATGCTCGATACGGCCAATACCTACGACGACAAAGTGGCCCTTATCCGCATGTTGGTGGCCGAAGACTCAGGCCGCGTTGCAAACGTACTCAAGCGCATGATCAAGGCGTCTTAACGCCAGCGGCACACACTATTCAAGGAATGACTCATCATGGCTGACAAAGACGACAAGAAAAAAGGCGATAAAGACGCAAAAGCCAAAGGCAAGGACGGCGGCGGCGAAGTTGCAAAACCGCTAACAGATGCCATCCCGATGACCGAGGCTTTGCAAGAAGAGTTGGATGGTCTAACGGGAACCCAGCGCGCAGCTGTATTGGTTTTACTGTTGGGTGAACAACAGGCGGCTGACATCATTCGATATTTAAACCCCAAAGAGGTGCAAGCCCTGGGTGGCGCGATGGTCTCGCTGTCTGATTTGTCGCAAGAAGCCGTTAACGTGGTGTTAGACGAATTTGTGGCGACCCTGAAGAAGCAAACCAGCCTGGGCTTGGGTACCAGCGACTATGTCGAAAAAGTGCTCAAACGCGCACTGGGCCCAGACAAGGCCGCCTCGGTGCTCAGCCGCATCATGCCCGGACAGGGCAGCAAAGGCCTTGAGATCCTGAAGTGGATGGATGCGCGCTCTATTGCTGAGATGATTCGCGGCGAGCACCCGCAGGTTACGGCCATTATTTTGTCGGTGCTGGATTACGACGTGGCCGCTGACGTATTGGCGTTTCTGGATCCGCCCACGCGTGCCGAAATCGTTCAGCGTGTTGCAAGTCTAGAGACCGTGCAGCCTTCTGCGATGGAGGAGCTGGAGTCCATCATGAAGTCACAGTTCTCCAACAACTCGTCGGCACAGTCGTCCAGTTTTGGCGGTATCAAGGCTGCGGCCAAGATCATGAACTTCACCAAGGTTGATCTGGAGTCCAGCGTGATGCGTGGCCTAACAGAGCTGGACCCGGAGCTGACGCAAAAGATTCAGGACAACATGTTCACCTTCGAGAACCTCGCAGGTGTGGACAACCGCGGCATACAAACACTCATGCGTGCGGTAGAGCCAGACATGTTGATGACAGCGCTCAAGGGTGCACCAGAGTTTGTGAAAGAGAAGTTCTTTGACAACATGTCGTCGCGTGCACGCGTCATGTTTATTGACGAAATGGAAGCCAAAGGTCCATTGCGCATTGCCGATGTTGAAGATGCACAAAAGAACATCATGCGCATTGCCCGCAAGATGTCTGACGCTGGCGAGTTGATGCTGGTAGGACGCGGTGATGACTTTGTCTAACGCATTCCCCGCCGCAGCAGCGCGTGAATGGGCGCAAAGCCCTATGCTGAAGCGCCGTCTGGACCCGCAAGCCGACTACCAAAAGCAAGCGTGGGACGGCGAGCGCAGCCACGACTTTGCCACATGGCAGCCCGTGGTGTTGAGCCAAGAGGAAATTGCAAAGCTTCACCAAAAGCCAAAGAACGAGCCTAAAGAAAACCCCATATCTGACACGCCAGAGGCGTTTCAAAAAGCCAATAAGCCAACCGACACGGGCGCTGATACGCCAGGTCAAAATGAGGGAAACGACGGCTTGGCCAATGAGGCAGCGCAAGAAGCCGCATCCAGCCAGGCCGACGGTGGTGAGCCGGTTGAATCGCACTCTGAGCCGGCTGCGCCAGCACAAGACAACATGGCGCAAGCTTCAGGCTTAGATCAGAGTCAAGACACAAGCGAGCGCCAAAGTGAAGTCGTCAGCCAAGACGCTGGCGTACCAAGTGGCGACCAGGATCAGGCGTCATCAGCGCGCAGCGCGCGCCATGCTGACGCCGCCAGCGGTGCAGGCGCAGAGCCTGGTCAACAAGACAGTTTGGCTCAAAGCCATGCGCAGGGGCATGAGGAAGGCTATGCAAAAGGCCATGCTGAGGGCTATCAACAAGGTTTTGACGAAGGCAAAGCGCAAGCGCATGCCGCTGGCTTATCTGAGGGGATTGAGCAAGGCCTGGCGCAAGCCGCCCAGCAGCAAGATGCAGCTTTGGACAAAGCCATCGCCGCATTGACGCAGGCTGCGGCAGACATCACCACGCTCAACGACAACCCCAAGCAGCATTTTGAGCCTCTTAAACGCTTGGCCTTGCACTTGGCCGAAGAGCTGGTGCGCGGTGAACTGATGCGAGACAGCGCCGCCATTGAGCGCTTGATACAAGCCGCTTTGGAACAGCTGGACAACCCATCCAAACGCGTGCGTGTTGCACTCCACCCAGACGACATGGCCGCGCTTACCGCCCAAGGCAAGCAGTTGGGCGCGGGCGTGGTGATGGTGGCCGACAAAGCCATGTTGCGCGGCGGTGTGCGCGTGACCAGCAACGACGCTGTGGTGCAAGATTTGATAGACAACCGTTTGGGCCACCTGGCCGACGAGTTACTTATTGACAAAGCCCAGTGGCTCAATAGCAGTGAAGCGCTGCAGCAAGGCACGGCATGGGCTACCAAGGCTTCTGTGCTTGAGCGCATGAGCGCCACAGAAGACGTCACCGAGGTCGTGGCACCTGTAGCGGACACCCAGCCAGCAGCGCCAGTACCAAGCCCATCGTCAGATGAGCCTGGGATGAGCGGCATTGACCGCATGAGCGAAGCCGACGCGCTGGACGATGACCCCATCGACTACAGCCTGGACGTGAGTGATACGACTGATACGAGTGATGAGACTGCGGCCATCGATGTGGTGGGCGCTGACTTGGTACAGGCCGACCCCGTGCAAGAGCAACCGGTAGAGCAGCATGCAGCAGCTGAGACCAAGGACGTTGAAGCCGCTGCGCATTCAGAACCCGTGCAAGATTTGTCAGAAAAAGATGCACCCAGCGATTCAGCGAGCGACGATGAGCAAGCTTGATTTCTCTGATGTCATTGGTAAAGACTTGCAGCGCGTGCACAGTCCAGCGCCTGAGCGCAGTGGCACGCTGGTGCGCTCCGTAGGTCTTACGCTGGAGACGCGCGGTGTCATGGCACCACTGGGTGCCGTGTGCGAAGTGATTGGCACAGACGGCGCGCGCGTTGAGGCCGAAGTGGTGGGCTTTAACGACAAGACCTTGTTCCTCATGCCATTTACCGAAATATCTGGCATTGGCCCGGGTGCTGTAGTGCGTGTGGTCAGTGCTGTTGCCCAAGTGCAGCTAGGCCCTGAGCTGTTAGGACGCGTGATTGACGGACGCGGTGAGCCGCTGGATGGCAAGCCTGCGCCCGTGTGCTCAGACCGTTTAAGCCTGCAAGGCCGCCCCATCAACCCCATGGAGCGCGGCCCTATTGACTCGGTGTTGGATGTAGGCGTTAAAGCCATTAACGGCGTTTTAACCGTTGGCCGTGGCCAGCGCCTGGGACTTGTTGCTGGCTCTGGCGTGGGTAAAAGTGTGCTGCTGGGCATGCTCACCCGATTTACCAAAGCTGATGTGGTGGTCATTGGCCTCATTGGTGAGCGCGGACGCGAAGTGCAAGCGTTTATCAACGAGTCGTTGGGCCCAGAGGGCATGGCCAAGTCGGTGTTGGTGGCTGCACCTGCCAACGTCTCGCCGGTATTGCGTCTTAAAGCCACACACCTCACACACGTGATTGCCGAGTACTTCAGAGACCAAGGCAAAAACGTACTCATGCTGGTAGACAGCCTCACCCGTGTGGCCCATGCCCAACGTGAAATAGGTTTGGCAGTGGGTGAGCCACCGACTGCCAAAGGCTACCCGCCATCTGTGTTTGCCCTGCTGCCCAATCTGATTGAGCGCGCGGGTGTTGGGCGCAACGGTCATGGCTCTATCACCGCTATCTACACCGTGTTGGCCGAAGGCGATGACGGCAACGACCCCATTGTTGACATTGCACGTGCCTCGCTGGATGGGCAAGTGATGTTGTCGCGCTCATTGGCCGACGCTGCGCATTATCCCGCCATTGATTTGACGGGCTCTATCTCGCGGGTGATGCAAAACCTGTTGTCGCCAGAAGATCTTAAACGTGCGAACCGTTTTCGCCGCTTGTGGACCTTGTATCAGCAAAATCAAGACCTCATACAAGTGGGCGCCTACGACGCAGGTACCAACCCAGAGCTGGATCAAGCCATTGCCCTGCGCGACGAGATGGTGCGTTACCTGCAGCAAGGCATGCATGAAGAGGTGGGTTACGACACGTCGCAATCCATGCTGTCCAGTGTGATGGGGGTGCATCATGAGTTTGGTTAAAAGTGCATGGCCTGTATTGGCCGAGCAAGCGCAAAAAAAGGTCGACTATCTAGAGGCGCAGTTGGTGCAAGTCAAAGCCAAAGAGCAGCAGCAGCACCAACAGCTGCTGCGCGTCAGCGCCATGGTGGAGGAGTACCGCGTGAAGCAGCGCACCCTGGAGCAGGGCGGCAACTTGAGTGATAGCGTCAACTGCCGCAACTTTTTAAGCCAGCTCGTTGGCGTAGAAATACAAGCCGAGCGCGGCTATAAGGCCGCAGCCAACAATCGCTTTGACGTGGCGCGCGAACTGAAAGAAGCGCGCATTGAGCTTGAAAAAATGAAAAAACTGGTGGCGCGCGAGAAAAAAGTCACACAGCAACTCGCTGCCAAGCAAGCGCAAAAGTCCATGGACGAGCTGGCCACCATGCGCCACGGCTGGCGTCACGCATAATCACACATGGCACCTGAGTCAGCACCTGTTTTGAGGTGCGCTTGGGTGGCTTTAACGGGAGTGATCAATGGTGAAGTTCAAGTCAAAAGCAACAGCAGACATCATTATGTTGAAAGCGCACGCTGATGTGGTCTTGTCTGTGTGGCACAAAGTACCCAACCAGGCCGGCATCTTGCAGGTGGCAGACATGCCCGCCGCCATAGAGGCCTTGCGCCACTACGCTCAACATCATGATGGCCAAGACACCGACGCCGACATGGTTGCGCACGACGGCCCTGGGCACGGCAACGAAGACGGCGCGAATAGCCAAACCAATATGGGTGTGCATTGGTCAACACGTCTTGCGCCGTTGATTGCCATGGTGACCAGTGCCATGCAAGCGCAGGTTGATGTGACTTGGGATGTGAGCTAGTCAAGGCCAGTGTCAAGCCAGAGCCGAGCGCTGCGATACCACGCAGCATGCCCATTGCTTGCCAGGCAACACCTGGCCTGTAAAAAGCATCAAGCAGATTGTAAGTCAAACGTCTCGCTACTGGCCCTATGCCAAAACCGCTGAAATACCGGGGGCAAGTCGCTTTGTTCAGACACCGGCTTATCAGCCAACAAAGCCGACGCGCCAACCGATGGCAGCAACTCTGACAAAGGCGCAATTTTGTTGTCGTTGATGCGCCTGAGCATGTGCTCTGGTGTGATGTCTTTGGGGTGGCTCAAGCCTGCGGCTTCGGTCATTTCCTTTAGAGACTTCAGTGTGTTCAAGTGAAAGTTAAAGACGCGCTGGGCTTTGTTGGGTACCACCAGCGCTTGTTGGCGCACGGGATCCTGGGTGGTTACGCCCGTTGGGCAATGTCCGGTGTGGCAGGCCTGGGCTTGTATGCAGCCAATGGCAAACATAAAGCCACGCGCGCTGTTACACCAGTCTGCGCCCAAGGCAATGGCGCGCGCGATGTCAAAGCCGCTGACAATTTTGCCGCTGGCGCCAATGCGAATCTGCTCGCGCAAACCAATACCGACCAAGGTGTTGTGCACCAAGCGCAAACCATCTTGCAGCGGCATGCCCATGTGGTCTGAGAACTCCAATGGCGCCGCACCGGTGCCACCTTCCGAGCCGTCCACCACAATAAAGTCTGGTGTCACACCTGTCTCCACCATGGCCTTGGCAATGGCAAACCACTCCCACGCGTGGCCCAAACACAGCTTGAAGCCAACGGGCTTGCCGCCGCTTAAGTCTCGCAGTTGCGTGATGAAGCCCAGCAACTCTTTGGGCGTAGAAAACGCGCTGTGACTGGCCGGTGAAATACAGTCAACACCCACTGGAATACCGCGTGCCAATGCAATTTCAGGTGTGACTTTGGCGCCTGGCAACATGCCGCCGTGGCCGGGCTTGGCACCTTGGCTGAGCTTGATCTCAATCATCTTCACCTGATCGCGCAAGGCGTTTTCTTTAAAGCGTTCCGCGTTGAAATTACCTGCATCGTCTCGGCAGCCAAAGTAGCCAGAGCCAATTTCCCAGATCAAATCGCCACCATGCTGCTCGTGGTGCACCGATATGGAGCCCTCACCGGTGTCATGCGCAAAGCCGCCCAGTGCAGCGCCTTGGTTGAGGGCTTGTATGGCGTTGGCGCGCTGAGTGAGCCAAAGCTCATGGCTGAGATGTTGAACAGGCTCAAGTCATAAGGCTTGGCACATGCCGGACCACCGACCCGGGTTTTAAAGTCGTGGCTGTCAATATGCTTGGGCATCATGGCGTGGTGTATCCATTCGTAGCCGGCGGCCTTCACGTTGAGTTGTGTGCCAAACGGACGCTGGTCTGCTTCGCCTTTGGCGCGGGCGTACACCAGCGAGCGCTGCGCCCTTGAAAAGGGTGCTGCTTCGGTGTCGCTTTCTAGAAAGTACTGGCGAATCTCTGGGCGCACAAACTCCAGCATGTAGCGCATGTGACCAACAATGGGGTAGTTGCGCAGCACTGCGCGTTTGTTTTGCCGCATGTCGTATACGCCCAAAGCCAGCAAGCTGGCACTCACCAGCAGCACGCCAAAGCCAACGCCACCTATGGTCCACGCCAACAGCGACAACAGGGCAACAAATGCGCTGAGCAAAATGGCGGTGTAGCGAACCGGGTAGTAGCTATCGAGTTTCTTGAGCATGTGCAGCCTTTCTCTCTGTTTGGGTCGCTTGGGGAGTGCACAATACTACCCATAAACGCCAACCTATTGCTGCCATGAACCAACCAACACCCTTTACGCCCGACGAATTTGATGCCTTAGACCACATACTGGACGACATACGCACCCGTGATGATGAAGCGCCGCAGTGGGAGTTCGCCGAGGGTTTTATGGCAGCCGTATTGTGCGCGCGTCGTCCCATTGACACCCGCGAAGCCCTGGAAGTGTTGCTGGGCGGCGCAGAGGTGCCAGGGGGCATCGCATTTAAAGACGATGCGCAACGCACAGCGTTTGAGGGCTTGTGGCACAAGCGCTTGGCTGAGATTGAAGCCCAGCTGGATGCTGATATCAAAGCGTTAGACGACGAGGCTGCCTATTCGCCAGAGGTAATGGATGTACGCGGTGCCGTGGCCACCTTGCCAGAAGACGAGCGCGCCGCGATTGCCCAGGACGACATTCCCTCGTTTGCACAGGTCTGGGCGTTGGGTTTTATGTTCGCCGTTGAAAACTGGCCAGATGACTGGGAGCTGCCGCGCGACAAAGAGTCCGCCGAGTTCATTGACGAGGCGCTCACGCGCATCGTGGCGTTGACCGAAGACGACAAAGGGGTGCCTGTGTTGTCCATGCTGGAAGACGAAGACGGCGAAGAGGGCGAGCCCAGCGTCAGCCAAGAGCGCGCCAATGCCTTTGGCGAAGCCCTGTGGGCGGTTTATGACCTGCGCAAAGCCTGGCGCGCGCTAGGCCCTAAAGTGGCCCCCGTTCAAGTGGCTGCCACACCTGGGCGCAACGACCCCTGCCATTGCGGCAGCGGTAAAAAATACAAAAAATGTCACGGGGTTTGATGGCCACTGCGCTTAGTTAGGCGCCAGCTTGCGCACCAACTCGAGAGCGTGCTGCAGGGCAAATGCCACGGTGGCGTTGCGCACTTGCTCACGGTTGCCAGTAAACACCTGGTGCTGGGTGCGCACAATGCCGTCTACAGACCATGCCAGCCATACCGTGCCCACGGGCTTGTCGGGTGTGCCGCCCGTGGGGCCGGCAATACCGGTGGTGGCAATCGTCACTTGAGCGCCCGTGGCCACAGCGGCGCCCTGGGCCATGGCTTTGGCCACGGGCGCACTAACGGCGCCGTGCGCCTCAATGAGGTCTGCGTTGACGCCAAGAAGCCTTGTTTTGGCCGCGTTGCTGTAGGTCACCAAGCCGGCTTCAAACCACTGGCTGGAACCTGACCAGTCTGTACAAGCCTTGGCAATGCCGCCGCCTGTGCAGCTCTCGGCCGTGGCCAGTGTCCAGGCTCTGTCGGTTAACGCCAGCGCCAGTTCGGGTATGTCGTTGTGAATCATCATGTCAAATGCCTTCCCAGATACGCAGGCCAATGGCCCACACCAGCAGCGTGAGTGCTGCAGCCACTATGTCGTCAAACATCACGCCAAAACCACCACGCCAGCCAAAGCCCTTGAAGTGCTGGTCTGCCCAGGCAGTGGGGCCAAACTTGACGGCGTCAAACAACCTGAACAGTCCAAAGGCCAAGGCTTGGCCTGCCAGGCCTTGCGGCATGACCAGCAGCAACACCAGCCAAAACGCAATCACCTCGTCCCACACCATGTGACTGGAGTCCATCACTTGCATGTGTTGCGCGCACACTTTGCATGCCCAGCAACCCACCACAAAGCCAATGCCAATTAAGGCCAGCCACGCTGTGGTGCTAAGCCATATGTCCAACACCAGATAGGCCGCCCATGCCCACAAGCTACCCACTGTGCCTGGCGCTACGGTGGCCAAGCCCGCGCCAAAGCCCAGTGCCAGCCAGCGCGCTGGATGCGCGGCCATAAAGCGCCATGAGGGTTTGGTCACTGGTGCGTTGCCATGCTCGGCGTGTGCTGAATACGGGTTGTTCATGGTGGCATGTTAGCGGGACTTAAAGTGGTCAAACGCCTGGAATTGTTGCAAAACAACTTCGCCCGCCTGGTCTACCCAGCGCAGGTCACGCTCAGCTGTAATCACGCCCACTGGCGTGATGGCGATGTTGTGCGTTTGCGCCATGGCCTCCAGGGCAGCTGTGTGTTGCGGCGCTGCCGTAAACAACAGCTCGTAGTCGTCCCCGCCGCTGGCGCACAGTTGGCGGCGGTAGTCGGGTGCGGCCATTGCCAGTGCGGGCGCGTGGGGCAGGGCGTCTATGTTGATGCAAGCGCCTACTTGGCTGGCGTTGAGCAAGTGCTGCACATCACCGGCCAGGCCGTCACTCAAGTCCATGGCGCTACTGGCAATACCGCAAAGGGCAAGCCCCAGCGCGTTGCGCGGTGTGGGCTGCTCCAAACGCTCAAGCGCTTGGTCCCATTGCTGCGCGGTGCTGCGTTGGCGCAGCGCACAGGCGCGGCTGTCTTGGTTGATGGCCTGCAGCGCCCAGGCGGCCTCGCCCAATGCACCACTTACAAACACCGTGTCACCCACTTGTGCGTCACTGCGCTTTAGCGCGTGCTGGGGGGCAACCTCGCCCATGACGGTGATGCAAATATTCAGAGGCCCGCGTGTGGTGTCACCGCCGACCAGGCTGCACTGGTGTGCGCTGGCCAGTGCAAACAAGCCACTTGCAAATTGCGTCAGCCATTCATCGTTGAGTTCGGGTAGCGCCAGGCTCAGCGTAAAGCTGCGCGGGGTGGCGCCCATGGCGGCCAAGTCACTGAGGTTGACGGCCAAGGCCTTGTGTCCCAGGCGCTTGGGATCTGTGTTGGCAAAAAAGTGCCGGCCTGCAACCAGCATGTCGCTGGACACGGCCAATTGGGTGTTGGGCGTGTGCAGCAGCAGCGCGCAGTCGTCGCCTGGGCCTGTTGCGACGTGTGCGCCCAGCGTGTGCGGGCGTACAAAGTGGCGGCGAATCAGCGCAAACTCGCCGCCTGCATGGCAGTCGGTGTTGCCGTCAAGGTGGTTGCTGTTACGCAGCGCCTGGGTTGGTCGTTGGCTTTGCTGGGTCGGCGTCATTGGTGTTGCTGCTGTCATAGCCGCTATTGTCCCCGTAACCAGAGTCATCAGTCTCTTTGTCGCTGTCGCTTGATGCGTAGTCCACAGGCTCAAACTGCGCGTCGGCTACGGTCAGGCCCCGGTCTTCCGAGTCTGTGGGCACGTCGCCAGCCCAGCGCAGTGCGCGCGCCACAACAGGTGGGCCTATGGTTTCAAATACGGCAACAGCCGCAAATACCACCGAGGCCACAATGGCACCAGAGTATGGAAACTGGTCTGCCGTGGTGTTGGCCAAGCCAATGGCCATGCCGGCCATGGGCAGCAAGATGAGACCGGCATTCATGCTGGCCTGGCGTGGCCAGCCCATCAGCGTGCCGGTGGCTGCCACGCCTATCCATTTGGCCATGGAGCGCGCCGCTACAAACACGGCTGCAGCGGGCGCAAACGCCAGCATTTCATTCAGGTGTAAGTTGGCGCCCGCATACACAAACAAGGCTACAAAGAACAGCTCGAATGCGGGGCCAAACGCCATGTTGGCCAGCAGCTTTTTACGCTCGACGCCGCGCACCACCAAACCCAGCACCAGCGGGGCAAACAGCACCGACAGCTTGAACATCATGGCCAGGCCCAGTGTCATGGCTACGGCGCCCACCACCAGGGCCAAGCTGTATTGCTCGGCGCCTCTGGTGGTGCGTGCCACGTGGTGCAGCGCCAGGCCCATGACCAAACCCAACACACTGGAACCTATCAACTGGTAGGCCGGGCTACCAATCATGGTGGCCAGTGGTGCATTGGACTGGTTGTACAGCGCGGGCAGTAACGCGGCAAATGCCAAAAACGCAATCACGTTGTTCAGCGCTACCAATGCCTCTGACCGGGTGGTGGTAGGGCCTTCAGCGCCCAGCTCATGCGCCACGTGAATCAGCACTGCCGGCGATGAAGAAATCGCAATGGCGCCAATGACGGCGGCAGGCAGCTCGGGAATGCCAAACCACACCAACGCAACGTACACGGCTACAAAGGTCAGTGCGGCCTCTGCCAACGATACAGCCAGCAAGGCCTTGTCATGCAAAATTTCGCGCCAGTCAAGCGACAAGCCCAAGCGGTACAAAATCAGCGCCAACGAAATATCGACCACGATTTTGGCATTGGCCAATGACTCGTAGCCAAACAGGTGTAGGCCGTTGGGTCCTGCAACCAAACCCACCAACATAAAGCCGGTGATGGAGGGAATCCAGGACACTCGGTGGGCCAGGTAGCCGCCCAGGGCGCCACAAAACAGCAAAAAGCCAAAAAAGAACAGGGTATTGGTGGCAAGCGGGAAGGTGGGCAAAAAGTCCATAAGGTGGGCAACTAGGCCATTAATTAATCATTAAGTTCGCGATGATAGACGCCTGTTGTGAACTTTGCTGGCGGCGTGTTTGTGCCGCCTTGTCCACACGCTTTAATGCAGCGTGCCTGGCGCCGCACTGGTGCTTTGCAGCACAAATGGCGCAATAGCGGCCTCGAATTTGGTGCCGTCTACCGCCACAAAAAAGTAGTGCCCACTCATCATGCCGGCTGGTGTGCGCAGTTGCGCACCACTTGTGTATTCAAAAGCTTCACCTGGTTGCAGCAGTGGCTGCTGGCCCACTACGCCCAGCCCGTCCACGCTTTCAACTTGACCGTTGGCGTCTTCTATGTCCCAGTGGCGAGCGATGAGCTGCGCACCCACCTCGCCGTGGTTCTCTATAGTGACAGTGTAGGCAAAGGTGTACAGGTTGTGCTCAGGGCGGGACTGCTCGGCAATGTAGTGGGGCTTAACGGTGATGTGAAAGGCGTAGGCAGTGCTCATGGCGCAATGGTAGCGTGCCTGCATGTGGCCAGCGCAAGTGCGACAATATGCCCCTGTTAGCGACCACCAACACCTTACGAATTCAGCTATGACGTTTCGCATTGCCCCATCTATTTTGTCCGCCGACTTTGCCAAGTTGGGCCAAGAGGTCACAGACGTGATTGCCGCAGGTGCGGACTGGATACACTTTGACGTGATGGACAACCACTACGTGCCCAATCTCACGTTTGGCCCCATGGTGTGCCAGGCCCTTAAGCCACATGCCAAAACACCTGCTGGCGTGGCCGTGCCCATTGATGTGCACTTGATGGTCAGCCCCGTAGACGCGCTGGCTGAGTCATTTGCAAAGGCAGGCGCTGACCTGATCAGCTTTCACCCAGACGCCAGCGGCCATGTGCACCGCAGTATTCAGGCCATCAAAGCGCAGGGCGTCAAAGTGGGCCTCACCTTCAACCCTGCCGAGCCTTTGGACGTGCTGGACTGGGTCATTGACGACATTGACCTGGTGCTCATCATGAGTGTGAACCCTGGCTTTGGCGGGCAAAGCTTTATTGACTCGGCGCTGCGCAAAATTGAAGACGTGCGCCGCCGTATTGACGCCAGCGGCAAGGACATTCGCCTCGAGGTAGACGGTGGCATCAAAACCGACAACATCGCCCGCGTGGCGGCTGCCGGAGCGGATACCTTTGTGGCGGGCAGCGCCATATTTGGCAAGCCTGACTACGCCAGCGTGATCGCCGACATGCGCGCCGCGTTGGCCGCGTGAGCGTTACCGCGCAGGCCCAGCGCTACAAGGCCATCATCCTGGACTTGGATGGCACCATGGTGGACACCATAGGTGACTTTGTGGCCGCGCTCAATGCCGCGCTGCAAAGCTGTAACCTAAGCCCGGCGCAGCCTGAACAGGTGCGTAAATGGATAGGCCGTGGCGGTGAGCACTTGCTGCGACAAGCCATTGCCAACGCCGGGCTTGATGCCCACAGCGGCGACTTGTTTCTGCGGCTGCGCGAGGGCTTTTACACACATTACGGGCGCATTAACGGCCAGCACGCACAGGTGTTTGATGGCATGGTGCAGGCGCTGACGCACTGGCAAGGCGCGGGTGTGCAGCTGGCCTGTGTCACCAACAAACCCGAAGGCCATGCACGCGAGCTGCTGGCGCTGAAACAACTGGCCCCGTTTTTTGGTGAGCGGGTGTGGGGCGGCGACTCGTTGCCACACAAGAAGCCGCATGCACTGCCGCTGCTGACGGCCTGCGGGCACATGGGTGTGGCGCCCACGCAAACGCTGATGGTGGGCGACAGTCAAACCGACCACGGCGCAGCTGTAGCCGCAGGCATGGATGTGGCACTGCTGTCTTGGGGCTACAACCATGATGAAAACGTGCGTGAGCTAAGTGCTGCCTTTCATGGTGATGACATAGAAAGCCTGGTGGCTTACACCCAGGCGGGCGCCCGGTAACAGGGCGCAGTTTGCGCTACACTTTGCGCATGTTCTTTCACAGATCCATCACCTCAGGTTGCAATGACCGGGGAGCCTGGTCTTGGCGTAGCCAAGCTGCCGGCTACTGAAGTTTTCAGTAGCGATGTATCACCGCGCCGGTGCGTGAGCGCCGGTCGCACAAACAATGTCACTCGAGTCGCCCATGCCGTTGGGGCTACCGTATAGCTAGAAAGAACACCGCATCATGTTGACGCAAGACGCATTCAACGATTTGGCCGCACAAGGCTATAACCGCATCCCACTGATCGCCCAAGCCTTTGCGGACTTGGAAACACCGCTGTCGCTGTACCTCAAGCTGGCTTATGTTGAAAAAAAGGGCCGCTTGAGCTTTTTGCTTGAGTCTGTCGTAGGTGGTGAGCGCTTTGGCCGCTACAGCTTTATTGGTTTGCCAGCGCGCACGTTGTTGCGCGCCACAGGTTTTGGCCCTGATGCCAAAACCGAGCTGGTGACCAATGGTGAGGTGGTCGAGACCAGTCACGGCAACCCGCTTGATTTTGTGGCCGCCTACCAGGCCCGTTTTAAAGTGGCTTTGCAACCTGACATGCCACGGTTTTGTGGTGGCTTGGCCGGCTACTTCGGCTACGACACCGTGCGCCACATCGAGCGCAAGCTGAACAGCACTTGCCCACCAGACACGCTGGGTTGCCCCGATATTTTGCTGCTGCAAACTGAAGAGGTGGCTGTCATTGACAACTTGTCTGGCCGCTTGTACCTGATGGTGTACGCAGACCCCACGCAAGACAATGCCTATGCGTTGGCGCAAGCGCGCTTGGCCGAGTTGACCGCGCGCTTGAGCGTGCCAGCGCAAGTACCACCCATGGGTGGTCACAAGGCCTATCCGGTTGAGTCTGAGCGCAGCCAGGCCGACTTTGAGGTGGCGGTGCGCAAGGCGCAAAGCCTCATTGAGGCGGGTGACTTTATGCAAGTTGTTATTGGCCAGCGATTGAGTAAACGCTTTGACGCGCCGCCACTCAGCCTGTACCGCGCCTTGCGCTCGCTGAACCCAAGCCCTTACATGTATTACTACGACTTGGGCGACCACCACGTTGTAGGCGCATCACCTGAAATTTTGGTGCGCAAAGAAGCAACAGATGAGGGCGAAAAAGTCACCATCAGGCCGCTGGCAGGTACTCGCCCACGCGGTGCCACGCCCGAGCTGGACGTGGCTGCCGAGCAAGAGCTGATAGCCGACCCCAAAGAGCGTGCCGAACACGTCATGCTCATCGATTTGGCGCGCAACGACATTGGCCGCATTGCCAACATTGGCTCGGTCAAAGTGACGGAGTCGTTTGCGGTAGAGCGTTACAGCCACGTCATGCACATTGTGAGTAACGTTGAGGGTACGCTGCGCGAGGGCTTAAGCAACATGGATGTGCTGCGTGCCTGCTTCCCGGCGGGCACGTTGACGGGCGCGCCCAAGGTGCACGCCATGGAGTTGATTGATGAGCTGGAGGTGAGCAAGCGCGGGATATATGGCGGCGCGTGTGGCTACATCAGCTACGCCGGCGATATGGACGTGGCCATTGCCATACGCACTGCCGTGGTGAAAGACCAAGTGCTGCACGTGCAAGCTGCAGCGGGTGTGGTGGCCGACTCGGTGCCCGCACTGGAGTGGGCGGAAACGCAGCACAAGGCGCGCGCCATATTGCGCGCGGCCGAGCTGGTTGAGCAAGGGGTGGCATAAACCATGACGACCGCTTCAAGCCTTCCCAATCACTTCCCCGCAGCGCCTGGCTCATACGCGGGCAAGCGCCCCATCAAGTTGGTCATGCTAGACAACTACGACAGCTTTACCTTCAACTTGGTGCAATATTTTGGCGAGTTGGGTGCCGACGTGTGGGTGTTTAGAAACGACGAGGTGAGCGTGGCCGACCTGGCTGCCCAACAACCCGACTGCGTGGTGATATCGCCAGGACCTTGTTCACCCAAAGAGGCAGGCATATCGATAGAGGCCATTCAGTACTTTGCGGGCAAGTTGCCGGTGCTGGGCGTGTGCCTGGGCCACCAAGCCATAGGCGCCGCGTTTGGTGCTGAGGTGGTGCGCTCAAAAACGCTGATGCACGGCAAGGTCAGCACCATCACCACCACGCAGAAGGGCGTTTTTGCGGGGCTGCCTCAGCAGTTTGAGGTGAACCGCTACCACTCGCTGTCTGTGCGGGCACAAAGCCTGCCTGCGTGCCTGGAGGTAACGGCGCAAACCGACGACGGCGAAATCATGGGCCTGCGCCACACCAGCATGGATGTAGAGGGTGTGCAGTTTCACCCTGAGTCCGTGCTCAGCGAGCACGGCCACGCCATGCTTCAACACTTTGTGGCGCGTGCCTTATAAACAAGCCACCAGGAGAGACTCACATGGCAAACAGCCAATCCAGCAGCCAACCCATTACCCCGCAGCAAGCTGTACAGCGCGTGATTGAACACCGTGAAATATTTCACGATGAAATGCTGCACCTGATGCGGCTGATCATGACGGGTGAAATGTCTCCCTCCCTGGTTTCCGCGCTGACCATTGGCTTGCGCGTCAAGAAGGAGACCATTGGCGAAATCACGGCGGCCGCGCAAGTCATGCGCGAGTTCTCCAACAAAGTGGATATTGCCGATAAGACCAATTTGGTAGACATTGTGGGCACCGGCGGTGACGGCTCGCATACCTTCAACATCAGCTCATGCGCCATGTTGGTGGCAGCCGCCGCTGGTGCCAAAGTCAGCAAGCATGGCGGGCGCAGCGTGTCCAGCAAGTCTGGCAGCGCCGATGTACTGGAGGCGTTGGGTATCAACATCAACTTGCCAGCGACGGCCATTGCGCAAGCGGTGCAAGAGGTGGGCATTGGCTTTATGTTTGCACCCAACCACCACCCCGCCATGAAAAACGTGGCGCCTATTCGCAAAGAACTGGGTTGCAAAACCATTTTTAATATCCTGGGTCCACTCACCAATCCTGCGCAAGCACCCAATATGCTGATGGGCGTGTTTCACGCCGACTTGGTGGGTATCCAAGTACGCGCCCTACAGCGCTTGGGCGCCGAGCATGCGGTGGTGGTGTACGGCCTGGACGGCCTGGATGAAGTGTCGTTGGGTGCAGCCACTTTGGTGGGTGAGCTCAAAGACGGCGTGGTGAGTGAGTACCACATTCACCCGGAAGACTTTGGCATACCCATGAGCAGCGTGCGTGCCTTGCAGGTAGACACGCCTGAGGCGTCCAAAGACATGCTGATGGGTGTGCTGGACAATGCGGCAGGCCCTGCGCGCGATATCGTGATGTTCAACGCGGGTGTTGCGCTGTACGCGGCCAACGTGGCCAACACCATGCAAGCCGGTATTGCACTGGCTGACCGGGCCATTACCTCGGGTGCGGCGCGCAACAAGCTGGACCAGTGGCGCTCCTTTTGTGCCAACGTGGCCTGAATCACATATTCACATATCCCGCTAACCAAATACTGACACTTTTACACACCATGGACATTCTCGAAAAAATTGTTGGCGTGAAACACCAAGAGGTGGCCGCCGCCATCAAACGAAAGCCATTGGCTGCCGTTCAGGCCGATGCCTTTAGCCGCGTGCAAGTGCGCGACTTTGAGGGTGCGTTGCGTGCCAAGCGAGCCGCTGGTTTGCCTGGTGTGATTGCCGAGGTTAAAAAAGCCAGCCCGTCAAAGGGCTTGTTGCGCGAGCCGTTTGAACCAGCGGACATTGCCCAAAGCTACGCAGAGCATGGCGCAGCTTGTTTGTCGGTGCTGACCGACAAAGACTTCTTCCAAGGCAGCACCGATTACTTAAAGCAAGCCAGGGCATCTTGCGACTTGCCCGTTCTGCGCAAAGACTTTATGGTCAGCGCCTACCAAATTTTTGAGTCGCGCGTCATGGGTGCCGACGCCGTGTTGCTGATTGCCGCTTGCCTGGATGATGCGCAACTTAAAGACTACGAGTCCATTGCGCACGACCTGGGCATGTCGGTGCTGGTGGAGGTGCATGACATGACCGAGCTAGAGCGTGCGCTCAAGCTGAAAACCGCACTACTGGGCGTCAATAACCGCAACCTGCGCACCTTTGAGGTGGACTTGGGCGTCAGTCTGCAAGCCAAAGCGCAGTGCCCCCCTGACAAGCTGCTGGTGTGCGAGTCTGGCATCGCCACAGTGGATGACGTAGCCCGCATGCAAGCTGCAGATATCAATTGTTTTTTGTGTGGGCGAGGCCTTTATGCGCGCACCCGACCCTGGCCTTGCACTGCATGATTTGTTTGGCGTGACGCCGCTGTAGCGACAAATAGCGCGCAGCGCGTTACGCTAGTGCCATGCATTTTTTGCCCGACGTTCAGTTTTTGCCGCGGTTGTTTGACAGCGCAGCGGCAACCCAGACAGCTTATGGCGAACCAGTACCATGCACAGACCCGCTGGCAGCTATCAACGGCTTTAAAGCGGCCACAACTATGAGCGACGACTTGTTTACCAATGACGCGCATTTGTTGGCGCACACACATTGGCAAGACTGGGCCCTGCACAGCAGCTGGTTGCCAGTGGTAAAGCCCTTTTTGAAAGTGCTACAGGGCAGTCTCTGCTGGCCAGGCTTCAGGGTGACTTGCAGCAAGGCGTGGCTGTTTATCCACCTCAGCCATTGCGCGCGCTGCTGCTTACCCCCTTGCCCGCGGTGCGTGTGCTCATACTGGGGCAAGACCCTTACCACCACCAGGCCGGTCAAGCCAATGGTTTGGCCTTTTCCGTGGCGCAAGGTATCAAGCTGCCGCCGTCGCTGCGCAACATCTACAAAGAGCTGTACGCAGACCAAGAGGCTGCGCCAGCGTTGCCGCGCCTGCATGGCTGTTTGGACGACTGGGCTCGCCAAGGCGTGTTGCTGCTCAACACAGCACTAACCGTGCGAGACAGCGAGCCCGCCAGCCATGCCAATTGGGGCTGGGCCGTATTAAGTGATGCGCTGGTGCGCGCCGTGGCTAGCCGCAACAGCCCGTGCGTCTACGTGTTGTGGGGCGCCCACGCCCAGAGCAAGCAGGCGCCCATCAGTGAGCACGCCGGCGCAGACCTGTGCCGCATACTCACCAGCAACCACCCCTCGCCATTGTCGGCCAGCCGAGGGCCCAAGCCCTTTTTTGGCAGCCGTGTGTTTTCGCGCATCAACCACGCTTTGCAAGAGATGGGCGTGGGTGTCGTCCAGTGGTAGTCCGGGCCTCCCTGGCTGGGCGGGCGTAACTTTTTGCAAAAAGATGCACAGGGTAGCCAAACGTCATAAAACCGTGGCATAATTCTAGGTTCGTTACGGAGGGGTGCCCGAGTGGCTAAAGGGGGCAGATTGTAAATCTGTTGGCTTACGCCTACGTTGGTTCGAATCCAACCCTCTCCACCAACGATTCTGCTGATAGGTGTGCGACTGATTCGGTGAGGCTGATAGGCCTGCTTATGTGTCCTTACTTCGCTTGTGCGGTCGTTTGGGCCGCTTGGCGGGAGTAGTTCAATGGTAGAACCCTAGCCTTCCAAGCTAATGACGCGGGTTCGATTCCCGTCTCCCGCTCCATCAATCGGTTGTGTGCGACATGTCGCAGAGTGTTGAACGTAGAGGTTGTTGCGCTTGGCGCGATGCCCAACGCCCATGTGGCTCAGTGGTAGAGCACTCCCTTGGTAAGGGAGAGGTCGCGGGTCCGATTCCCGCCATGGGCACCACATTTTGTGTGGTGCGTCTGTTTAGTCAATTTTGGTCAATCTTGTATAGCGGAGCTTCAAAATGGCAAAAAGTAAATTCGAACGTACCAAGCCCCACGTCAACGTGGGCACCATTGGTCACGTTGACCACGGTAAAACCACATTGACAGCGGCGATCACGACCGTGTTGTCACAAAAGTTCGGTGGCGAGGCCAAAGGCTACGCAGATATTGACGGCGCACCTGAAGAAAAAGCGCGCGGCATCACCATCAACACTGCTCACGTTGAGTACGAGACCGAGACGCGTCACTACGCACACGTGGACTGCCCAGGCCACGCTGACTACGTGAAGAACATGATTACGGGTGCTGCCCAGATGGACGGCGCCATTTTGGTGTGTTCAGCTGCAGACGGCCCCATGCCACAAACACGTGAGCACATCTTGTTGGCCCGCCAGGTTGGTGTGCCTTACATCGTGGTGTTCCTGAACAAGTGCGACATGGTTGACGACGCCGAGTTGTTGGAACTGGTCGAAATGGAAGTGCGCGAGCTGTTGTCCAAGTACGACTTCCCAGGCGACGACACCCCCATCATCCAGGGCTCAGCCAAGCTGGCCGTAGAAGGCGACAAGGGCCCATTGGGCGAAGAAGCCATCATGAAGCTGGCAGCTGCTTTGGACAGCTACATCCCAACACCAGAGCGTGCTGTGGACGGCGCATTCCTGATGCCAGTGGAAGACGTATTCTCTATCTCAGGTCGCGGCACGGTTGTAACAGGCCGTATCGAGCGCGGCATTGTCAAAGTGGGCGAAGAAATCGAGATCGTTGGTATCAACGACACCTTGAAGACCACCTGTACAGGCGTTGAGATGTTCCGCAAGTTGCTGGACCAGGGTCAAGCGGGTGACAACGTGGGTATCTTGTTGCGCGGCACCAAGCGTGAAGAAGTTGAGCGCGGCCAAGTGCTGTGCAAGCCAGGCTCTATCAAGCCACACTCACACTTCACAGGCGAGATCTACGTGTTGTCCAAAGACGAAGGTGGTCGTCACACACCATTCTTCAGCAACTACCGCCCACAGTTTTACTTCCGCACGACAGACGTGACCGGCTCTATCAAATTGCCAGAAGGCAAAGAGATGGTGATGCCAGGTGACAACGTGTCAATTGAAGTGACCTTGTTGGCCCCAATCGCCATGGAAGAAGGCTTGCGTTTCGCGATTCGCGAAGGCGGCCGTACCGTTGGCGCGGGTGTGGTTGCAAAGATCATTGCTTAAGTTTGAAGCGGTTATCGCTGAATACTTTTTATAAGTTGAAGTAGGGGCATAGCTCAATTGGCAGAGCGTCGGTCTCCAAAACCGAAGGTTGGGGGTTCGATTCCCTCTGCCCCTGCCACCGAATAAAGCCGGCAACATGCAAGTGTTGTGGCTGAATAAGGTGTTTGTTTAGTCGTTCAACAGGCCCGCCGAAGTCGCTTTTGACCTCTGGTGGGCTTGCCTGTCTTAGGACGTGGCGAAGCAGCGCGCCCCTTGTTGGGGTATTGGTGCTGGATTTTGAAAATAAGGTTTTATGGCTTCATCTGATGTTCAAACCGTAGGCGGCGGTGCTGACAAGGCCAAAGTGGCTTTGGCCATAGTGTTGGCGATTGGTGGCTTCGCGGCTTACTTCATGCTGTCTGCTCAGGGCGCTGCTGCGCAATGGGGCGGCCTGATTGGTGGCTTGGTATTGGGTGCAATTGTGTTTGTCACGGCACACACTGGTCGTACCTTTGTGGCTTTTATCCGCGACGCCAAGCGCGAAATGGCCAAGGTGGTGTGGCCTGCCAGGCGCGAGACCATGCAGATGACCTTGTACGTGTTTGGCTTTGTATTCATCATGGCGCTGTTCCTGTGGGGCACTGACAAGTTGCTCGAATGGGTGTTGTATGACCTGGTGCTGGGATGGAGAGACTAAATGACTGACGAAATCGTACAAGCCGCGCAAGACGCGCAGCCCCAATCATTGACGCCTGTAGACGGCATGCGCTGGTATGTGGTGCACGCCTACTCTGGTATGGAGAAGGCTGTAGAGCGCAATATTCTTGAGCGTGTGGCCAATGCCGGCATGGAAGCCAAGTTTGGTCGTACCCTGGTGCCCACTGAGGAAGTGGTCGAGTTGAAAAACGGCCAGCGCCGCACGACAGAGCGCAAGTTTTTCCCAGGTTACGTGCTGGTTGAAATGTCTATGGACGATGAGACATGGCACTTGGTGAAAAACACCAGCAAGGTTACGGGCTTTGTGGGTGGCGCTAAAAACCGCCCTGCACCCATTTCCGAAGCCGACGTGCAAAAGATCATGGGTCAGATGCAAGATGGCACAGACAAGCCGCGTCACAAGGTTGAGTTCATTGTGGGTGAGTACATCCGCGTGAAAGAAGGCCCATTTGCGGACTTCAATGGCACGGTAGAAGAAGTCAACTACGAGAAAAACAAGCTGCGTGTGTCGGTGACCATTTTTGGTCGTTCAACACCCGTGGAATTGGAGTTCAGTCAAGTCGAAAAAGGCTAGGTCTGAGCGTGTTGCCTGGCTGCGTGTGTGGCTGGGCAAGGTTGGTGTTTGCGGTCCCGCATCAGCTGAGTATCAAGGGTCGTTAGTTGCGAGGAGGTTGGCCAGCGAGCCAGCCGTTTGAACTCGAAGGAGTATCTAGCATGGCGAAGAAAATCGTCGGCTTCATCAAGCTGCAAGTACCAGCTGGTAAAGCCAACCCAAGCCCCCCCATTGGTCCTGCCTTGGGTCAACGTGGTCTGAACATCATGGAATTCTGTAAGGCGTTCAACGCCCAGACCCAGGGTGTTGAGCCAGGTTTGCCATTGCCAGTGGTGATCACTGCATTTGCAGACAAGAGCTTCACATTTGTTATCAAGACACCCCCAGCGGCTGTGTTGATCAAAAAAGCGGTGAAGCTTGCCAAAGGTTCTTCTACGCCTAACAGCGTGAAGGTCGGCAAGATCACACGTGCGCAGTTGGAAGAGATTGCCAATACCAAAATGAAAGACTTGAGTGCTGCGGACCTGGATGCCGCTGTGCGTACCGTTGCCGGTACTGCCCGCTCTATGGGTGTGACTGTGGAGGGCGTGTAAATGGCCAAGTTAACTAAAAAGCAAAAAACCCAAGTGGGCAAAGTCGACAGCAACAAGTTGTACGGCATTGTTGACGCGTTGGGTTTGGTAAAAGAATTCGCAACCGCCAAGTTTGACGAGTCCATAGACGTGGCTGTTCAACTTGGCATTGACGCCAAGAAGTCTGACCAAGTTGTGCGTGGCGCCGTTGTGTTGCCAAACGGCACCGGCAAGGTCAAGCGCGTTGCTGTGTTTGCGCAGGGTGCCAAGGCTGAAGAAGCCAAAGCCGCTGGTGCCGACATCGTGGGCATGGACGACTTGGCTGCTGACGTTAAAGCCGGCAAGATCAACTTTGACGTGGTGATTGCCTCCCCAGACGCAATGCGTGTGGTGGGCACATTGGGCCAAGTGTTGGGCCCACGCGGCTTGATGCCTAACCCCAAGGTTGGCACCGTGACGGCAGACGTTGCTACGGCAGTTAAAAACGCCAAGGCTGGCCAGGTTCAGTTCCGTGTTGACAAGGCCGGTATCGTGCACTCAACCATTGGTCGTCGTTCATTCGAAGCCGATGCATTGAAGGCCAACCTGGTCGCCTTGATCGACGCTTTGAACAAGTCAAAGCCAGCTACCAGCAAGGGTTTGTACCTGCGCAAAGTGGCTGTGTCTTCTACATTGGGCGTTGGCGTTCGCGTTGACACCCAGTCCATCTCAGCGTAATCGCTTAGATAAAAATGCTGCCAGCCGCTTGGGCTAACCAAGTGGCAGGCACATGTGGTGGGTTCGGGCAAAGTGCTGCATAAGCGCGATGCCTGGAGCCATCCAAGACCGTTGGCGCAGCAGGGCACTGCTGCTTAATACGTTAGCCAACGCAGATGGCGATCCCGCTGCAGATGGATAAGCAATTTCCAAAAACAGTTGGTCGCTGCAATGAGGCGCTTGTTCTCCAGTTGGGGCAAGCATATTGAAGGAGTTGACCTTGAGTCTGAACCGCAGTGAGAAATCCGCAGTCATTGAAGAAGTGACCGCACTCGCCGCTAAAGCTCAAACGCTTGTGATGGCGGAGTACCGCGGCATCACGGTGGCGGCAATGACTGAATTGCGCGTGAAAGCCCGTGCAGCTGGTGTGAACCTGAGCGTGTTGAAAAACACCTTGGCTCGCCGTGCTGTTGCAGGTAGCGCATTCGAAGTTGCTGGCGACCAGATGACCGGCCCGTTGATCTACAGCTTTTCTGAAGATGCTGTTGCTGCTGCGAAAGTAGTGGCTGACTTTGCGAAAACCAACGACAAGATGGTTATTCGTGCTGGCGTTTACGCTGGCAAATCTTTGGACGCTGAAGGCGTTAAGCAATTGGCAAACATTCCTACCAAGGAAGTGTTGTTGGCACAGTTGTTGGGCTTGATGCAATCGCCTGTGAGCCGCACCGCAGTTGTGTTGGCCGCTTTGGCAGAGAAAAAAGGCGCAGAGCAAGCCGCTTGATCGCAGGCATTGTCTCTAGACCATAACGTTTTAGGAAATTAAAAATGGCATTCGATAAAGACGCATTTTTGACCGCTTTGGATAGCATGACGGTCATGGAACTCAACGAACTGGTGAAAGCCATCGAAGAGAAGTTTGGTGTAAGCGCTGCTGCTATGGCTGCACCTGCTGCTGGCGGCGGTGCTGCTGGTGGCGCTGCTGCAGAAGAGAAGACTGACTTCGACGTGGTGTTGACAGACGTTGGCGCAAACAAGGTATCAGTTATTAAAGCTGTTCGCGAAATCACTGGTTTGGGCTTGAAAGAAGCCAAAGACCTGGTTGATGGCGCACCCAAGACAGTTAAAGAAGCTGCTCCTAAGGCAGAAGCTGAAGCTGCACAGAAGAAGCTTGAAGAAGCTGGCGCCAAGGCCGAACTCAAGTAAATCGCACCTATTCGCTTCGCCACGCACAGCGTTGCGGGGCGAATATCTCGGTTTACACAGGCTGGTTTTCAAACCGGCCTTTTGTGTTTCTAGTTTTCCGCTTTTTCCCGCTTTTAGAGCGCACCTGACAAGCTACTCTTGACCCGCCGAAAGGCGTCGAGTTGTTTGTCAAGTGTCTTCTAAAACCCCGACGTTAGAAGACGATCTTGGTACGGGCTGCGTGCAATGCGCAGCCGTCAGCCAAGGCTGGTAGTGGCCAGCCGCCAAGACCGCTTGCTGTGTTCACCACACAGCAAGCGTCAATTGTTCTGTCGAAATGCCCCGGAGAACCCATGGCCTATTCCTATACCGAACGCAAGCGAATTCGTAAGAGTTTTGGCAGCCGTGAAAACGTGCTCGAAATCCCTTACCTGCTGCAAATGCAAAAAGACGCGTACACCGCGTTTCTACAAAAAGATACAAGCCCTAAAAAGCGCTCTGAAGAAGGCTTGCAAGCCGCTTTTTTGAATGCCTTCCCCATCGTGTCGCACAACGGCTTTGTGGAGATGAAGTACCTTGAGTACAACCTCGCCAAGCCCGCTTTTGACGTGCGCGAATGCCAAACCCGTGGTTTGACGTTCTCATCAGCCGTGCGTGCTCGCGTACAGCTCATCATTTACGACCGTGAGTCCAGCACCGCGCAATCCAAAGTGGTGAAAGAAGTCAAAGAGCAAGAGGTCTACATGGGCGAAGTGCCTTTGATGACCGACAAAGGCTCATTCATCATCAACGGCACAGAGCGCGTGATCGTGTCCCAGTTGCACCGCTCACCTGGCGTGTTCTTTGAGCACGACAAGGGCAAGACACACAGCTCAGGCAAGTTGCTGTTTTCAGCACGCGTGATCCCCTACCGTGGTTCATGGCTGGACTTTGAGTTTGACCCCAAGGACTTCTTGTACTTCCGCGTTGACCGCCGTCGCAAGATGCCCGTGTCCATTCTGTTAAAGGCCATCGGTCTGACACCAGAAGCTATTCTGGCCAACTTCTACGTCAACGACCACTTCCGCTTGATGGACAGTGGCGCGCAACTGGAGTTTGTAGCCGAGCGTTTGCGCGGCGAAGTGGCACGTTTTGACATCACCGACAAAGCCGGCAAGGTCGTTGTGCCTAAAGACAAGCGCATTACCGTGCGTCACACCCGTGAGCTTGAGCAGTCTGCAACCACGCACATCAGCGTGCCAGAAGACTTCCTGCTAGGCCGCGTGGTCGCCAACAACATCGTGGATCCAGACACGGGTGAGATCATTGCCAAGGCCAACGACGAGTTGACCGAAGCCTTGCTCAAGGCCTTGCGTGCCGCTGGCATCACCGACTTGGCATGTATTTACACCAACGAGTTGGACCAGGGTAACTACATTTCGCAAACCTTGCGCACTGACGACACCGCCGACGAGTTCCAGGCGCGTGTGGCAATTTACCGCATGATGCGCCCTGGCGAGCCACCCACCGAAGATGCGGTGCAGGCTTTGTTCCAGCGCTTGTTCTACAACCCGGATACCTACGACTTGTCGCGCGTGGGCCGCATGAAGTTCAACGCCCGCGTGGGCCGCGACGAGTCAACAGGCCCCATGGTGTTGTCCAACGAAGACATCCTGGCCGTGACCAAAATTTTGGTGGACTTGCGCAATGGCCGTGGTGAGGTAGACGACATTGACCACTTGGGCAATCGCCGCGTGCGTTGCGTGGGCGAGCTGGCAGAAAACCAGTACCGCACTGGTTTGGCGCGTATTGAAAAGGCCGTGAAAGAGCGTCTGGGTCAGGCTGAGCAAGACCCGCTGATGCCACACGACCTGATTAACTCCAAGCCCATCTCTGCTGCACTCAAGGAGTTCTTTGGTGCGTCGCAGTTGAGCCAGTTTATGGATCAAACCAACCCACTGTCCGAGATCACGCACAAGCGCCGTGTATCAGCCTTGGGCCCAGGCGGTTTGACCCGTGAGCGCGCAGGCTTTGAGGTACGTGACGTGCACGTCACGCATTACGGTCGTGTATGTCCAATTGAAACGCCAGAAGGTCCAAACATTGGTTTGATCAACTCACTGGCGTTGTACGCGCGTTTGAACGAGTACGGCTTTATTGAAACGCCATACCGCCGCGTAACAGACGGCTTGGTCACCAACGAAATCGACTACCTGTCAGCCATTGAAGAAGGCAAGTACGTCATTGCGCAGGCCAACGCCCCGCTGAACGACAAAGGCTTGTTGGAAGGTGACCTGATCTCCGCCCGTGAAAAAGGCGAATCTGTACTGGTCAGCGCCGAACGCATTCAATACATGGACGTCTCACCTGCGCAGATCGTTTCTGTGGCAGCGTCTTTGGTGCCATTCCTTGAGCACGACGACGCCAACCGCGCGTTGATGGGTGCGAACATGCAGCGTCAGGCTGTGCCAGTGCTGCGTCCTGAAAAGGCCGTGGTGGGTACTGGTATCGAGCGCGTAGCGGCTGTGGACTCAGGCACCGTGGTGACTGCCAACCGTGGTGGCGTTGTCGACTACGTTGACGCCACCCGTGTGGTGATTCGCGTGAACGATGCAGAGGCATTGGCCGGCGAAGTGGGTGTTGATATTTACAACCTCATCAAGTACCAGCGTTCCAACCAGAACACCAACATACACCAGCGCCCCATCGTGAAGACAGGCGACTTGTTGGCCAAGGGTGACGTCATTGCTGACGGCGCTTCTACCGACTTGGGTGAGTTGGCTTTGGGCCAAAACATGTTGGTGGCATTTATGCCCTGGAACGGCTACAACTTCGAAGACTCCATACTTATCTCTGAGCGCGTGGTGTCTGAAGACCGTTACACGTCTATCCACATTGAAGAGCTGGTGGTCATGGCACGTGACACCAAGTTGGGCGCTGAAGAAATTACGCGCGACATCCCCAACCTGGCTGAAACACAGCTCAACCGCCTTGACGACTCCGGCATCATTTACGTGGGTGCCGAGGTAAGCCCTGGCGACACACTGGTGGGCAAGGTCACGCCCAAAGGCGAGACCACACTCACACCAGAAGAAAAGCTGCTGCGCGCCATCTTTGGTGAAAAGGCATCTGACGTTAAAGACACATCATTGCGCGTAGACCAGGGCTCACAAGGCACGGTCATTGACGTGCAAGTGTTTACCCGTGAAGGCATTACACGCGATAAGCGTGCCCAACAAATTATTGACGACGAGTTGAAGCGTTTCCGCCTTGACTTGAATGATCAATTGCGCATTGTTGAAGCCGACGCGTTTGCCCGTATCGAGAAGATGCTTGTTGGTAAAAAAGCCAACGGCGGCCCACAGAAGCTGGCCAAGGGTGCCACCATAGACAAGGCCTACCTGGCCGAGCTGGACAAGCACCACTGGTTTGACATTCGTCCTGCCGACGACGACGTTGCCGCGCAATTGGAGTCTGTCAAAAACTCACTGGCACAAACCCGCCACAGCTTTGACCTGGGCTTTGAAGAAAAGCGCAAAAAGCTCACCCAAGGCGACGAGTTGCCAGCGGGCGTGCTGAAGATGGTCAAGGTCTACATCGCCGTCAAGCGTCGCTTGCAGCCCGGTGACAAGATGGCTGGCCGTCACGGTAACAAAGGTGTGGTCTCCAAGATCGTGCCCGTCGAGGACATGCCTTACATGGCCGACGGCACACCTTGCGACATCGTGCTAAACCCATTGGGCGTTCCATCGCGTATGAACGTGGGCCAGGTGCTTGAAGTGCACCTGGGCTGGGCCGCCAAAGGCTTGGGCTTGCGTATTGGTGACATGCTGCAAACCGGCGCACGTACCACCGAGGTGCGCAGCTTCCTGGACGAGGTGTACAACAGCGCTGGTCACAACGCCGACATCAAGTCCATGTCTGACAGCGAAGTGGTGGCCATGGCAGAGAACCTGCAAAACGGCGTGCCGTTTGCAACGCCTGTGTTTGACGGCGCATCGGAAGACGAAATCCGCGCCATGCTGAAGCTGGCCTACCCAGACGACATCGCCGAGCGCAAGGGTTTGACACCCACACGCACGCAGGCGCAGTTGTATGACGGACGTACCGGCGACGCCTTCGAGCGCAATACCACAGTTGGTTACATGCACGTATTGAAGTTGCACCACTTGGTGGACGACAAGATGCACGCACGTTCAACGGGCCCGTACAGCTTGGTCACACAGCAACCGCTGGGTGGTAAGGCGCAGTTCGGTGGACAGCGTTTTGGTGAGATGGAGGTGTGGGCGCTGGAGGCCTACGGCGCTTCTTACACACTGCAAGAGATGTTGACTGTGAAGTCGGACGACGTGCAAGGCCGTACCAAGGTGTACGAAAGCATTGTCAAAGGCGAGCACGCCATTACGGCCGGTATGCCCGAGTCGTTCAACGTGCTGGTCAAAGAAATCCGTTCTTTGGGTATCGACATTGAGTTGGAGCGTTCTTGATGTGAGGCCGCGGCGCTGCTTGCAGCGCCGCACACAAACCACCTACACATCACGTCTGACATTAAAGGATTGAAAACATGAAATCGTTACTCGACCTGTTCAAGCAGTTCACACCCGACGAGCATTTCGATGCCATCAAAATTGGCTTGGCATCACCTGAGAAAATTCGTTCTTGGTCTTTTGGCGAAGTCAAAAAGCCAGAAACCATTAACTACCGCACGTTCAAGCCTGAGCGCGATGGTCTGTTTTGCGCCAAGATTTTTGGCCCAATCAAAGACTACGAATGCTTGTGTGGCAAATACAAGCGTTTAAAGCACCGCGGCGTTATATGCGAGAAGTGCGGCGTTGAAGTGACCCAAACGAAAGTGCGTCGCGAGCGCATGGGCCACATTGACTTGTCTGCGCCTTGCGCACACATTTGGTTTTTGAAGTCACTGCCAAGCCGCTTGGGCATGGTGCTAGACATGACGCTGCGCGACATTGAGCGCGTGCTGTACTTTGAGGCCTACGTCATCGTCGACCCCGGTATGACGCCGCTGAAGAAGTTCGCCATCATGAGCGAAGACGAATTCGACGCCAAGCGCATTGAGTTCGGCGACGAGTTGTGGCCAAGCCAAGATGGGCGCCGAAGGCATTAAGGACTTGTTGGAAAGCTTGGAAATTGACGCCGAAATTGAAAAGCTGCGCAACGACCTGACAGGCTCTGAGCTCAAGATCAAGAAAAACGCCAAGCGCCTGAAAGTGCTTGAGGCCTTCAAGAAGTCAGGCATCAAGCCTGAGTGGATGGTGCTGAACGTGCTGCCCGTGTTGCCACCAGACTTGCGTCCGTTGGTGCCATTGGACGGTGGCCGTTTTGCCACATCCGACTTGAACGACTTGTACCGTCGCGTGATCAACCGCAACAGCCGTTTGCGCCGTTTGCTGGAGCTCAATGCGCCAGAAATCATCGCGCGCAACGAGAAGCGCATGTTGCAAGAGTCTGTGGACAGCTTGTTGGACAACGGCCGCCGTGGCAAAGCCATGACAGGCGCCAACAAGCGCGCCCTTAAGTCCCTGGCCGACATGATCAAAGGCAAGTCTGGTCGTTTCCGCCAAAACTTGCTGGGCAAGCGCGTGGACTACTCAGGTCGCTCAGTGATTACCGTAGGCCCAACCCTCAAGCTACACCAGTGTGGTTTGCCAAAGGCCATGGCGCTAGAGCTGTTCAAGCCGTTCATCTTTGCGCGCCTGGAGGCCATGGGCATTGCCACCACCATCAAGGCGGCCAAGAAAGAAGTTGAATCTGGCACGCCAGTGGTGTGGGACATCCTGGAAGAGGTTATCAAAGAGCACCCCGTGCTGTTGAACCGCGCGCCCACGCTGCACCGCTTGGGTATCCAGGCATTTGAGCCCATACTCATTGAAGGCAAAGCGATTCAGTTGCACCCACTGGTGTGTGCTGCGTTTAACGCCGACTTTGACGGTGACCAAATGGCCGTTCACGTCCCATTGTCTGTAGAAGCGCAAATGGAAGCCCGCACCTTGATGCTGGCCTCTAACAACGTGCTGTTCCCAGCCAACGGTGAGCCGTCTATCGTGCCGTCACAAGACGTGGTGCTGGGCTTGTACCACGCCACCCGTGACCGTATCAACGGTAAGGGCGAGGGCTTGGTGTTCTCTGGCGTGTCCGAGGTGCAGCGCGCCATGGATGCAGGTGAAGCGGAGCTGACCGCGCGCGTATCCGTGCGTTTGCCCCAGTACACCAAGAACAAGGAAACTGGCGAATTTGCCGTGTCCTATGAGGTGGTGAATACCACCGTGGGTCGTGCGCTGTTGTCAGAAATTCTGCCAAAGGGCTTGCCATTCGAGAACCTGAACAAGGCGCTCAAGAAGAAAGAAATTTCCAAGCTCATCAACGCGTCATTCCGCAAGTGTGGCCTTAAAGAAACCGTGATTTTTGCAGACAAGTTGCTGCAAAACGGTTTCCGCCTGGCGACCAAGGCTGGTATCTCTATCGCCATCGACGACATGCTGGTGCCACCAGAGAAGGCCGGCATCATTGCTCGTGCTGAAGCCGAAGTCAAGGAAATCGCCATGCAATACGCATCCGGTTTGGTGACTGCGGGTGAGCGCTACAACAAAGTGGTGGACATTTGGGGCAAAGCCGGTGACGAAGTGTCTAAGGTGATGATGGCCCAGCTGGCCAAAGAGAAAACCATTGACCGTGACGGCAACGAAGTAGACCAGGAGTCATTCAACTCCATCTACATGATGGCCGACTCAGGCGCGCGTGGCTCTGCCGCGCAGATTCGCCAATTGGCTGGTATGCGTGGTTTGATGGCCAAGCCAGATGGCTCCATCATTGAGACCCCCATTACCGCCAACTTCCGCGAAGGTCTGAACGTACTGCAGTACTTCATCTCTACACACGGTGCACGCAAGGGCTTGGCCGACACGGCGCTCAAGACCGCCAACTCTGGTTACCTGACACGCCGTTTGGTGGATGTGACGCAAGACCTGGTGATTACTGAGCACGACTGTGGCACCACCGATGGCACCGTTATGCGCGCCATTGTTGAGGGTGGCGAAGTGATTGAGTCACTGCGCGACCGCGTATTGGGTCGTACTTTGGTTGAGGATGCCGTTAGCCCCGAGACCCAGGTTGTGTTGGCAAAAGCTGGCGACATGCTTGAAGAAGACACCATGGACGTGTTGGAAGCGGCAGGCGTTGACGAAGTGAAAGTGCGCACCGCACTGAACTGCGCCACCCGCTTTGGCTTGTGTGCCAAATGTTATGGCCGTGACCTGGGTCGCGGTGGCTTGATCAACAACGGCGAAGCCGTTGGTGTGATTGCTGCGCAGTCTATTGGCGAGCCAGGCACGCAGCTGACCATGCGTACTTTCCACATTGGTGGTGCGGCGTCGCGTGCGGCGGTGGCCTCTAGTGTTGAAGCCAAGTCTGCAGGCTCTATTGGCTTTAATGCCACCATGCGCTACGTGTCCAACACCAAGGGTGACTTGGTGGTGATTGCCCGCTCAGGCGAGATCATCATTACCGATGAGCACGGCCGTGAGCGCGAGCGTCACAAGGTGCCGTACGGTGCCGTGTTGTCTGTCAAGCCAGACCAGGCCGTAAAAGCCGGTACGGTGTTGGCCAACTGGGACCCGCTGACACGCCCCATCATCACCGAGTTTGCCGGTACAGCCAAGTTCGAGAACATCGAAGAAGGTCTGACCGTTGCCAAGCAGGTGGACGATGTGACCGGCTTGTCATCACTGGTGGTGATTGATCCCAAGCGCCGTGGTGCTACCAAGGTGGTGCGCCCAGCCGTGAAGTTGCTGGATGCCAGCGGCGAAGAAGTCAAGATCCCAGGCACCGACCACGCAGTGGCCGTGGGCTTCCAGGTTGGTGCGCTTATTCAGGTGCGCGACGGCCAGGAAGTGGGCCCAGGCGAGGTGTTGGCCCGCGTGCCAGTGGAAGGCCAAAAGACACGAGACATTACCGGCGGTTTGCCGCGTGTGGCTGAGTTGTTTGAAGCCCGCACCCCCAAAGACAAGGGTGTGTTGGCCGAAATGACTGGTACCGTGTCATTTGGTAAGGAAACCAAAGGCAAGATTCGCCTGCAAATCACCGACCCGGAAGGTGGCGTGTGGGAAGAGCTGGTACCCAAAGAAAAGAACATCGTGGTCCACGAGGGCCAGGTTGTAAACAAGGGCGAGAGCGTTGTGGACGGCCCAGCCGACCCGCAAGACATCTTGCGCTTGCTGGGCATAGAAGAGTTGTCGCGCTACATTGTTGACGAAGTACAAGACGTTTACCGTTTGCAAGGCGTAAAGATCAACGACAAGCACATCGAAGTGATTGTTCGTCAGATGCTGCGTCGCGTCATCATTGAAGACGTGGGCGAGTCCAACTACATCCGCGGCGAGCAGGTTGAGCGTTCCGAGCTGTACAACACCAACGACGCCTTGCGTGCCGATGGCAAGATTCCAGCGACTTACAGCAACGTGTTGTTGGGTATTACCAAGGCGTCCTTGTCTACAGACAGCTTTATTTCAGCGGCTTCCTTCCAGGAAACCACACGCGTACTCACCGAGGCTGCCATCATGGGCAAGCGCGACGAGCTGCGTGGCCTGAAAGAAAACGTCATTGTGGGCCGCTTGATACCCGCCGGTTCAGGCTTGGCTTACCACGACGCCCGCAAGGTCAAGGAAAAGCTGGAGGCCGAAGAGCGCCGCGCCATTGCCGAGGCTGATGCCTCCGGCATGGGTGAAGACGACGAAGCCGAAGCCGTAGACGGCGCCACTGACGATACCGCTGCCGAATAAGCAGCGGCTCGCCTAGTGCCAAGCCCCACTTGCTTCGCAGCAGTGGGGCTTTTTTATGGCGTGGCCGTGCAAGCCATTCGAGGCGTGCAAACCAAGCCAGTCGTTGCAAACTATGGTGTTTAATGACGTACCTATGGATATCACATCGACCCACAAACCATCAGCCCAGCCCACTGCAGTTGCCCGCGTTCAAGCCACCGCGAATGCGGCTCTGCCATGGCTGTTAGCCACCGCTATTGCAGCCTTGCCTTTTTACAAAGGGCTTTTCAACACCGCTATTGCTGCCTACATATTGTGTTGGTTGCTGTCTGGTAACTTTGCCCGCAAGTGGGCCCGCGTAAAGAGCAGCAAGCCCATTGCGTTGTGGGGTGTGCTGACCCTGTGGGTGTTGCTGGGCATGGTCTATGCGCAGTTGCCATTGGCAGAGCTGAGCAAGCCCACTACCTATGTGGTGAAGGCCATATTTATGCTGATGGCCGCCACTGCCATTGAGCGTGAGCATTTGCGCTACTACCTGGGCGTATTCGTGGTCACCAACGTGTGGGTCGTGTTGCTAACCGTTGGCTGGCGCGCAGGCTTTGTGCCTGTAACAATGCACGCCACGGTAGGCGACTGGTTGGCGCGTGCCAGTACAGACCACATCTCACAGGGCATACGCTTGTCGCTACTTGTGGGCCTGTTGTTGTACTTGGGCAGCAACAGGTGGCAACAATCCAAAGCACAGGCGCTTGGGCTGTTTATGTTGAGTGTGTTGGCTGCCCTCACCATTGGCTACTTTGCGACGGGGCGTACCGGTTACCTTGCGCTGTTGGCGTTGCTGGTGGTGTATGCCGCATGGCGCCGACCTTGGCGAGTTACCGCCGTAGGATTGCTCGCTGTTGCTGCTGTTGCGTGGGCCGCCTACCAAAGCTCAGACACGGTGCAAAGGCGTGTGCAACTTATAGTTTCCGAGTCGCAATTATCTGGCAATGAGCGAGACCATACCTCAGTGGGTGCGCGCTTGGCCATGTGGACGTTTGCAGCCCAAGCCATTAGCGAGAGGCCTCTGCTTGGCACTGGCTCTGGTGGCTATCCACAGGCTGCAAAGGCCCACTTTCAGGACGCGGTGACTTGCGCCATCAGCTGTTCACACGCCCACAACCAGTTCTTATTCTTTGGCGTTGAAAACGGCCTAATAGGGGTGGCTTTGTATGTGGCGTTCATCGTCAGTAGCTTGATGGCGGCATGGCGCACGGCAACGCCTCTTGTAAGCGGCGGCGCTGCTTGCGTCGTAGCGGTACTGGTAGCCGACAGTCTCACGCACGGCCCCTTCTGGATAGCCAATGAGTTTCACTTCTTTGCCGTGGCCATACCGGTGGCACTGGCTGCCATGGCCGCACACACGGCAACAAGCCCACAGGCTACAGCTTCAATATGACCGTAACGCAGCCCAGCCAAACCTTGGCAAACCAGCTGCCGTGGGTCGCTGCATGCGTCAAGGCTGTGGCAGGTGGGCGCAACGTAGACACTGCGCTGGCAAAAGCGCCTGCTGAGCTGCGCGCCGGCGTACAAGCGATTGCCTATGAGGTGTTGCGCAACTGGGCCTGGGCGCAAGCATTACTGCCCATGGTGGCCAAGAAAAAGCCACCAGAGCCAGCGCGCTCTATGTTGCTGGCTGCTATGGCGCTTCTGCGTCAGCCAAGCAACTATGTCAGCCATGCCGTGGTAGACCAGGCCGTATCGGCATGCAAGGCCAGTCACAAACTCAAAAACGCAGCCGGTTTTGTGAATGCCACGCTTAGAACGGTATTGCGTGACTATGTGGCCTTAGACCAGCAGGCTACAAGCGACTGGGTGGTGGCCTACAACCATCCCATATGGTGGATCAAGCGCCTGCGCGCGCAATACCCAGACCACTGGCAAACGGTGCTACAGGCCAATATGCAAGCCGCACCCATGGTGTTGCGCGTCAACCTTCAGCGCAATACCCAGCAAGCCTACCTAGACAAACTGGCGAATGCAGGCATACCGGCTACAGCGTTGGGCCATAGCGGCGTGCTGTTGGGCAAAGCGCAAGCCGTGGGCAAGTTGCCAGGTTTTGACGCGGGTGATGTGTCTGTTCAAGATGGGTCACCCCAGCTGGCCGCGCTGCTGTTGTGGGCCAGCCCGCACCTAAAAGCGTTGGCTTCGCAACCGGCGGTACGCGCCATCAAGCTGCTGGACGCCTGCGCAGCGCCCGGCGGCAAAACAGCGCATTTGTTGGAGGCCAGCCCAGCCCGGCCCAGTTCCAGCCAGTTCACCAGCCAGTCCACCAAGCAGTCCAAGCAAATGCTAGAGCTGACAGCTCTGGAAATTGACGCCACACGTGCCACGCGCATCACCCAAACTCTAGAGCGCTTGGGCTTGAGTGCGCAAGTGGTGGTGGCTGACGCTGCCTTGCCTGGTGACTGGTGCAACAGCGGGCCGTTTGATGCCATCTTGCTGGATGCGCCTTGCACCGCCTCTGGCATTGTGCGCCGTCACCCGGATGTGCCATGGCTGCGCCGCGAGACCGACATTGCACAACTGGTGGCGCAGCAGCGTGCGTTGCTTGAGGCACTGTGGCCACAGCTGGCACCGGGTGGGCGCATGGTGTATTGCACTTGCTCCACCTTCAAGGAGGAGGGGCAGTGGCAAATAGAGGCCTTTTTGGCGCGTCACGCCGATGCCAAGCTGCAACCCAGCGTGAGCCACATATTGCCGGCTGACGTGGATGGCGCATTGGCATCGCAAGCGCATCTGGCCATAGGTCACAATGAGGCCATGGGATTTGATGGCTTTTTCTATGCTGTGCTGGACAAGGCGCTGTAAAGCCGGCTGGGCACTCATGTGCGCGTTGCTGCTGAGCGCGCCTGCGTGGGCGGCCACGGCCAATGTGTCGCTACAACGCGATACCGATGGTTTGTACCTGAGTGCCGCGACCAACTGGCAGCCTGCACCCGCGGTGCTGGACGCGCTTGAGCGTGGCGTGGCCATGACATTCACCATGCAGGCCACTGTTATCAAGCCGCGCTGGTATTGGTTCAACAAAACCGTACAAACAACGACCCGCGTGAAGCGCTTGGCCTATCAGCCGCTGACCCGTCAGTGGCGTATCAGCTCTAGCACGGGCGTGGACGCATTGGCTGTGGCAGGCAGTGGTGTGGCGCTGCACCAAAACGTAGACGACTTAGACACGGCGCTGGCACTCATTAGCCGCGCCAAGCACTGGCGCATTGCCAGTGCCAATGCCTTGGATGAGGCGGCGGATGACCCAGCCGACTTGAGCGTGCGTTTTACCTTACGCTTGATTTGTCAGCATTGCCCAGGCCATTTCAGATTGGCGTGAACGACAACCCAGATTGGCAGCTGTCTGTTGACAGTGTGCACAGTGTGCCGGCTATAGATCAAGCGTCAGACAAAGCCACCGTACCAGCATCAGAACCCATTGACGGTGCACTTGTAGCGCCTGTAGATCAAGAGGTTTCGCAATGAGTGCCGCCCAAACAGGCCCCAATAAATGGACGCTAGGCGTTGGTGTTGCCTTCGCAATTGCGGTGGGCCTGGTGTTGCTGTTTTTGCTCACCCAAGCCACGGACAACAGCACCTTGTACGAGCGCTACTACGGCGCATTGGTGGGACTCAACATTGCCGCAGCAAGTGCCCTGGGTGTGGTGATTGTGTGGCTGCTGGTGAAGTTGTGGCAGCGGTGGCGTCAGGGTAAGTTTGGCAGCCAGCTGCTGGTCAAGCTGGTGCTAATTTTTGGCTTGCTAGGCCTTATACCCGGCGCACTGATTTATGTGGTGTCGTACCAGTTTGTCACCCGCTCTATTGAGAGTTGGTTTGACGTGCGCGTAGAGGGCGCGCTGAACGCCGGCCTTAACTTGGGCCGCAACACGCTTGACCTACTCAGCTCTGACTTGGGTGCGCGCACCGCCGCGTCTGCCACCGAGCTGGCCAGCCAGCGCGTAGACGTGTACACCTTGCAGCTGGAGCGTTTGCGCGAGCAACTACGCGCCACCGACGTGGCCGTGCTTTCAGGCACAGGCCAAGTGGTAGCCAGCGCAGGCGCGTCGCAGTTTAGCCTGGGTCTGGGTGCGGCACGCCCCAGCAGCCAAAGGCTTCAAGCCGCGAGGCAAAACGGCGTCACCACTTGGATAGATGGTTTGGATGACGGCACAGACGCTCAACGTGAGCAACCAGCAGATGCAACAAGCCAGGCATTCATACGCGCCGTGGCTTGGCTCACCCCCAATGCACTGGCTTTAAAAGACGAGTCACGCTATTTGCAGGTAAGCGTGCCGCTGTCGCCCACTTTGGCGGCTGATGCCTTGGCCGTGCAGCAAGCCAACCGCGAATACCAAGAGCGTGCTTTGGCCAGAGACGGCTTGCGCAGCATGTACATAGGCACACTCACCCTGGCGCTGGTGCTGACGGTGTTTGGCGCGGTGTTGGTGGCTGCCTTGCTGGGCAACCAGTTGGCCAAGCCCTTGTTGGTGCTGGCTGCGGGCGTGCGTGATGTAGCCAAGGGCGACCTTACGCCCAAGCTCATTGTACGTACGCGAGATGAGTTGGGTGGGCTCACACGCTCGTTTGCCGACATGACACAACAGTTGGCCGACGCACGCGCGGCTGTGCAGCTCAGCGTGTCTGAGCTAGACGCGGCGCGTGCCAGCTTGCAAACCATTTTGGACAACCTTACAGCCGGCGTCATGGTGTTAGACGCAGGCGGCCACATACAAAGCATCAACCCCAGTGCCCAGCGTATTTTGGGTGATGAACTGTTGCAACAAGTGGGGCAGCCTTTGGCAGGTGTTGCTGGCTTGCAAGAGTGGGCCCACGATGTGGGCCGCCAATTCAAGCGGCTGAGCGATGATCAGGCCGCCACCGAACAAATCACGGCTCAACAGTCGCACTGGCAACACAGCTACGAGCTACAAGCCAATGCGCACGGCTTGCAACACGACACCATTACGCTGCTGGCACGCGGTGCCTTGTTGCCCGGCTTGGGCCAGCTGCTGGTGTTTGACGATATTTCAGACTTGGTGTCTGCCCAGCGCGCCAAGGCCTGGGCTGATGTGGCCAGGCGTTTGGCCCACGAAATCAAAAACCCGCTAACTCCCATACAGCTGTCTGCCGAGCGCCTGAGCATGAAGCTAGACGGCAAGCTGCAGCCTGCCGAACAGGCCTTGGTGACCAAGTCTGTAAATACCATCGTGGCGCAAGTAGAGGCCATGAAGCGCCTGGTCAATGAGTTTAGAGACTACGCGCGTTTGCCTGCGGCGGTGTTGCACCCACTAGACCTGAATGCGGTCGTGCGCGATATTTTGAGCCTGTACGAAAACGCTGTTGTGCCGGTGCAGTTTGACGCCCAACCCAACATACCGCTGATAGAGGCAGACGACCAGCAACTGCGCCAGGTGATACACAACTTGGTGCAAAACGCACAAGACGCCAGCCTGGCCAACGAGGCCGTGCGCAAACCACTGGTGGTATTGCGCACACGCCTAAATGAGCAAGGTGACCGATTGCGCCTGCAGGTGCTGGACAGTGGCGCGGGCTTTACAGACGCCATATTGAAGCGCGCGTTTGAGCCCTACGTCACCACCAAAACCAAAGGTACAGGCTTGGGGCTTGCCGTGGTCAAAAAAATTGCTGACGAACACCATGCACAGGTACACCTTAAAAACCGCCTGGAAGCTGCACATGGTCAAGACTTGGTTGCGGGTGGGCAAGTGTCGGTGTCATTCCCGGTGGTATAAATGCAACACATCAACAACACAGTTGAGCACAGGTGAAAACGGAAGCCTAAAGGCCTATGGCAAACATATTGGTAGTTGACGACGAGCACGGCATACGTGACTTGCTGATAGAAATTTTGGACGACGAAGGTCACAACGTGACCTCGGCGCAAAACGCAGGCGAGGCCAGAGCCGCGCGCAACAACGCGCGCCCTGACTTGGTGTTGCTGGACATCTGGATGCCAGACACCGACGGCGTGTCGCTGCTTAAAGAGTGGGCCAGCAATGGCCAGCTGGACATGCCTGTCATCATGATGAGCGGCCACGCCACGATAGAAACAGCGGTAGAAGCCACGCGCATTGGCGCGCTTGCGTTTCTGGAAAAACCCATCACCATGCAAAAACTGCTGCAAGCGGTAGAGCTGGGCCTGAACAAGAGCGCTGCCAAAAACACAGCAACCCAAGCCGTGGCTGACAGCACAGCACACCAGCCCGCGCCAAGTGCTGGCCTGATGCCAGACGCACTGGGACAACAAGCCAGCGCCAGCAGCCACTACCAGCCCTCGCATGCCGCCCACACCAGCGCCAGCGTGCAACACTTTGAGCTAGACAAGCCATTACGCGAAGCCCGCGATGACTTTGAGAAAGCCTACTTTGAGTTTCATCTGAGCGCCGAAGGCGGCTCCATGACCCGTGTGGCGGACAAAACCGGCCTAGAGCGCACCCACCTGTATCGCAAACTGAAGCAACTGGGTATTGATTTGTCAAAAGCCAAAAAAGGCATGCTGTAGCGCGGCCCCATGCTGGCAGTCATTTGCCACCAGCAGCTGGCTGCTTTGGCCCAGCCTGCCACACCCAACGTGATTCGGCGTTCACATAACCCCGAGACAAATATGAAAAACTCGGCACTCAAGCTCTAACCAGCACTGTTTTGCTGTTAAACTATTTAGCTTGGCCCGGTAGCTCAGTTGGTAGAGCAGCGGATTGAAAATCCGCGTGTCGATGGTTCGATTCCGTCCCAGGCCACCAAATACTCACCGTAGTCTTGCAAAAGGCTACGGTGTTTTTGTTTGTGCATCTCATTCTGCTAGTGCTGTGCAGTAGACGATGCACAAGCTAGCCAACACTCACCATTGCACACCAACCACCACCATTCGCTTGCGTGACGGTGAGCTAGTCATTTACAAACGCAGCCGCAGCTTGCAGTACCAATGTCGCTACAAGCTAAGCGACGGCACTTGGACAAGAGCTAGCACTGGCAAAGCAGCTCTGGAGCACGCCATTGCTCGCGCATGTGATATCTACGATGAATCACGCTATCGACAGCGTCTTGGTTTAGCACACCGTGCACACTCTGTTGCACAGATTGCAGCTGTTTGCTGTGCTGAGCTACGGCAGCAGATAGATGCAAAAGGCAAGAAGACTGCGCTCAACGACTACTTGAGCATCATCGAGCGTTACTTTGTGCCTTACTTTGGCGAACGCTTGCTTGAATCATTGACGCACACAGACATACGTGAGTTTGAGCTGTGGCGCGATAGGCCGCTGTCTAGAGCTCCAAAGACAAGCACGCTCAACAATTTCACAAGTGCTTGGAGCAGATTGACTGCAGTAGCTGTAGAGCGAGGCTACATCAGTGAGCGAGTACCACTGCCAAAGCCCACAAGCAAGGGCATGAAGGGCACTACACGAGCAGCATTCAGCGGCGACGAGATGACTGCACTGCTAGCGTTTATGGAGCAGTGGTGCAAGCAAGGTGTCAAAGCTGTTCAGCGTGAAATTCGCCCTTTGCTGCGCGACTATGTAGAGCTGCTGCTGTTTACTGGCATGAGGCACGGCACAGAGGCGATGAACATACGTTGGCGCGACATAGAGTGGCACACAAAGGATGGTGTGCGCTACTTGCGCATACACGTGAGTGGCAAAACTGGCAGCAGATGGTTGATTGCCAAACACGCAGCCGTCCATGCGCTGCAACGGCTGCACGCTAGACAAAGGGATGTTTGTGAGATGTCGTTTGAAACCCTGTTTGCAGCGCGAGTGCAACAACTGCTGTTCAGATACAGCGATGGACATCAGCCACACAGCTTGGTTGGCACGTTTCGCAAGCTGATGCGTGACAGTGGCATGCTCAAGAACACACAAGGGCAGAGTCGCACGCTGTACTCAATACGCCATACCTACGCCACGCTTGCACTGTTGGAGGGTAGTGCAGACATACACACACTCAGCAAGCAGCTTGGCAACAGTGCAGCGATGATTGAGAGGCACTACAGCAAGCTCACAGCGACTATGGCAGCTGAGAAGTTGGCTTGAAGCTGTCGTTTAAAACCACAACTCTAAGACGATCCTTCAAGCTGCTTCAAGTACTGGCGCACTTGGATAACACCGCGTTTGCTCAGACAGTAGTACTTCGCACGCTTGTCATGTCCATGTTGACGCTCTATGAGCTCAAGGCGCTCCAAGCGTTCCACGCTTCGCTTGAGTGTTGGCAAGGATGATTGGCACATCACATTTAAAGACTTGAGCATGAGCGCAGACGGATGAACGCGAAACAGTTCAAGCAGAACTGTTAACTCGTCACGTCTACTGACTGCCAAAACGCTTCGTTCAAACGATTGCGCTGACAAAACTCTTGCAGCTGTCTCAAAAAACATGCTGCGATGATGCAGTCATTTCATGGTCAAAGTAAAAACTAAATGCAAAAACAGTATTTCAATAAAAAACAAAACGTTAAAAGATTTTTATGCTGATACATCACTGTTTTCGGCGCTAAATATTGCTAGACGCTATGTTTACGAGCTTACGCTAGGCGCTGTTTTTAGAACGACTTAGCAATGAAAAAAATCAAATTTACCTTTGGAGCAAAGCTCGCTCTTGTGTCTGCTGTTGTTGGTTTTGGTGCCTCAGTGTTCTTTCTAATAAAAGAGATCACTAGAGGTATGGCATGAACGAGCAGCGATTTGAGTCTTCAGACGAAATTGATCTAGGTAGGTTCTTTACTAACCTTTGGAGTAAACGGCTAGTCGTTGTTGTGTTTGTGGTTCTTGGCTTTGCTGTTGGTGGTGTGCAAGGACTCTTTTCGCAAGCAAGCTCATTCACCAACACGGTTGCTACTGTGCATGTCAAGCTGAACTTCAAAGGTGCAGAGCTTGGCGAGTATCCAAACGGCTCCAAGTACGCACCAACAGATGTGATTGCGAGCAAAGTGCTCTCAAGGGTGTATCGAGCAAACAGCCTGGATGACTACGACATTGAGTTGGAGGAGTTTGTATCTGCAGTCAACGCTTATCCGTGGATACCTAACCAAGCTGCAATGGACGCTAAGTACGCGGATCTTTTTAGTGAAAAAAAGCTAAGCGCACTTGATCGTCAAAAATTGGATGAGCAGTATCAACAAGAAACACGAAACAGCAATGGCAGATTTTTGATGCTGCAGTGGAGTGGAGACTCAGCTGCAAAAGTGTCCAAAGCGGTTGCACAGAAAGTGTTGGCAGATATTCCTAAGCAGTGGGCTTCTGTGAGTATTCAAGAGTACGGCGTGTTGGATCTTGAGGTTGTAGTGCCAAGCAAGTTGGATCAGTATCTACTTGATACTGCTGAGTACATCGTCGTTGGTGACTACCTACGCGACTTTGCGAGACAATTAAAAGTGGCTGCACTTGCGTTACAGCAAGATGCTGTCGTAGCAGTTTTAAAAGACGAACAAACTCAAAGCACAGTTGGTGATGTTGGCAAGCTCATACTGAACTTAGAAAACTTTCACTTGAGTACGCTGCAGCGAACGTTCCTCATTGCGCCGCCACGATCTAACGCTGAGGCGGCAAGTTTGTACTTGAGCAGTCGACAACGAGAGTTAGAAGAAAAAATTGCAGAAGCCGAGCGCAAGTCTGACGTGATCAATCGCGTCTACCGCGAGTACACGGACAGTGCTGAGACGAAGTCGGCGAGTACTCAAAATGCTGCAGACAAAAATGGCAATTTATCGCCTCAAATTGGCGACGACTTCTTGACAAAACTTATGCGTATTGGCGACGAACTATCTGATGCGAAGTACAAGCAAGACTTGCTGAAGGAGCGCAAAGAGTTGTCTTTTGAAGCCGCTGAGCTTGCAACTGAAAAGCAGCGTATTGAAGCTATTGTTGATGCATTGAGCCAGCCGCGCAGCGTGCAAGTTATCAGTAATCGTGAGGCACTAGACAAGAGCGTTAGCTACGTGGTGTCTGAGCTCTCAAACTATGCACAGACATTGGACAGAATCAATCTTATGGCACGTGCTGCAAAGCTAGGGAAAGTTGGCTCGTTGTACGAAGTCATCAGAGCGCCACAAGTGAGCAGTAGCAGCGTTGATGCGCTAAAAGCTGCGGTGAAGAATGCGTTGTTTGGTTTGCTTGGTGGTTTGTTTCTTGGAATATTCGTAGCGTTTATTCGCGTTGTGTTGCAAGAGGCACGCTCGCCAAAGTCGTCATCAAACCATGTCGTTGCTGTGTAGCGTGCCAAAGTCCAAATAAAAAGCCACTAGTGTTGAGCTAGTGGCTTTTTTGTTGTCTGACTAGGACTACTTGCTAGCAGCTTGTTTGATGCTGTTGAGTGCTGCTCTCGCAGCTGCATTGCCGCGCTGCACTTTTAGCATCAAACGCTGCAAGCTGAACATCACATTCCTAAACGAGCCATTGTTGCCACTGATGGCAGCTAACAGTTGACTGTCGTTTAAAACCACTTCTGCATCGCTTGCCATGCGTCGAGCGATTGGCAAAAACTCAGCATCTGCTGCTGCGTTCATCTCTATCAACACGCATCTATCCTTCAAACCCTTGTCTAACGCTGCGATGTTGTTGGTGGTGAGGATGAACACAGCACGCTTGTTGTTGAGCACTGTTTTCATGCTGCCTTGTGCGAGCTTGCTCAAGTTATCCACCTCATCAAAAATCAAGTAGTGCAAACCACTCGCATTCAAAGATTGCACGTTCATCATCTTTTTCACAGACTCCATAATCGTCGTGTTTGTATGCCCTTGCTGACAGCCAAAAAACTCAGCCTCCATTGCCAACGTGTCTTGTGTCTTGCCAAATTCGATAGCAGAAGGTAGCAAGCGTGCAAGCGTTGTCTTACCACTGCCAAATGTGCCATACAGCAAAATGCCACTCTTGCCTTCGTATGGAAAAGGTAAGCTGCCACTGACAATGTCTTCAATCAGTTCGCGTGATTCGTCGTTTCCAAAGACAATTTCGTCGATGGTGGTAGGGGTATATTCAAATTTGTTCATGTTTGTCTTTCGTTTGTTGATTTGTTGGTTGGTTATGTTTAAGCTGCTAGCTTGAAAGCTTCAGCGTTTTCGCTGTACATCGACAGCAGTGCAGCGTTCAGTGCAGTCGCTGAGCGAACGATTGACTTGATTGCAAAGCTGCCATCTGCTTGCTGCTCTGCAATCAGCACACACTCTTCGCCAACATAGTTGCTGTCGCTCATTTCACTCAGCTGTTTAGAGCTAACGCTTCCAAGTATTGGCATGCTTGAGATATGTTCTTGCATCATTTCTGCTTTGATTTTTGGACTGATGTACGTGGCACTCTTTGACAAGCGAACTTCTTGTATGCCACCACGCTGTTCAATCCAATCTGCCAAAGCACTTGGCAATACACCTTCCTTCTGTGCACTTCGCAGCACAAGCGAGTACGTGCTAACACGTCGTCTGTCTACATCGCCAAATACTGCTTTAACGATACGTGTCATCAGTGGACTTTCACGTTTAACGACTAGCTTGCGTTCCTTTAAAAACGCTTGCAGTTCATTGGCACGCTGCTTCGCAGCAGACACCTCCAAAGGAGCTCCATAAGACAAGCAGTCAGCAAGTACGCTATACAGCTGTTGGTTGCTTGTGCGAAAAGCGTTGTTTTGCCATTGCGTGCGTTTGTTCTCCATTGCTTGCAGTGAAGCTGCAGCTGTCATGTCAAATGCTGCCTCATTGGTAGCTGTTGCTGAAGTGTGTGTGTCGTTTGAAACGACAGCTGATTTGGTGGTAACTTGCATAAAAATCTCCAAAATATCGTGTAAAAAATTATCGTTTGCATTATTGCTTGCGATGTAATAATTATATTAAAATCAACGTTTTACAGCCATAAACGTCTTACGTGCTAGTATTAGATGTTAAGAATATGAGAAGATATTTTTCAGCACCAACTCCACGCTTTGGTAAGCAAAGCAGTCGTTTGTCGATTGGTAATCAGCAGCGCAGCCCTTACTATTGGTGGTGGCAGTACTTGCGTCGTAACGCTGACTACATAGCGTGCTGTGAGCGTGGTGGCAAAGGTAAGCTTGCAAAGCTCTACGCTGACTTTGGTGACGTTCGAAACGACAACTTCCACGAGTGGTGGACAAGTAACGATAGGGGAGTAACGCTATTCGCTGAGCAACATTTGGCAGTGCGTTTTGGCGAGTTGGCAAGCGCTGAGCAGTGGCAAGCTAGTTGGCACGCTGATGATGTGCTTGTGGTGGCTGTACCTTTGGAGATGAGCAAGCGTTCTATCAAGTCTGCGTTCGGCAAGCTATTAGATAAACGACACACAGACGTTAAACGTGGACGTCCATCTATTGCAAAGCTGAAAGAACACAGTACTGCTCTATATGCGCTAGAGCGCAACTACACCATTAATGGTTTGCAAAACACATTGGCTGTTTATGACTTGTGGATAGACAATCAAGCACGCAGCAAAGCAGATAAATTGGCACTGTGGCAAATAGCTGCAGAGCTGAAGCTAAACAGAGCTGCAATCAAAGACGCGACGAGTGACGATAGTGGCGATAGATTGAGTGGACGTAACACGCTTGGGGCTACTGTGCACCGCTATGTCACGCAAGCCAAGCGCATCATTGGCAATACAGCAAAGGGCAAGTTCCCCTTGTCGTAGCTGTGTCGTTTTAAACCACGCTCAAACCAACTCGACAGCTCTGCGCTTCACATCATCATTGACAGTGATGTAACGCTGTGTGGTTGCAATGCTCTTGTGACCAGCAAGTGAAGCAAGCACAAACACGCTGACACCTTGACTTGCGAGTGACGTTAAAAACGTCTTGCGTCCACTGTGACTGCTTGCACCTTTGATGCCAGCAGCTTTGAACAACCAGTAAAAGTGCTGTGACAGCACGTTGGCGCTGAATCCCTTGCGTGCACCACTGTAAGTTGTGAACAGTGCTTGCTCCTCCTCGTACCACTTGCGCGAGTTGATGTAGCACTGCAGTTCCTCTTGCAGTCGTGTGCTCACATACACAGTGCGTGCATGGTTGTGTTTGACGCGGTGAGCACCTAGATATATTTCTGCTCGAACCGTGCCGTTCGCATCGCGTACATCACACAGCTTCAAGTCTGCCACCTCGCTCACACGCAAACCACTCATCACCATCATCAACAGCATCGCTCTATCGCGTGCTGCAAACTTGCGTGTGCTGATGTAGTCGAGTGTGTGCGCAAGTTCCGCGCTGGTTAGTGATTTAGCTGCAGCCATTTGTGTTCCTCAAAGATTTTCAGTGTTGTTAGTGTGTTTTCATTGCCAGTGTTTGAGCAACCAAGTCCGTTCAATTTGGCGGTGCTTTGATGAGTTGTAGGTTTTCAACGCACTAGCACTTGGTTCACGAACTTTGTGTGTTCTCTTTGGCTGTGTATTTAGCTGAACGCTGCTGCGCTCTGCAAGCGTTTTGATATATGTGCTGCTGCTCAGCTCTTCATGCACCTCTTTTATGCGCTTAGACGAAGGATTTGACGTGTTTGCGTGTTGTGCTCGCTGTGCTCACAAATTCATCTGCAGCTCAAATATTTCTGCTGCGCAAAAAGTTGCGGTGAAGTACTTACAGAAGTGAGGTGGTGATTTGCACTCGGTGCTGTTTGTGAAGTGCTTACACTTCATTGGCAAGTAAGAGCAAGCAGCTGCTTGCTAGCAGTTCGCTCGTCGCTCTCTGCTGTGCTCTTCTGTCTTTTGACATGACTGTTTTGGAAATGTTTCGAGCAAACGACGGCTATGTCGCACAGTGTGCGAACAGTAGCTGTCGTTGTAGTCTGTTCCGTATAAAGTCCGTCGCAGTACAAGCATGAGTGAGTTTGACGGAAGACGTATGTATTAAAACTTCCAAACTGCTTCAGCATTGGTTTGCTTTGCAGATACTCAGCGGCACTCTCGTTCTACACAGCCTTCATGCCAACTGTGTAGTGATTGCAAAGTCATTAGCCGTCATATTTCCCTTTGCGTTTTTAGCCTTTGATAGCGCAGTGCTTTATCTGCGTGGTGTTGCCTTGGTGTTTGCCTTAGTGTTTGTTCTGTCTGTGCTGCCTGAACAATCGCTTGTTAGCTCGTGTGCAGATGTTGAGCACTTGGTAGGCACGCTTGTCGCTCAGTCGCGCTCGTTTGCGTTTGTTCTGGATGCACTTGAGGTAGTCGCCGAGTACCGTAGCTTGCTTACTGTCTATAAGCTCAAGCTGCGCATGCTCTGCGTGAATGCCAAGTGTTCGCTTCGCAGCTGCTTGTGCTTTAAGGAGTAGTGCGTCTGTCGTTGCAAACGTCGCTGCAGCTAAGCCTCTTTGCTTTAGCCACGCATCAGTTGCTTCAGTGTCACGCAATGCACTTACTCGAATTTGATATTGCTGTTCTTGTTTGTTCATGCAAGTATTTAGCATCTGCCAAACAAAACCTTGGCGAAACTGAAGCGTTGTTTGGCAATAAGTGCTGCAGTGCAGTGCAGTGCATGTGTGGCACTTTGACGCTCATCGCCTTTTTCGGTTGCTCAAGTTGTGGTGGTGACAACACACTAGCTGTATTGCAACTGCATAGGAACACAGCAACATGACAGCAACACTTGGCACTCTAAAGCTCACAGCAGCACAAAAGCCCTCGCACGTAACTCCAATACAGCAGCGACGCAACAAACTGGCGAAGCGTTTGTTCGAGCAAGCTGAGTTGGCGAAAGCCCAACAACTCGGCTCAACATACAAACCAATCAAGTTCAAGACTGTTACGGACGCAGATGGTATGCGAAAGCAAGTGGAGCAGTACAAGACAGTGAAGGCGTGGTGGTTTACGGCAGACAACGGTAAGTTGGCACTGAGCGTGCGCTACGGTACAAAAGTGCTTGAGCTAGCAAAAGGCAGGTGGAGCGTTGAGGTAGCAAGCACACAAGAGCTTGTGCCAACGTTAGAGCTGATTAAAGCTGCGGTGCTAAACGGTGAGCTAGATGCTGCAATCGATGTTGCATCAGACAAATTGAAGCTTGGCTTTAAGCGTTGATGCAAGCGATGCAATCAAAGTCGCTCTGTAGATTGTCTTGTGCTGCGTTGATAAATACTCCATGCAGTACAAGGAATTCAAAACGACATCACAGAGCGCAGCGCAATCAAAGCCAGCTTCGTCTAGCAGTGATGCTGCCAGCAACACAAAGCAAGGCAGCAAGCAGCGTGCAGCCAAGCGTGCACGCACTACTGCAAAGACACAAACGCTTGCGCAGATGCGCATTCAGCATTTGCAAGACAAAGTCAAACACGCAAAGGCTGAGCTTGCGGCAGAGATTGCAGCGCAGCGTTTGGCGCTATCCAACAAGCAGCGTGAGCAAAAGCGTAGAGCACTACAGAGGCAGAGTCTGCAAGCTGTACAAGCTGCGAAGCGTGAGCAAGACTAAGTGTCTTTCAAAACGTCACTTGCACAACCGTAGCAAAACCGCTGATAGCTGCACAGTTACGCTCAAGCAGCTTGTGCAGCTTAGACACGCTAGTGCAGTGCTGAGAGGCATAGTGCAAATGGTGCGAGCGCAGCAGCAGTGTGCTAAATGTTTTGTAGAAAAAACGTTGCAGAATTTCGCACACCAATCTGTTCCAAAGCAAAATCCAGTTGAAAAATTTAACTCTTTCGCACTCTTGTCAGCGTTGAAAATCCGCGTGTCGATGGTTCGATTCCGTCCCAGGCCACCAAATATTCACCGTAGTCTTGCAAAAGACTACGGTGTTTTTGTTTGTGCATCTCATTCTGCTAGTGCTGCGCAGTAGACGATGCACAAGCTAGCCAACACTCACCACTGCACACTAACCACCACCATTCGCTTGCGTGATGGTGAGCTTGTCATCTACAAACGCAGCCGCAGCTTGCAGTACCAATGTCGCTACAAGCTAAGCGACGGAACTTGGACAAGAGCTAGCACTGGCAAAGCAGCTCTAGAACATGCCATTGCTCGCGCATGTGATATCTACGATGAATCACGCTATCGACAGCGTCTTGGTTTAGCACACCGTGCACACTCTGTTGCACAGATTGCAGCTGTTTGCTGTGCTGAGCTGCGGCAGCAGATAGACGCAAAAGGCAAGAAGACTGCGCTCAACGATTACTTGAGCATCATCGAGCGCTACTTTGTGCCGTACTTTGGCGAACGCTTGTTTGAATCATTGACGCACACAGACATACGCGAGTTTGAGCTGTGGCGAGATAGACGGCTGTCTAGGGCACCAAAGACAAGCACGCTCAACACTTTCACAAGTGCTTGGAGCAGATTGACTGCAACAGCTGTAGAGCGTGGCTACATCAGTGAGCGAGTACCACTGCCAAAACTCACAAGCAAGGGCATGAAGGGCACTACACGAGCAGCATTCAGTGGCGACGAGATGACGGCACTGCTGGCGTTTATGGAGCAGTGGTGCACACAAGGTGTCAAAGCCGTAGAGCGTGAAATTCGCCCTTTGCTGCGTGACTACGTGGAGCTGCTGCTTTTTACTGGCATGAGGCACGGCACAGAGGCGATGAACATACGTTGGCGCGACATAGAGTGGCACACAAAGGATGGTGTGCGTTACTTGCGCATACACGTGAGTGGCAAAACTGGCAGCAGATGGTTGATTGCCAAACACGCAGCCGTCCATGCGCTGCAACGGCTGCACGCTAGACAAAGGGATGTTTGTGAGATGTCGTTTGAAACCCTGTTTGCAGCGCGAGTGCAACAACTGCTGTTCAGATACAGCGATGGACATCAGCCACACAGCTTGGTTGGCACGTTTCGCAAGCTGATGCGTGACAGTGGCATGCTCAAGAACACACAAGGGCAGAGTCGCACGCTGTACTCAATACGCCATACCTACGCCACGCTTGCACTGTTGGAGGGTAGTGCAGACATACACACACTCAGCAAGCAGCTTGGCAACAGTGCAGCGATGATTGAGAGGCACTACAGCAAGCTCACAGCGACTATGGCAGCTGAGAAGTTGGCTTGAAGCTGTCGTTTAAAACCACAACTCTAAGACGATCCTTCAAGCTGCTTCAAGTACTGGCGCACTTGGATAACACCGCGTTTGCTCAGACAGTAGTACTTCGCACGCTTGTCATGTCCATGTTGACGCTCTATGAGCTCAAGGCGCTCCAAGCGTTCCACGCTTCGCTTGAGTGTTGGCAAGGATGATTGGCACATCACATTTAAAGACTTGAGCATGAGCGCAGACGGATGAACGCGAAACAGTTCAAGCAGAACTGTTAACTCGTCACGTCTACTGACTGCCAAAACGCTTCGTTCAAACGATTGCGCTGACAAAACTCTTGCAGCTGTCTCAAAAAACATGCTGCGATGATGCAGTCATTTCATGGTCAAAGTAAAAACTAAATGCAAAAACAGTATTTCAATAAAAAACAAAACGTTAAAAGATTTTTATGCTGATACATCACTGTTTTCGGCGCTAAATATTGCTAGACGCTATGTTTACGAGCTTACGCTAGGCGCTGTTTTTAGAACGACTTAGCAATGAAAAAAATCAAATTTACCTTTGGAGCAAAGCTCGCTCTTGTGTCTGCTGTTGTTGGTTTTGGTGCCTCAGTGTTCTTTCTAATAAAAGAGATCACTAGAGGTATGGCATGAACGAGCAGCGATTTGAGTCTTCAGACGAAATTGATCTAGGTAGGTTCTTTACTAACCTTTGGAGTAAACGGCTAGTCGTTGTTGTGTTTGTGGTTCTTGGCTTTGCTGTTGGTGGTGTGCAAGGACTCTTTTCGCAAGCAAGCTCATTCACCAACACGGTTGCTACTGTGCATGTCAAGCTGAACTTCAAAGGTGCAGAGCTTGGCGAGTATCCAAACGGCTCCAAGTACGCACCAACAGATGTGATTGCGAGCAAAGTGCTCTCAAGGGTGTATCGAGCAAACAGCCTGGATGACTACGACATTGAGTTGGAGGAGTTTGTATCTGCAGTCAACGCTTATCCGTGGATACCTAACCAAGCTGCAATGGACGCTAAGTACGCGGATCTTTTTAGTGAAAAAAAGCTAAGCGCACTTGATCGTCAAAAATTGGATGAGCAGTATCAACAAGAAACACGAAACAGCAATGGCAGATTTTTGATGCTGCAGTGGAGTGGAGACTCAGCTGCAAAAGTGTCCAAAGCGGTTGCACAGAAAGTGTTGGCAGATATTCCTAAGCAGTGGGCTTCTGTGAGTATTCAAGAGTACGGCGTGTTGGATCTTGAGGTTGTAGTGCCAAGCAAGTTGGATCAGTATCTACTTGATACTGCTGAGTACATCGTCGTTGGTGACTACCTACGCGACTTTGCGAGACAATTAAAAGTGGCTGCACTTGCGTTACAGCAAGATGCTGTCGTAGCAGTTTTAAAAGACGAACAAACTCAAAGCACAGTTGGTGATGTTGGCAAGCTCATACTGAACTTAGAAAACTTTCACTTGAGTACGCTGCAGCGAACGTTCCTCATTGCGCCGCCACGATCTAACGCTGAGGCGGCAAGTTTGTACTTGAGCAGTCGACAACGAGAGTTAGAAGAAAAAATTGCAGAAGCCGAGCGCAAGTCTGACGTGATCAATCGCGTCTACCGCGAGTACACGGACAGTGCTGAGACGAAGTCGGCGAGTACTCAAAATGCTGCAGACAAAAATGGCAATTTATCGCCTCAAATTGGCGACGACTTCTTGACAAAACTTATGCGTATTGGCGACGAACTATCTGATGCGAAGTACAAGCAAGACTTGCTGAAGGAGCGCAAAGAGTTGTCTTTTGAAGCCGCTGAGCTTGCAACTGAAAAGCAGCGTATTGAAGCTATTGTTGATGCATTGAGCCAGCCGCGCAGCGTGCAAGTTATCAGTAATCGTGAGGCACTAGACAAGAGCGTTAGCTACGTGGTGTCTGAGCTCTCAAACTATGCACAGACATTGGACAGAATCAATCTTATGGCACGTGCTGCAAAGCTAGGGAAAGTTGGCTCGTTGTACGAAGTCATCAGAGCGCCACAAGTGAGCAGTAGCAGCGTTGATGCGCTAAAAGCTGCGGTGAAGAATGCGTTGTTTGGTTTGCTTGGTGGTTTGTTTCTTGGAATATTCGTAGCGTTTATTCGCGTTGTGTTGCAAGAGGCACGCTCGCCAAAGTCGTCATCAAACCATGTCGTTGCTGTGTAGCGTGCCAAAGTCCAAATAAAAAGCCACTAGTGTTGAGCTAGTGGCTTTTTTGTTGTCTGACTAGGACTACTTGCTAGCAGCTTGTTTGATGCTGTTGAGTGCTGCTCTCGCAGCTGCATTGCCGCGCTGCACTTTTAGCATCAAACGCTGCAAGCTGAACATCACATTCCTAAACGAGCCATTGTTGCCACTGATGGCAGCTAACAGTTGACTGTCGTTTAAAACCACTTCTGCATCGCTTGCCATGCGTCGAGCGATTGGCAAAAACTCAGCATCTGCTGCTGCGTTCATCTCTATCAACACGCATCTATCCTTCAAACCCTTGTCTAACGCTGCGATGTTGTTGGTGGTGAGGATGAACACAGCACGCTTGTTGTTGAGCACTGTTTTCATGCTGCCTTGTGCGAGCTTGCTCAAGTTATCCACCTCATCAAAAATCAAGTAGTGCAAACCACTCGCATTCAAAGATTGCACGTTCATCATCTTTTTCACAGACTCCATAATCGTCGTGTTTGTATGCCCTTGCTGACAGCCAAAAAACTCAGCCTCCATTGCCAACGTGTCTTGTGTCTTGCCAAATTCGATAGCAGAAGGTAGCAAGCGTGCAAGCGTTGTCTTACCACTGCCAAATGTGCCATACAGCAAAATGCCACTCTTGCCTTCGTATGGAAAAGGTAAGCTGCCACTGACAATGTCTTCAATCAGTTCGCGTGATTCGTCGTTTCCAAAGACAATTTCGTCGATGGTGGTAGGGGTATATTCAAATTTGTTCATGTTTGTCTTTCGTTTGTTGATTTGTTGGTTGGTTATGTTTAAGCTGCTAGCTTGAAAGCTTCAGCGTTTTCGCTGTACATCGACAGCAGTGCAGCGTTCAGTGCAGTCGCTGAGCGAACGATTGACTTGATTGCAAAGCTGCCATCTGCTTGCTGCTCTGCAATCAGCACACACTCTTCGCCAACATAGTTGCTGTCGCTCATTTCACTCAGCTGTTTAGAGCTAACGCTTCCAAGTATTGGCATGCTTGAGATATGTTCTTGCATCATTTCTGCTTTGATTTTTGGACTGATGTACGTGGCACTCTTTGACAAGCGAACTTCTTGTATGCCACCACGCTGTTCAATCCAATCTGCCAAAGCACTTGGCAATACACCTTCCTTCTGTGCACTTCGCAGCACAAGCGAGTACGTGCTAACACGTCGTCTGTCTACATCGCCAAATACTGCTTTAACGATACGTGTCATCAGTGGACTTTCACGTTTAACGACTAGCTTGCGTTCCTTTAAAAACGCTTGCAGTTCATTGGCACGCTGCTTCGCAGCAGACACCTCCAAAGGAGCTCCATAAGACAAGCAGTCAGCAAGTACGCTATACAGCTGTTGGTTGCTTGTGCGAAAAGCGTTGTTTTGCCATTGCGTGCGTTTGTTCTCCATTGCTTGCAGTGAAGCTGCAGCTGTCATGTCAAATGCTGCCTCATTGGTAGCTGTTGCTGAAGTGTGTGTGTCGTTTGAAACGACAGCTGATTTGGTGGTAACTTGCATAAAAATCTCCAAAATATCGTGTAAAAAATTATCGTTTGCATTATTGCTTGCGATGTAATAATTATATTAAAATCAACGTTTTACAGCCATAAACGTCTTACGTGCTAGTATTAGATGTTAAGAATATGAGAAGATATTTTTCAGCACCAACTCCACGCTTTGGTAAGCAAAGCAGTCGTTTGTCGATTGGTAATCAGCAGCGCAGCCCTTACTATTGGTGGTGGCAGTACTTGCGTCGTAACGCTGACTACATAGCGTGCTGTGAGCGTGGTGGCAAAGGTAAGCTTGCAAAGCTCTACGCTGACTTTGGTGACGTTCGAAACGACAACTTCCACGAGTGGTGGACAAGTAACGATAGGGGAGTAACGCTATTCGCTGAGCAACATTTGGCAGTGCGTTTTGGCGAGTTGGCAAGCGCTGAGCAGTGGCAAGCTAGTTGGCACGCTGATGATGTGCTTGTGGTGGCTGTACCTTTGGAGATGAGCAAGCGTTCTATCAAGTCTGCGTTCGGCAAGCTATTAGATAAACGACACACAGACGTTAAACGTGGACGTCCATCTATTGCAAAGCTGAAAGAACACAGTACTGCTCTATATGCGCTAGAGCGCAACTACACCATTAATGGTTTGCAAAACACATTGGCTGTTTATGACTTGTGGATAGACAATCAAGCACGCAGCAAAGCAGATAAATTGGCACTGTGGCAAATAGCTGCAGAGCTGAAGCTAAACAGAGCTGCAATCAAAGACGCGACGAGTGACGATAGTGGCGATAGATTGAGTGGACGTAACACGCTTGGGGCTACTGTGCACCGCTATGTCACGCAAGCCAAGCGCATCATTGGCAATACAGCAAAGGGCAAGTTCCCCTTGTCGTAGCTGTGTCGTTTTAAACCACGCTCAAACCAACTCGACAGCTCTGCGCTTCACATCATCATTGACAGTGATGTAACGCTGTGTGGTTGCAATGCTCTTGTGACCAGCAAGTGAAGCAAGCACAAACACGCTGACACCTTGACTTGCGAGTGACGTTAAAAACGTCTTGCGTCCACTGTGACTGCTTGCACCTTTGATGCCAGCAGCTTTGAACAACCAGTAAAAGTGCTGTGACAGCACGTTGGCGCTGAATCCCTTGCGTGCACCACTGTAAGTTGTGAACAGTGCTTGCTCCTCCTCGTACCACTTGCGCGAGTTGATGTAGCACTGCAGTTCCTCTTGCAGTCGTGTGCTCACATACACAGTGCGTGCATGGTTGTGTTTGACGCGGTGAGCACCTAGATATATTTCTGCTCGAACCGTGCCGTTCGCATCGCGTACATCACACAGCTTCAAGTCTGCCACCTCGCTCACACGCAAACCACTCATCACCATCATCAACAGCATCGCTCTATCGCGTGCTGCAAACTTGCGTGTGCTGATGTAGTCGAGTGTGTGCGCAAGTTCCGCGCTGGTTAGTGATTTAGCTGCAGCCATTTGTGTTCCTCAAAGATTTTCAGTGTTGTTAGTGTGTTTTCATTGCCAGTGTTTGAGCAACCAAGTCCGTTCAATTTGGCGGTGCTTTGATGAGTTGTAGGTTTTCAACGCACTAGCACTTGGTTCACGAACTTTGTGTGTTCTCTTTGGCTGTGTATTTAGCTGAACGCTGCTGCGCTCTGCAAGCGTTTTGATATATGTGCTGCTGCTCAGCTCTTCATGCACCTCTTTTATGCGCTTAGACGAAGGATTTGACGTGTTTGCGTGTTGTGCTCGCTGTGCTCACAAATTCATCTGCAGCTCAAATATTTCTGCTGCGCAAAAAGTTGCGGTGAAGTACTTACAGAAGTGAGGTGGTGATTTGCACTCGGTGCTGTTTGTGAAGTGCTTACACTTCATTGGCAAGTAAGAGCAAGCAGCTGCTTGCTAGCAGTTCGCTCGTCGCTCTCTGCTGTGCTCTTCTGTCTTTTGACATGACTGTTTTGGAAATGTTTCGAGCAAACGACGGCTATGTCGCACAGTGTGCGAACAGTAGCTGTCGTTGTAGTCTGTTCCGTATAAAGTCCGTCGCAGTACAAGCATGAGTGAGTTTGACGGAAGACGTATGTATTAAAACTTCCAAACTGCTTCAGCATTGGTTTGCTTTGCAGATACTCAGCGGCACTCTCGTTCTACACAGCCTTCATGCCAACTGTGTAGTGATTGCAAAGTCATTAGCCGTCATATTTCCCTTTGCGTTTTTAGCCTTTGATAGCGCAGTGCTTTATCTGCGTGGTGTTGCCTTGGTGTTTGCCTTAGTGTTTGTTCTGTCTGTGCTGCCTGAACAATCGCTTGTTAGCTCGTGTGCAGATGTTGAGCACTTGGTAGGCACGCTTGTCGCTCAGTCGCGCTCGTTTGCGTTTGTTCTGGATGCACTTGAGGTAGTCGCCGAGTACCGTAGCTTGCTTACTGTCTATAAGCTCAAGCTGCGCATGCTCTGCGTGAATGCCAAGTGTTCGCTTCGCAGCTGCTTGTGCTTTAAGGAGTAGTGCGTCTGTCGTTGCAAACGTCGCTGCAGCTAAGCCTCTTTGCTTTAGCCACGCATCAGTTGCTTCAGTGTCACGCAATGCACTTACTCGAATTTGATATTGCTGTTCTTGTTTGTTCATGCAAGTATTTAGCATCTGCCAAACAAAACCTTGGCGAAACTGAAGCGTTGTTTGGCAATAAGTGCTGCAGTGCAGTGCAGTGCATGTGTGGCACTTTGACGCTCATCGCCTTTTTCGGTTGCTCAAGTTGTGGTGGTGACAACACACTAGCTGTATTGCAACTGCATAGGAACACAGCAACATGACAGCAACACTTGGCACTCTAAAGCTCACAGCAGCACAAAAGCCCTCGCACGTAACTCCAATACAGCAGCGACGCAACAAACTGGCGAAGCGTTTGTTCGAGCAAGCTGAGTTGGCGAAAGCCCAACAACTCGGCTCAACATACAAACCAATCAAGTTCAAGACTGTTACGGACGCAGATGGTATGCGAAAGCAAGTGGAGCAGTACAAGACAGTGAAGGCGTGGTGGTTTACGGCAGACAACGGTAAGTTGGCACTGAGCGTGCGCTACGGTACAAAAGTGCTTGAGCTAGCAAAAGGCAGGTGGAGCGTTGAGGTAGCAAGCACACAAGAGCTTGTGCCAACGTTAGAGCTGATTAAAGCTGCGGTGCTAAACGGTGAGCTAGATGCTGCAATCGATGTTGCATCAGACAAATTGAAGCTTGGCTTTAAGCGTTGATGCAAGCGATGCAATCAAAGTCGCTCTGTAGATTGTCTTGTGCTGCGTTGATAAATACTCCATGCAGTACAAGGAATTCAAAACGACATCACAGAGCGCAGCGCAATCAAAGCCAGCTTCGTCTAGCAGTGATGCTGCCAGCAACACAAAGCAAGGCAGCAAGCAGCGTGCAGCCAAGCGTGCACGCACTACTGCAAAGACACAAACGCTTGCGCAGATGCGCATTCAGCATTTGCAAGACAAAGTCAAACACGCAAAGGCTGAGCTTGCGGCAGAGATTGCAGCGCAGCGTTTGGCGCTATCCAACAAGCAGCGTGAGCAAAAGCGTAGAGCACTACAGAGGCAGAGTCTGCAAGCTGTACAAGCTGCGAAGTGAGCAAGACTAAGTGTCTTTCAAAACGTCACTTGCACAACCGTAGCAAAACCGCTGATAGCTGCACAGTTACGCTCAAGCAGCTTGTGCAGCTTAGACACGCTAGTGCAGTGCTGAGAGGCATAGTGCAAATGGTGCGAGCGCAGCAGCAGTGTGCTAAATGTTTTGTAGAAAAAACGTTGCAGAATTTCGCACACCAATCTGTTCCAAAGCAAAATCCAGTTGAAAAATTTAACTCTTTCGCACTCTTGTCAGCGTTGAAAATCCGCGTGTCGATGGTTCGATTCCGTCCCAGGCCACCAAGTTCAAAAGCCCCAATCAGCGATGGTTGGGGCTTTTTCGTTAGCGCCTTGTTCGTTTTGCAAAGTACTCACGGTATGTGCAAGTTGTTGAGTGCTTGCACTAGCCGATGGCTGGCAAGTTCGGCCTGGTTTAGTAATTGATTCCAGTCGTCAGGTGGGTGGCCGGTCTCGAGCATCTTTCGAAAGACGCGGTAAGCGTCATCGCTGCTCTCGTAGGCGCGCTTGGTGTCGTCATCATTGACCCAGGCGTAGACGATCACCTTAGCGCCCGCGTGGTACCGAAAAAACAGGCGGTACTGCTGAAAGAACTTGGCGCGGAACCAGTGCTTTCGATCTGCGCCCAGTGTTGCGCCCTAACGGTATTCCGCCCGGGAGGGGTCTTGTGGGATCACATCAAACGCCAGCTTGGCAATGGCCGCCAGTCGTTTGGTGGCGTTTTTCTTGACGTACCCGGCGAAGGCCTTATTGCAAATGAATCACCAGTCCACCAAGCTCAACCCCACCCTGAGTGCCGTGCGTTTGTGGTTGTAGCTGGTCAGGCTGTCGCCGTAGCCGCTAAACAGTTGCACGTGGTAGCGCAGGCCAGATGCGGCACCCAGTTGTGTGGCCTGGTTGCTGGGTTGTTTAAACCAGTCGAGTTGTACAGCGCCTTTGGCGCCAGCGCTTAGGCCATGGCGTGCGGTGATGCCAAGCGATGTTTTGGGTGACAGGGCCCATAAGGCGCTGACTTCACCCTTGCCCATGAATGTGCTGATGTCGGGGTTGTCGTCGTGGGCCGGGTTCTCACGCAGGCGGCGCCACAGCTTGGCTTCAATGCGTGAGCCGTTGGGGTGGTCTATGCCGGCCATCAAAACAGCACGGTTCCAGCTGCGGCTTAGCGGTTGCGTTTGGCCGTTGGATTGGTGGTTGACAGACAAGCCCGCGTAGCGCCAGCTCCAACCACTGCCCAAGTCGTAGTTGATGGGGTAGATGTACATGATCTCGGGCTCATGGTCGGTGGCCCTGAAGGGGCGCGACAGTTCAGCGTTGAACAACTGCCAAAACGACTTTTGCGTATAGCCAAACCACAGCGCGTCTTTGCGCACACCGTCACTAACCAGCAAGCCTTTGGCCACCTTCGTACGCACGCTCAGTTGAATGAGGTTTTCGTAGTTTTGGTAGGGCTGTGCGACAGCTGCCGTGTGGCCTGTTTGGGGTGAGCTGGGCTGTTTGTTCACGTCGGTGGCGGTAGACCACATGAGGCTTAGCGGTTTGTACCCACGCAGGCCAAACGTGTCGCAATCGGTTTGTGGCGTAAGTTCCCAAAAGCGCTGCAAGGCTGAGGCATTGTGCTCTGGGTTGTTACTGTCGCAGTTGGTGGCTGGGTTTGGCGCTGCTAAGGCTTTTTCAGCTTGAGCTGTCGCCGGTGTTGCTGTTTTTGTTGGCGTGACGGCCGTTGCAGTGGGCGTTAAAACCGTTTGCGCCCAAGCTTGAAAGCAGGCCAGTTGCGCGGCATCGTCGCCCGCATTGAGGCAGGCAGCGCCTATTTGGCTTGTCGTGCTAGCGGTTGGTGTGGCAGTGGCGGCGTCAACAGGTGCGGCCGATAGGGCCAACACAGTCGTCAACAAAAATGCTGCGACCGCAGTTGGCACATTGGGTTGTTTTGACATGGTGTGGGCCTCCTCAAGTTGCGTCAGCCGCATCCGCCGTGCGTTGGGCTTTGGCCGCAAACTCGGCGCGCAGTGCGCGTAGTTTTTCTCGCGGGTCTTCGCGTACGGTGGCTTGGTCCAATGCCATCTCGGCAATAAAACGGCTGGGCTTGCCCGCAACGGTTTCGCGCCCTTTTTTGCGGCGCATCAGCCAGCTCACCGCCAGTGTGCGCTGCGCCCGCGTGATGCCTACGTACATCAAGCGGCGTTCTTCTTGCAAGCGCAGTGCCAAGGCGTCAGGCGTGAGGCTGTCGTCGTCTGTTTTAAACGGCAGCAAGCCTTCGTTAACACCCGCCAGCACCACGTGCGGCCACTCCAGGCCTTTGGCGGCATGCAGCGTTGACAGCGTGACCATGTCCTGGTCTTTTTCTCGCTCGGAAATAGTCGACAGCAGGGCAATGGTTTGCACCACCTCAAGCAGCGTTTTGGTGTCGCTGCCCATTGTTACGCCTGCCGTGTCGTCCAGTTCACCGCCACAGCGCTGGGCCATCCAGTCTATGAAGTCCAGCACGTTGCTCCAGCGCGTGGCAGCGGCTTTTTCGTTGTCTTCGCCTTCTAGCAAATACTGCTCGTAGCCAATGTCTTTGAGCCACTCCATCAAAAACGCTTTGGCGTCTTCTTTGCCCAAGGTTTGGCGCGCGCGGTACTCCAGGTCGTTGATGTAGCGGCCAAACTCATGCAGGCCAGCCACCGCGCGCGCGGGTAAGGCGCTACCTATAGAGTTGGCAAACAAGGCCTCAAACAAGCTGAACTTGTGGCTGGTGGCAAACTGCCCCAGTTGGGCCAAGCTTTGGTGACCAATGCCGCGCTTGGGTGTGGTGATGGCGCGCAAAAAGGCGGGGTCGTCGTCGTTGTTGACCAGCAAGCGCAGCCAGGCACACAAGTCTTTGATTTCTGCGCGGTCAAAAAAGCTTTGTCCACCAGATACCTTGTACGGAATTTGCGCTTTGCGCAGTGCCTTCTCCAGCACACGGGCTTGGTGGTTGGCGCGGTACAAAATGGCAAAGTCTTTAAACGCCTTGTGTTGCGAACTTGAGCGCAGGCTTTGGATACGCGCCACGGCGCGCTCGGCTTCGTGGTCTTCGGCGTCGCAGGCAATCACGCGCACCGGCTCGCCATCGCCCAGGTCACTCCACAGTGTTTTGGGGTAGAGCTTGGGGTTGGGCCCTATGACGTTGTTGGCCGCGTTCAAAATGGCTGAGGTGGAGCGGTAGTTTTGTTCCAGCTTGATAACCCGCAGCGCCGGAAAGTCCACAGGCAGCTTTTTCAGGTTGTCCAGCGTGGCACCGCGCCAGCCGTAAATCGACTGGTCGTCGTCGCCTACAGCGGTGAGGCGTGCGCGCTCGCCCACGAGTAGTTTCAGCAACTCGTATTGCGTGGCATTGGTGTCCTGGTACTCGTCTACCAGTACGTGGCCCAGCTGCTGCTGGTAGTGTTGGCGCACCACCTCATGGTTGTTGAGTAGTTTTAGTGGCAGGCTGATGAGGTCGTCAAAGTCAACGCTTTGGTAGGCGGCCAAGCGCTCTTCGTAGCGCGCCATGATGGTGGCGGCCACGCGCTGGTCTTCGTCTGCCGCTACTGCCAGGGCCTGCTCGGCGTTCAAGCCTGCGTTTTTCCAGGCACTGATGGTCCATTGCCATTGGCGGGCTGTTGCGAGGTCTGTAGAGCCGCCGCAGTCTTTCATTATTTTGGTGACGTCGTCACTGTCCAAAATGGAAAACTGCTCTTTAAGCCCGACATAGCTGCCAAACTGGCGCAACATGCGCACACCCAGCGCGTGGAATGTGCATATCAGAACATCGCCAGCGGCTTTGCCCGCCAGTTGCCTGGCGCGCTCACGCATCTCGGCGGCGGCCTTGTTGGTAAATGTAATGGCTGCGATGTGACTGGCACCCAGCCCGCCCTCCAGCAAGTAGGCGATTTTGTGCGTAATCACCCGCGTCTTGCCCGAGCCCGCCCCTGCCAGTACAAGGCTGGGCCCGCTCACGTGGTGAACGGCTTCTAACTGAGCGGTATTGAGGCCTGCGGACATAAATGAGACGGGAGTAAGGCCAGTGTTTGGCAAAGCCTTTGATGATAACGGGTGGGGCACCTCGTTGACAGCCTGGTACAGCGCGCGCTGCAATACCCTGCCAAAATACCGGCCATGCTCAACGTCTTACTTGTCACATTTCCGTTTTTTGCCTTGGTGCTGGCAGGCTTTATGGCCACTTACAAAGGGTGGCTGGCACTGCCCGCCATTCCCGGCATGAACGGTTTTGTGCTGTATTTCGCCTTGCCGTGCATGTTGTACCGTTTTGGTGCCACCACACCCATTGCGCAGCTGTTCAACCCCGTTGTGTTTGGCCTGTATTTAAGCGTGGCCTTGGTGATGGTGGCACTGGCCATTGCCATTACCAAGCGCGGCGGCATGGGCTGGAACGATGCCTCGCTGGGCGCCTTGGTAGCGGCGTTTCCCAACACGGGTTTCATGGGTGTGCCGTTGTTGGCGACTATTTTGGGGGCGGCCAGTGCGGGCCCGGTGATTGCCACCATTCTCATAGACATGGTGATCACCAGTTCGTTGTGCGTGGCCTTGTCACGGCTGGATGGTGCGGGCGTGGCAGGCGCAGGGCGTGCGGCCAAGCAAGCGCTAAAAGGCGTTGCCAGCAACCCTATGCCGTGGGCTATTTTGTTGGGTGCGCTGGCCAGTGCCTATCAAATTGAATTGCCCAAGCCCGTTGATCAAACCGTGCAATTGCTGGCCAATGCCGCATCGCCAGTGGCCTTGTTCACCATAGGTGCGGTATTGGCCCGCTCACAAATGACCAGCGCTCACCCCATGCCCTTGTCGCACTACGCACCAGTCGCTGGGTTAAAGCTGTTGGTGCACCCAGCGCTGATATTACTGGGTGGCGTTACAGCCCGCGCGCTGGGCCTGGAGTTGGATGGATTTACGCTGACTTGCTTGCTGCTGGTGGCCTCATTGCCCAGCGCCAGCAACGTGTCGTTACTGGCCGAGCGTTTTGGCGCAGACAATGGACGCATTGCCCGCATTATTTTGGTCACCACGACGGTGTCGTTTGTGAGCTTCTCCGCGATGGTGAGCTGGCGGGTTTAAAGAGGCTGTCGCAGCAGACCCAATGTGTTGTGCGCGGTGGTGCAAGGTGTGACACAGCTGTTGGGCTGGAGTCTGGCCAATGATTGCACGCCACCACCCATCAAATCGTGAGCGGATCCACATCAATTGCCCAGCGAATAATGGCTTTGCCTGCGGGCGTGGTGCGTTGCTGGTGCAAGGTGGCTTGCCATTGCGCTAAAAACTTTTGCAGTGCGGCGCGGTTGGCACATTCCACCAGCATTTGTGCGCGCTCTACATTGGCCACGCGTGCAATGGTCAGCGGCACGGCGGGGTAGATGCCCACGCCCATTTGCTCGGCCAGTTCATTGGCGGCGTCTTTGGCCTGGTTTAAAAACGTTTGTGCAGCTGCCTGGCTTTTGGCGTCTGCGCGCAGCAGCGCTTGCGAGGCAAATGGCGGCAGCATGGCGGATTCGCGCTCAGTGAGCTCGGTGGTGGCAAAGCCGGGGTAATCGTGCTTGGCCAGGGCCGCAAACAAGGGGTGAGTGGGGTGCCATGTTTGCACCCACAGCTGCGCGCCTTGCCCACCGTTTTCACCCTGTTGCTGCATAAAAGCCGCGTCGCGGCCCGCTCGGCCAGCGGCTTGCATCAGCAGGGCAAACAAGCGCTCGGGCGCTCTAAAGTCACTGGCAAACAAAGCGCCGTCTGGGTTGATTGCGGCTACCAGCGTAATGCCTCTAAAGTCATGGCCTTTGGCCACCATTTGTGTGCCCACCAACACGTCTACCTCGCCCGCATGCATGGCCGCCAGTTGAGCGGTGAGCTCGCCTTTGTTGCGCGTGGTGTCGGCGTCCAGCCTGGCTACCTTTAACGCGTGACCATCTGCGCGCAAATGCCTGGCCAGTTTGTCAGCCAGAAGTTCTTCCAGTTGCTCGGTGCCCCGGCCCACTGTCTGTATGTCCACGTTGCCGCAGTCTGGACAGGCGCGGGGCACGCGCTCTGTCAGGCCGCAGTGGTGGCAGCGCAGTGTGCGGTCTATTTTGTGAAACACGCGGTGTGCGCTGCAATGCGGGCATTGGCTTTTCCAGCCGCAGTCGCCGCAGCTCAGCACCGGCGCGTAGCCGCGGCGGTTGAGCAGCAGCAGGCTTTGCTCGCCACGTTGGGCACGCTGGGCTATGGCGTCCAGCAAGCTTTGAGCAATAACGGTTTGCTTGGGCTGCTTGGCCATGTCTACCAGTTGCAACTTGGGCAGGGCTGCGCCGCCTATGCGGCTAGGCATATCAAGCCGCTGGTAGCGCCCGGTTTGTGCCGCGTGCCAGGTCTCAAGCGAGGGTGTGGCTGAGCCCAGCAGTACTTGGCAGCCTGGCGTGGCATGGGCGCGGTATACCGCCAAGTCGCGCGCAGAGTAGCGCGCACCCTCTTGGCTTTTGTAGCTGGGGTCGTGCTCTTCGTCCACCACAATGAGGCGCAGCGTGGGCAGGCTTGCAAACACAGCCATGCGTGTGCCCAACACAATGCGGGCGTGGCCCAGGTGGGCGCTTAGCCAGTTTTGTAAACGTTGCGCAGGCGTGAGGCCACTGTGCAGTGCTGCTACGCCAAAGTGGGCAAAACGCTGGGCAAAGCGCGCTTCAAGCTGTGGCGTGAGATTGATTTCTGGCACCAGCACCAGCACCTGGGCGTCGGGTTGCTCAGCCAGCAGCTTGGCCGCAGTCTGCAGGTAAACCTCGGTTTTGCCGCTGCCTGTTGTGCCGAATAGCAGCGTGGGTTGCGTGGCGCCGACAATACGCTCAAGCGCCAGCGCCTGCTCGGGGCTGGCAGTTAATGTCGTGCTTGTTGCGGTGGTCAATGCGCCAGCTTGCTCAGGCGTATTGCTTTTGGCATTGCGCTTTAAGCGTCTGGCCAGTTGTGTGGGGTCTAGCTTGCGCAGCTCTGGTGGCAGGGCCGCCAAGGCCACGCCTGCCTGCGCTGCGCTGGTAATAGCTGGCGGCAAAGCGCACCAGTTGCAGCCAGTGCGTATCCAGTGGCGGCAAACCGCTTAGTACCTCACTGATGGGTTTGATGTTGGCGGGTGACACACCTTGAGGCAACTCAGTATCGCAATGGGCCACAATGCCCAGCGTGTCGCGCTTGCCTAGCGGTACCCGCACCAATGTGCCCGGTGTAAGTGCTTGCACACATGCATAGCTCAGCGCATGGCCAAGCTGCGAGTGGGCGGGGGTGGCAACAATAACGGCAGGCCAGTGCGCCATGGTTTAGGCAGTATTGCTCATTTAATGTGGCGGTAAAGTGGCTAAGTGCTTGATTTGGAATGAGACTTCAAGTTGTCCAAAATTTCTGTGGATAACTTTGTTTATAACTGCTTTTGTGACGGTGTATGTCACATAAAAACGGGCGTTTGCTTAGATTGCTTAAAAATTAAGCAATTACAAATTCACTTTAAAATCAACAACTTGCGAGATATGCGCTGTCAAAAAACAAGCGACGTGATCGCCTCCAAGCCTGATGGCAGCTTGCCCCACTTCTGTGCACAAGTAGGGCAGTTAATCGCCAACGAGACTGTTGCAAGCGCCATTTTTGTGCTAAGCACGCATGGCTTTTGAGTGGCTATGCACCGCCTCTACCAGCGCTGCCACGCTTTCTGGTGG